>NZ_JBEYVP010000002.1:0-380766 GCF_040644035.1 Streptomyces sp. NPDC047042 | reverse complement strand
ATCTCCAGCTTGCCCTTGCCGTTGAGCGTGGCGAGGACGAGGTCGGGGTTGTGCACCTCGACACCGGCCGGCGGCGCGATGTCGGCGGCGGTGACCAGACCCGGACCCTGCTTGCGCAGGTACATCACGACAGGCTCGTCATGCTCACTGCTGACGACGAGCTGCTTGATGTTGAGGATGAGGTCGGTGACGTCTTCCTTGACACCCGGCACGGTGGTGAACTCGTGCAGAACGCCGTCGATACGGATGCTGGTGACAGCCGCACCCGGGATCGACGAGAGAAGGGTCCGGCGGAGCGAGTTACCGAGGGTGTAGCCGAAGCCCGGCTCCAGCGGCTCGATGACGAACCGGGAGCGGAACTCGTCGACGACCTCTTCGGTCAACGAGGGACGCTGAGCAATCAGCATGCTGTGATCCTTCAGTCATGGGCACCCGCTATTTGATGCCCGACTAGTACTACAAGGGTACGGGCGATACGGCCCCGAAGAGCCATACCGCCCGAAAACCTCAAACCGCCAAGCGAAACCCGAACGTCAGATCAGCAGATCAGACGCACCGGCGAACCGTGCGTCAGACGCGACGGCGCTTGGGCGGACGGCAACCGTGCTGCGACCATGTGGGGGACGACCCCCACACCCCCAGCCGACAGCAGCCGAGCCAACCTGAACCGGTGCGTCAGACGCGACGGCGCTTGGGCGGACGGCAACCGTTGTGCGGGGTGGGGGTGACGTCCTGGATGGAGCCGACCTCAAGACCGGTCGCCTGCAGCGAACGGATGGCCGTCTCGCGACCCGAACCCGGGCCCTTGACGAAGACGTCAACCTTGCGCATGCCGTGCTCCTGCGCGCGGCGGGCGGCCGACTCGGCGGCCATCTGCGCGGCGAAGGGGGTGGACTTGCGCGAGCCCTTGAAGCCGACGTGGCCGGCGGAGGCCCAGGAGATCACGTTGCCCGCGGGGTCCGTGATCGAGACGATCGTGTTGTTGAACGTGCTCTTGATGTGAGCGTGCCCGTGAGCGACGTTCTTCTTTTCCTTGCGGCGCACCTTCTTGGCAGCGCCCTGACGACCCTTGGGGGGCATCTACTTCTCCTACGGGGAGGTGGTCGGTCCTACAGCGAAGACCGCTGATGAAGCGTTGTCCGCTGAGGACTACTTCTTGCCCGGCTTCTTCTTGCCGGCGATGGCGCGACGCGGGCCCTTGCGGGTACGAGCGTTCGTGCTGGTGCGCTGACCGTGGACGGGCAGGCCACGGCGGTGGCGAATACCCTGGTAGCAGCCGATCTCGATCTTGCGGCGAATGTCGCCCTGGATCTCGCGACGGAGGTCACCCTCGGTCTTGATGTTGGCGTCCACGTACTCGCGGATCGCGACGAGCTGCTCCTCGGAGAGGTCCCGAACACGGGTGTTCGGGTCCACGCCAGTCTCCGCCAGCGTCAGCTGGGAGAGGGTCCGGCCAATGCCGAACACGTAGGTGAGGGCGACCTCCACACGCTTATCGCGCGGGATGTCAACACCGGAAACGCGTGCCATTCAATGGCTCCAGTTGTCGTTCGGAGGTCTTCCACAAAGCCATTTCCCAGCCGCCGTACTAGGTACGAACTGGGTCCCCGGCCTCCGACCGGGGGTATCAGGTCCTCGGGAACTCCAGACCTGGGCTCTGCGTATGAACATGTACTACTGCTCGCGTCGCGCGAAGTTCTGCGGGTGCAGAAGGGGGTCGTGCGTCAGCCCTGGCGCTGCTTGTGGCGCGGGTTCTCGCAGATGACCATGACCCGACCGTGACGGCGGATCACCCTGCACTTGTCGCAGATCTTCTTGACGCTCGGCTTGACCTTCATGGGGTGAGGTTCTCCGGGTCAGTGCCCCCACGCCAGGTGCAGACGGAGGGCGAGAATAAAGATCTACTTGTATCGTTGGAGTTCTCTTCCCGACTGATCAGAAAGACTCTCCCCTGGATCGCTCCGGAGAGTTTGACAGGTGAGACCTGTCCGGCGACGACCCTCCCGGCCGCCGAGGCAAGTACGGGACTCGCCCAAGCTCACTTGTACCGGTAGACGATCCGGCCACGAGTCAGGTCGTACGGAGACAGCTCCACCACGACCCGGTCGTCAGGGAGGATGCGGATGTAGTGCATACGCATCTTGCCGCTGATGTGTGCCAGGACCTGGTGGCCGTTCTGGAGCTCAACCTTGAACATGGCGTTCGGAAGAGACTCGACGACAGTGCCCTCGATCTCGATGGCACCTTGCTTCTTGGCCACGCTTCGCCCTTCGAATCGACTACCTTGATCGACTCCCTTGCGTTCCCCAGAGGGACGCATGCGGACATGCGGGTGCACGAGAGCCGACGAGTCAGTCTACGACAGCACACCCGGAAAGACGAATCGAGAAAGAATGCCCCACAGAGCTGATCCTTAACCCGGGCGACCATCAGCCCGTCCGGCGTTTGAGGACGAGGCCGTCCAGGCCGAAGCGGGGGTCTGGGGGCGGCAGCCCCCAGGAACGGGATGGGACGGGTAGGGGCGGCGGGGGCGAGAAAACGCCCTACGCCAGCGGATCCGGCGCCGCGGTAACCCCAAGCTCCGCCAGCTTCGCCCTACCCCCGTCGGGAGACGTAAGCACCAACGGCCCATCCTCCGTCAACGCCACAGAATGCTCCCAGTGCGACGACCATGTCCCATCCGTGGTGATGACCGTCCAGTCATCAGCAAGAACCTCGGTCTTCGGCGTACCCAGAGACACCATCGGCTCGATCGCCAGACAGAACCCGGGAACCAGCTTCGGCCCCTTCCCCCGCCTGCGCTCGACATAGTTCAGCAGATGCGGATCCATGTGCATCTCGGTCCCGATGCCATGCCCGCCGTAGTCCTCGATGATCCCGTACCGCCCGCCCCCCGCCTTGGGCTGGCGCCGGATGTACGTCTCGATCGCCCGCGAGACATCGACCAGCCGGTTCCCCAGCTTCATCGCGGCGATCCCGGCCCACATCGACTCCTCCGTCACCCGCGACAGCTCGATCATCTCGGGCGCGTGCCCGGACCCCACGAACGCCGTGTACGCCGCGTCCCCGTGCCAGCCGTCGACGATCGCGCCGCAGTCGATGGAGATGATGTCCCCGTCCTTCAGCACGACCTCGTCGGACGGGATGCCATGGACGACGACCTCGTTGACGGAGGTGCAGATGGTGGCCGGGAAGCCGCCGTACCCGAGGAAGTTCGGCTTCGCGTTGTGCTCCGCGAGCACCTTCCGCGCGACCTGGTCCAGATCGTTCGTACTCGCGCCCGGCACGGCCGCCTCACGGGTGGCCGCGTGGATGGCGGCGACGACAAGCCCCGCCTCACGCATCTTGGCGATCTGCTCGGGGGTCTTGATCTGCACCATGGGGACTACGGCCTTTCGTGGACCGACCGGACCGACCGGACTGGCTGAACGCGGGTAACGGGTCAACGATACGGGGCCCGGCGCACACGCAGCAGCCGCGGTCCCCTGACGGGAAACCGCGGCTGTCCGACGTACAAACAGAAGAGACCAGGAGGGACCGAGAGGACCCACAAGGACCCAGAAGGACCCGGAAGGACTACTCGCCCTCGCCCTCGCCCTTCAGCGCGGCCATCGCCTTGCCGGTGACGTCCTCCACCTTGCCGAGCGCCGAGATCGTCACCACGAGGCCCTGGGCCTTGTAGTAGTCGATGATCGGCTCGGTCTGGGTGTGGTAGACCTCCAGCCGCTTGCGGACCGTCTCCTCGGAGTCGTCGTCCCGCTGGTACAGCTCGCCGCCGCAGGTGTCACAGACACCCTCGGCCTTCGGCGCCTGGTACGTCACGTGGAAGACGTGCGCCGAGTCGTTACGGCAGATGCGGCGGCCGGCGATGCGCTTGACCACCTCGTCCTCGGGGACCTCCAGGTCGAGGACCGCGTCCAGCTTCATGGACTCGGCCTTGAGCATCTCGTCCAGCGCCTCGGCCTGCGAGACGTTCCGCGGGAAGCCGTCGAGCAGAAAGCCGTTCACCGCGTCGGACTGCTCCATGCGGTCCTTGGCCATCGCGATCGTGACCTCGTCCGGCACCAGGTTGCCCGCGTCCATGTAGGACTTCGCGAGTTTCCCGAGTTCCGTCTGCTTGCTGATGTTGGCCCGGAAGAGGTCGCCCGTGGAGATGTGCGGGATCGACAGATTCTTTGCCAGGAACGCGGCCTGCGTTCCCTTCCCGGCACCAGGCGGCCCGACGAGGACGATTCGCATCAGCGGAGGAACCCTTCGTAATTGCGCTGCTGGAGCTGGCTCTCAATCTGCTTCACGGTCTCAAGACCGACACCCACGATGATGAGGATGCTGGTCCCGCCGAACGGGAAGTTCTGGTTTGCCCCGAAACCTACCAACGCCATCGTCGGTACGAGAGCGATCAGACCCAGGTACAGCGAACCCGGCCAGGTGATCCGGTTGAGTACGTAGCTCAGATACTCAGCGGTCGGCCGACCAGCCCGGATGCCCGGGATGAAGCCACCATACTTCTTCATGTTGTCGGCTACTTCTTCGGGGTTGAAGGAGATGGCGACATAGAAGAAGGCGAAGAAAACGATCAGCAAGAAGTAGGTGGTGATGTAAATCGGGTGGTCACCCTTGGTCAGGTTCTGCTCGATCCACGTCTTCCAGCCGGAGTTTCCGCCGGAGAACTGCGCGATCAGCGCCGGAATGTAGAGCAGCGAGGAGGCAAAGATCACAGGGATGATGCCGGCCTGGTTGACCTTGAGCGGAATGTACGTCGACGTACCGCCGTAGGAGCGGCGGCCGATCATGCGCTTCGCGTACTGGACCGGGATACGGCGCTGCGCCTGCTCGACGAAGACCACCAGCGCGACCATGACGAGGCCGACCGCGATGACCGTACCGAACTCGATCCAGCCGTCCGCCAGGTCGCCCTGGGTCTTGATGGCCCACAGCGCGGACGGGAAGGTGGCCGCGATCGAGATGAACATCAGGATGGACATGCCGTTGCCGATACCGCGGTCGGTGATGAGCTCACCGAGCCACATGACGACGGCCGTACCGGCGGTCATGGTGATGACCATGGTGATGGTCACGAAGATCGACTGGTCCGGGACGATCTCGCTGGCGACCTGGCAACCGCTGAAGAGCGCACCGCTGCGCGCGGTGGCGACCAGACCGGTGCCCTGGAGGATGGCGAGAGCCACTGTCAGGTAACGGGTGTACTGCGTGATCTTCGCTGTGCCCGCCTGGCCCTCCTTCTTGAGGGCTTCCAGACGCGGGATCACCACCGTCAGCAGCTGCAGGATGATGCTCGCCGTGATGTACGGCATGATGCCCAGCGCGAAGATCGTGATCTGCAGCAGCGCCCCGCCGCTGAACATGTTCACCAGACCGAACAGGCCCTGGCTTCCGCCCTTCGCGACGTCGATGCACGTCTGGACGTTCTGATAGTCGACACCGGGGATCGGGATGTGCGTACCCACCCGATAAACCACGATGATGCCGAGCGTGAAGAGCAGCTTCTTGCGCAGGTCGGGCGTCTTGAACGCCCGGGCGAACGCGGTAAGCACGGTGCCTCCTGCGACCCCCGCGCTACTGCGTCAGAGGTGACGGTCTTGAGGTTCGACGAATACGTTGACAGATAACTAACAGCCAAGAGGGGTCCGGAGTTCCTCATCAGCACACCGGACTCAGGTTGACAGTGCCTGGCCACCTTACCGGCGACCATGCCTCCCTAGGAACGACCAACCGGGGATACCCCATTTGTGGGGTATCCCCGGCAGGGATCGCTCAAGTCATCGAGACGCCTGTGGTGTTCAGACGAGCTCGGTGACGGTACCGCCGGCGGCGGTGATCTTCTCCTTGGCGGAGCCGGAGACGGCGTCGACCGTCACCTGCAGCGCCACGGAGAGCTCGCCCTGGCCGAGGACCTTGACGAGGCTGTTCTTGCGAACGGCACCCTTGGCGACGAGACCCTCGACGGTGACCTCGCCACCCTCCGGGTACAGCGCGCCCAGCTTGTCGAGGTTCACGACCTGGTACTCGGTCTTGAACGGGTTCTTGAAGCCCTTGAGCTTCGGGAGACGCATGTGGAGGGGCATCTGCCCACCCTCGAAGCGCTCCGGAACCTGGTAACGGGCCTTGGTGCCCTTGGTACCACGACCAGCCGTCTTACCCTTCGACGCCTCACCACGACCCACACGGGTCTTGGCGGTCTTGGCGCCCGGGGCGGGACGGAGGTTGTGGATCTTGAGCGGGTTGTTCTCCGCCATGATCAGTCGACCTCCTCAACCGTCACGAGGTGGCGGACGGTGTGCACCATTCCGCGGAACTCGGGGCGGTCCTCCTTGACGACCACGGTGTTGATCCCCTTGAGACCAAGGGACCGCAGAGTGTCACGGTGGTTCTGCTTGCTGCCGATGTACGACTTCGTCTGCGTGACCTTGAGGCGAGCCATTACGCACCCGCTCCCGCACGCGCACGGAGCAGAGCCGCGGGGGCGACGTCCTCGAGGGGCAGACCACGGCGAGCCGCGATCTCCTCGGGACGCTGCAGGCCCTTGAGGGCCGCCACGGTCGCGTGCACGATGTTGATCGCGTTGGACGAGCCGAGCGACTTCGACAGGATGTCGTGAACGCCGGCGCACTCCAGGACAGCACGCACCGGGCCACCGGCGATAACGCCGGTACCGGGGGAGGCAGGCTTGAGCAGGACGACGCCCGCGGCCTTCTCGCCCGTGATCGGGTGCGGGATGGTGCCCTGGATACGGGGGACCTTGAAGAAGTGCTTCTTGGCCTCTTCCACACCCTTGGCGATCGCGGCCGGCACCTCCTTGGCCTTGCCGTAACCGACACCTACGGTGCCATCGCCATCGCCCACCACGACCAGCGCGGTGAAGCTGAAGCGACGACCACCCTTCACAACCTTGGCGACGCGGTTGATCGCGACAACGCGCTCAACGTACGCGGTCTTCTCGGCGGCAGCAGCGCCGCCGTCACGGCCCTTCCGGTCCCGCCGCTCGCCGCCACCGGCACCGCTTCCGCGGCGCTGGGGTCCAGCCATTGGATTACCTCTCTCTTTTTCCGCTAGCTACGCTGCGCCGCGGCACAAGGCCGCAAGCGCGACGGGCGGCTCAGAACTTGAGCCCGGCTTCGCGGGCGGCGTCGGCCAGGGCGGCGATGCGACCGGCGTACCGGCTGCCACCACGGTCGAACACGACGGCCTCGACACCTGCGGCCTTGGCACGCTCGGCGACCAGTGCGCCGACCTTGCCGGCCTGCGCCGACTTGTCATCGCCCTCGGCACCGCGGATCGAAGCGTCCAGGGTCGACGCCGACGCCAGGGTGTGACCCTGGATGTCGTCGATGACCTGGGCCACGATGTGGCGGTTCGAGCGGGTCACAACCAGGCGGGGACGCTCAGCCGTTCCGTTGACCTTCTTACGGATGCGGATGTGACGCCGCTTGATGGCAGCACGCTTGTAAGCGTCGCCCTTAGCGATCTTCGTACCGTATGCCATGGCTTACTTACCCGCCTTTCCGACCTTGCGGCGGATGACTTCGCCCTCGTACTTGACACCCTTGGCCTTGTACGGGTCGGGCTTGCGCAGCTTGCGGATGTTGGCCGCAACCTCGCCGACCTTCTGCTTGTCGATTCCCTCGACAGAGAAGCGGGTCGGGTTCTCGACCTTGAACGAGATGCCCTCGGGCGCCTCGACGGTGATCGAGTGGCTGTAGCCGAGCGCGAACTCGAGGCTCGTGCCCTTCGCCGCCACGCGGTAACCGACACCGCTGATCTCGAGCTTCTTCACGTAACCCTCGGTCACGCCGGTGATCATGTTCGCCACCAGCGTGCGGGACAGGCCGTGCAGGGCCTTGTTCTGACGCTCGTCGTTGGGGCGGGTGACGTTGAGAACGCCGTCCTCACCCTTGGCGATGTCGATCGGCGCAGCGACGGTGTGGGAGAGAGAGCCCTTGGGGCCCTTCACCGAAACCGTACGGCCGTCGATGGTGACGTCCACGCCGGCGGGAACCGTGATGGGGAGCTTGCCAATACGCGACATAGCTGTTTCCTCCGTTCCCTTCCGCTACCAGACGTAGGCGAGAACTTCTCCGCCTACGCCCTTCTTGCCGGCCTGCTTGTCGGTGAGGAGACCGTGCGACGTGGAGATGATCGCCACGCCCAGGCCGCCGAGCACCTTCGGCAGGTTGGTGGACTTCGCGTACACCCGGAGACCGGGCTTGGAGATCCGCTTGATGCCCGCGATGGAGCGCTCACGGTTCGGGCCGAACTTCAGCTCGAGAACGAGGTTCTTGCCGACCTCGGCGTCCTCGACCTTCCAGCCCGTGATGAAGCCCTCCTGCTGGAGGATCTCCGCGATGTGCGACTTGATCTTGCTGTGCGGCATACCCACGCTGTCGTGGTACGCCGAGTTCGCGTTACGCAGACGAGTCAGCATGTCCGCGATCGGATCAGTCATGGTCATGAATTGGCCTTCGGCCTCTCTCGCCGGGGTTTCCTGGATGCGCCATCCCTCTCCCCACTCACTCAGTGGCGGGACGGGTGCGGTGCGGGGGACCTACGGCGTAGTAAGTCGTACGGGCGTCAAGCGCCCAACCCTCCCAGCCTAAGCCATGGAGGGGTGGGCACCTGACCAACCCATTGCTTACCGAGAGCTTCGGGAATCCCTAGAAAACGGGATTACCAGGAGCTCTTGGTCACGCCCGGCAGCTCGCCACGGTGAGCCATCTCACGGAGGCACACGCGGCACAGGCCGAACTTGCGGTACACGGAGTGCGGACGGCCGCACCGCTGGCAGCGGGTGTAGCCACGCACCGCGAACTTGGGCTTACGAGCAGCCTTGGCAATCAGAGCCTTCTTCGCCATCTCGCTCACGCCTCCTTGAAGGGGAAGCCGAGGTGACGAAGGAGCGCGCGGCCCTCAGCGTCGTTGGTCGCCGTGGTCACCACGGTGATGTCCATGCCCCGGGTACGGTCGATCTTGTCCTGGTCGATCTCGTGGAACATGACCTGCTCGGTGAGACCGAAGGTGTAGTTGCCACGGCCGTCGAACTGCTTGGGGGACAGACCACGGAAGTCGCGGATGCGCGGCAGCGCGAGCGACAGGGTGCGGTCCAGGAACTCCCACATGCGGTCGCCACGGAGCGTGACGTGGGCACCGATCGGCTGGCCCTCACGCAGCTTGAACTGCGCGATGGACTTGCGGGCCTTGGTGACGGCCGGCTTCTGCCCGGTGATCGTGGTGAGGTCGCGGATGGCGCCCTCGATCAGCTTGGAGTCGCGGGCGGCGTCGCCCACACCCATGTTGACCACGATCTTGACGAGGCCGGGGATCTGCATGACGTTCTCGTAGGAGAACTCCTCACGCAGCTTGCCCGCGATGTCCTCGCGGTACTTCGTCTTGAGACGCGGAGTGGTGGTGGTAGCCATCAGATGTCCTCACCCGTCCGCTTGGCAACGCGGATCTTGTTGCCCTCGTCGTCGAAGCGGTAACCGACACGCGTGACGACCTTGTTGCCGTCCTTCTCAACGACCAGCTGGACGTTGGAGACGTGGACGGGCGCCTCGGTCGTGACGATGCCGCCGGCCTGCGAACCGCGAGCGGTCGGGCCGGCCTTGGTGTGCTTCTTGACCCGGTTGACACCCTCGACCAGGACGCGGTCCTCGCGGGGGAAGGCCGCGATGACCTTGCCCTGCTTGCCCTTGTCCTTACCGGTGATGACCTGAACCAGGTCGCCCTTCTTGATCTTCATGCTTACAGCACCTCCGGCGCGAGCGAGATGATCTTCATGAACTTCTTCTCGCGCAGCTCCCGGCCGACCGGGCCGAAGATACGGGTGCCACGAGGGTCGCCGTCGTTCTTCAGAACGACAGCGGCGTTCTCGTCGAAGCGGATGTACGAGCCGTCCGGACGGCGGCGCTCCTTGACGGTGCGAACGATGACCGCCTTGATGACGTCACCCTTCTTCACGTTGCCGCCGGGGATCGCGTCCTTGACGGTGGCGACGATGACGTCACCGATGCCCGCGTAGCGGCGACCGGAGCCACCGAGGACACGGATGCAAAGGATCTCCTTCGCACCAGTGTTGTCGGCGACACGCAGTCGCGACTCCTGCTGGATCACGTCTATCTCCTGATTGTCTGCCGGTTCCCGGCGGGGGACTCATATCTCTGACGAGTACGAGGCCCCCACCGAGCCTGGCGGAACTGTCCTGCGGGGATGCCCGCAGGAGGTATTACTTGGCCTTCTCGAGGATCTCGACGATGCGCCACCGCTTCGTGGCGGACAGCGGCCGGGTCTCCATGAGGAGGACGCGGTCGCCGACGCCGGCGGCGTTCTGCTCGTCGTGAGCCTTGAGCTTGCTCGTACGGCGGATGACCTTGCCGTACAGCGCGTGCTTCACGCGGTCCTCGACGGCGACGACGACGGTCTTGTCCATCTTGTCGCTGACGACGAGACCCTCACGGGTCTTGCGGAAGCCGCGGGCTTCGGTGCTCTGCTCAGTCACGTTGCTCTCGCTCATCAGGCGCTCTCCACCGTCTCGATGCCCAGCTCGCGCTCACGCATCAGGGTGTAGATCCGCGCGATGTCCTTGCGGACGGCCTTGAGCCGACCGTGGTTCTCGAGCTGACCGGTCGCCGCCTGGAAGCGGAGGTTGAACAGCTCTTCCTTGGCTTCGCGGAGCTTCGCGAGAAGCTCCTCGTCACCCAGTTCGCGCAGCTCGGACGCCTTGGTACCGGCCGACATCACGCTTCACCTGCCTCGCGCTTGACGATCCGGCACTTCATCGGCAGCTTGTGGGCTGCGCGAGTGAGGGCCTCACGGGCGATCTTCTCGTTGGGGTAGGACAGCTCGAACATGACCCGACCGGGGTGCACGTTCGCGATCCACCACTCGGGGGAACCCTTACCGGAACCCATGCGGGTCTCGGCAGGCTTCTTGGTGAGGGGGCGGTCCGGGTAGATGTTGATCCAGACCTTGCCGCCACGCTTGATGTGGCGGGTCATCGCGATACGGGCCGCCTCGATCTGGCGGTTGGTCACGTACGCCGGCGTGACGGCCTGAATGCCGTACTCGCCGAACGCGACCGTCGTACCACCCTTGGACATGCCACGACGCTTCGGGTGGTGCTGCTTGCGGTGCTTGACCCTACGGGGGATCAGCATTTCGGTCAGGCCTCCGTTCCGGTGCTCTCAGCCGGAGCGGCAGCCGCCGGGGCCTCGGCCTTGGGGGCCTCGGCAGCGGGAGCCTGCTGCGGCTTGCGGCCGCGGCCGCCACGCTCGCCACCACGGCCACCACCACGGGCCGGACGGTCGCTGCCGCCACCGGCACCACCACGGGCCGGGCGGTTACCCGCACGGGCAGCGGCGTTCTCGGCGCGGACCTCGGCGATGTTCTTGACGTCGCCCTTGTAGATCCAGACCTTCACACCGATACGGCCGAAGGTCGTCTTGGCCTCGAAGAAGCCGTAGTCGACGTTCGCGCGGAGCGTGTGCAGGGGCACACGGCCCTCGCGGTAGAACTCCGAGCGGGACATCTCGGCGCCGCCGAGACGGCCACCGCACTGGATCTTGATGCCCTTGGCGCCGGCCTTCATGGCGGACTGCATGCTCTTGCGCATGGCCCGACGGAAGGAGACGCGGGAGGAGAGCTGCTCGGCGACGGCCTGGGCCACCAGCTGAGCGTCCGTCTCCGGGTTCTTGACCTCGAGGATGTTGAGCTGGACCTGCTTCTTGGTCAGCTTCTCCAGGTCGCCACGAATACGGTCGGCCTCGGCGCCGCGGCGGCCGATGACGATGCCCGGACGCGCGGTGTGGATGTCGACGCGGACGCGGTCGCGGGTGCGCTCGATCTCAACCTTCGAGATACCGGCGCGCTCCATGCCGGACGTCATCATCCGACGGATGGCGACGTCTTCTCCGACGTAGTCCTTGTACAGCTTGTCGGCGTACCAACGCGACTTGAAGTCGGTGGTGATGCCGAGTCGGAACCCGTGCGGGTTTACCTTCTGGCCCATTACCGGGAACCTTCCTTGCTGCTGACGACCACGGTGATGTGGCTGGTCCGCTTGCGGATCCGGTAGGCGCGGCCCTGGGCACGCGGACGGAACCGCTTCAGGGTCGGGCCCTCGTCGACGAACGCCTCGGAGATGAAGAGGCTGTCGGCGTCGGTGTGGTCGTAGTTGTGCGCGGCGTTGGCAATGGCGCTGTCAAGCACCTTGCCGACCGGCACGCTCGCGGCCTGCGGGGCGAAACGCAGGACCGCCTGAGCCTCCGTGGCATCCATGCCACGGATAAGGTCCACCACGCGGCGGGCCTTCATGGGCGTAACGCGGATGTACCGCGCCTGGGCCCTGGCTTCCATGGTTGTCCTTCCAGTGTCTGTCATGGTCGATTCCACCCCGCGTTAGCGGCGCTTCGACTTCCGGTCGTCCTTGACGTGACCCCGGAAGGTGCGCGTCGGCGAGAACTCGCCGAGCTTGTGGCCGACCATCGACTCGGTGACAAACACCGGAATGTGGGTCTTGCCGTTGTGCACCGCGATCGTGTGGCCGAGCATGGCCGGGATGATCATCGAGCGACGGGACCAGGTCTTGATGACGTTCTTGGAACCGGCTTCGTTCTGGGCGTCCACCTTCTTGATCAGGTGGTCGTCGACGAAGGGCCCCTTCTTGAGACTGCGCGGCATCTAAACCCGCTCCTAGCGCTTCTTGTTCGTCTTGCGGCGGCGGACGATGTACTTGTTCGAAGCCTTCTTCGGCGAACGAGTACGACCCTCCTTCTGACCCCACGGCGAGACCGGGTGACGACCACCGGAGGTCTTGCCTTCACCACCACCGTGCGGGTGGTCAACCGGGTTCATCGCCACACCGCGGACGGTCGGGCGGACGCCCAGCCAGCGCTTGCGGCCGGCCTTGCCCCAGTTGATGTTGCTCTGCTCGGCGTTGCCGACCTCGCCGACCGTGGCGCGGCAGCGCTGGTCGACCAGGCGGATCTCACCGGAGGGCATACGAAGGTGGGCCATCGTGCCCTCCTTCGCCAGCAGCTGCACCGAGGCACCGGCGGAGCGGGCGAACTTGGCGCCGCCACCGGGACGGATCTCGATCGCGTGGATCGTGGTACCGACCGGGATGTTGCGGAGCGCCAGGTTGTTGCCCGGCTTGATGTCGGCCCCGGGACCGTTCTCGACGCGGTCACCCTGCGACAGGTTGCGGGGGGCGAGGATGTAGCGCTTCTCGCCGTCCGCGTAGTGCAGCAGCGCGATGCGCGCGGTGCGGTTGGGGTCGTACTCGATGTGCGCGACCTTCGCCGGCACGCCGTCCTTGTCGTGACGACGGAAGTCGATCACGCGGTAGGCGCGCTTGTGTCCGCCACCCTGGTGGCGAACGGTCACACGACCGGAATTGTTACGGCCGCCCTTGCTGTGCAGGGGGCGAACCAGCGACTTCTCCGGCGTGGACCGCGTGACCTCGACGAAGTCGGCGACGCTGGAGCCACGGCGGCCCGGCGTAGTCGGCTTGTACTTGCGGATTCCCATTTCTCAGTCCTCGTCCGATATCGGACGATCCGACCCGCTTACGCGGCCGGACCGCCGAAGATGTCGATACGGTCGCCCTCGGCGAGGGTCACGATCGCGCGCTTGGTGTCAGCGCGCTTACCGAAACCGCTCTTGGTGCGCTTGCGCTTGCCGATGCGGTTGATCGTGTTGACCCCGGTGACCTTGACCGAGAAGACCGCCTGGACGGCCTGCTTGATCTGGGTCTTGTTGCTGCCGGGCGCGACGATGAACGTGTACTTGTTCTCGTCGATGAGCGCGTAGCTCTTCTCGGACACGACGGGCTTCAGCAGGACGTCACGGGGGTCCGTGTACGACTTGCTGGCCGGCGTGACGACAGTGTTCTTGCCCTCGGCCTCGTGGCGCTTCGCCTTGGCGACGCGCGCGGCCTTGGCGGCCTTGGCCGCCTTGGAGGCAATGGCGGGGTGACGGATGGCCATCAGACCTCGCTCCCTTCGGTGTCAGTGGCCTTGGGGCCGGACACGAAGGACTCGAAAGCGGCCTGGGTGAAGACCACGTCGTCCGAGACGAGAACGTCGTACGTGTTCAGCTGGCCCGGCTCCAGGATGTGCACCTGGGGCAGGTTGCGGGCGGAGAGCAGCCCGGCCTCGTCGGAGCGCTCGATGACCAGCAGCACGTTCTTGCGCTCACTGATCTTGGCGAGCAGGCTCTTCGCGGCCTTGGTGGAGGGGGTCTCGCCCTCGATCACGCCGGTGACGACGTGGATGCGAGCGTTGCGGGCCCGGTCGGTGAGGGCGTGGCGCAGGGCCGCGGCCTTCATCTTCTTCGGGGTCCGCTGCGAGTAGTCACGCGGCACGGGACCGTGCACGACGCCACCACCGGCGAACTGCGGGGCGCGGGTCGAACCCTGGCGCGCGCGGCCGGTGCCCTTCTGGCGGTACGGCTTGCGGCCACCACCACGGACCTCGGCGCGGGTCTTGGTCTTGTGCGTGCCCTGACGGGCAGCGGCCAGCTGTGCGACGACGACCTGGTGAAGCAGCGGGACGCTGATCTTCTCTACGTCGAAGATCTCCGCGGGGAGCTCGACGCTACCGGTCTTCTCGCCAGCGGGCGAAAGGATGTCAACAGTGCTCATCGGTACCTCAGGCCCCCTTGGCCGCGGTGCGGACCAGGACGAGGCCGCCGTTCGGACCAGGGATAGCGCCCTTGATGAGCAGCAGACCCTTCTCCGCGTCAACGGCGTGGACGGTCAGGTTCTGGGTGGTGACCCGCTCGTTGCCCATGCGGCCCGCCATGCGGACGCCCTTGAACACACGGCCGGGGGTGGCGCAGCCACCGATCGAGCCGGGGGAGCGGTGCTTGCGCTGGACACCGTGGCCGGCGCCGAGGCCCTTGAAGTTGTGACGCTTCATGACACCGGCGAAGCCCTTGCCCTTGCTCTTGCCGGTCACGTCCACCTTGACGCCGGCCTCGAAGGTCTCGGCGGTGATCTCCTGGCCGAGGGTGTACTCGCCGGCGTCAGCGGTACGGATCTCGACGAGGTGGCGGCGGGGGGTGACGTCAGCCTTGGCGAAGTGACCCTTGAGGGGCTTGTTCACCTTGCGAGGGTCGATCTCGCCGAAGGCGATCTGGACCGACTCGTAGCCGTCGGAGTCATTCGTACGGACCTGGGTCACGACGTTCGGGCCGGCCTTGACGACGGTGACCGGAACAACACGGTTGTTCTCGTCCCACACCTGCGTCATGCCGAGCTTCTCGCCCAGGATGCCCTTGATCTGCTTAGCCATTCTCAGATCACCGTCCCCTAGAGCTTGATCTCGATGTCGACACCGGCCGGGAGGTCGAGTCGCATCAGAGAGTCAACGGTCTTGGGCGTCGGGTCGAGGATGTCGATCAGGCGCTTGTGCGTGCGCATCTCGAAGTGCTCGCGCGAGTCCTTGTACTTGTGCGGCGACTTGATGACGCAGTACACGTTCTTCTCAGTGGGCAGCGGCACCGGGCCCGCGACCGACGCACCAGTGCGCGTCACCGTCTCGACGATCTTCTTCGCCGAGGAGTCGATGACCTCGTGGTCGTAGGCCTTGAGCCGGATGCGGATCTTCTGTCCCGCCATGGCTACTCAGTAGTCCTGTCTCTTCGTACGCTCTGGAACCCGGTGTCCCGTACTGCTTCGCCGCCCTGCTTCTCCGACCCACGCGGTCGGGTGTGTCGCGCTCTCACCGACATGGATGTCCCATCCGAGACGTCCCTGCACGGGGTGACACAACACGGCCCTTCCGGAACCGCAGGCCGAGGGCGACTGCGCCAGACGTTCCTGACGCGGACCCACCGGGTGCCTGGCCGGCGCCGCACTGACACTTCCCGAAAGATTCCCGTACGTCCGCCCCAGCGCTGCCTTACGGCAGATAGGGCGACGAGTACTGTGGGACTCGCTTTCGGTCCTCCCGGCGGGAGGCGCGCAGCATCAACACTCGACCGAGCAACTCCGACAGTCTGCCATACGGGGCAGGGGCTCCGCCAATCGAGCCGGAGAGAATACCCGCAGGGTGACGAAGGTCAAACCGAAGCCAGGCATGTCCCCCGGCCGGCGCATCGACCATGATTCTGACGTGACGCATGACATGGACCTGAACACCGCCGCGATCCGCCTGGAATCCCACATACGCGCCTGGCGGGCGGAGGGCCTACAGGTCGCGGACGGCCTGTGGTCGGCGGACCTGGCCGCACTGGACCTACGGATCACCTCTCCGTCCTGGCAGGTCCAGCTCGTCGTCCAGCTGTTCGGGGCCGGCCGGGCGCATGTCCTCTTCCTGGGACAGGCCGACTCCGTCGGGGAAGGCCACCGGGTCTCGTCCCTCGACGCGTGGAGCACGCTGCTGACGGAGTCGGTGGCCCGCGCCTCCCGCGTACGCCTGGTGCAGGCCCGCCTGCTGACCAGTACCTGCACGACCGGCTGGCTGGACTGGATCCACGGCGAACTGTGGCTGCTCCCCGAGGGGCTGCTGCGCATCCGCAGCGGCTTCATACAGACGGTGGCCAACGCCCACGGCTCCGGCCTGACGGCCCGGGAACCTTACCGACTCATTGCCCACGACCCGACGACGGTCCTGGCCGCTCACCCCACGAACAAACTGATCCCGTTCTCGAGGATTGCCACAGCCCGCCTGCACGGCGGGGTGACCACCTCCGGTCTGGAGGTGGTCATGACGGACGGCACCCGCCACAAACTCCTGTGGATGTCCTGGGACCCGGCCCGAGGACTCCTACGGGAACGGCTGCTCCCCCTGCTGGGACCACGACTCACGCACTGACTGTGTGTCCCCATAAGCCCCTGCTGACGTCGTACGACGATCAGCGCACGTCGATGTAGTCCTGGCCGCTGGTCGCGGTCCCGGTGGTCGTGTTCCCGAGGAACACCCACCGGAAGAACCCGTCCGTGGAGGCCGTGACCGTGGTGCGAAGGGCACCCGCGCTGTTGGTGGTGACCCACTTGAGCGTCTTGAACGTGGTGGCACCCTTGGCGCGGAACTGGAGTCTCACGGCGCTGCCGGCGTAGGGGCCGTTCTTGTGGGTGGTCCAGTTCGCCCGGGTGAGCATGCTGTTGAGCGTGATCTTCTTGCCCTTGGCGACAGGCTCGGGGGTGGCGTCGGCGACGCTGAGCTTCGCGGCACGCCTGAGGGAGACACCTCCGGGCCTTGTCTCGAACTCCTGGGCGACGAGTTCGCCGTTGCCCTTGAACAGCGCGAGCGCCACGCCGATCTTCCACTTGATGGCGTCGCTGTTGGAGACGATCTGCCCCTGCGAAGGATCGGGGTCGATGAACAGCGTGCCCTCGCAATGGGCCTTCTTGAGAGTGACTTCGTAGCAGGTTCTGACGCCCAGCTCTATCTCGGGAGACATGACGCTTCGCCGGTACAGGAAGGGCTGCGCGTCATAGTTGAGCGGGTGGTTCGTGTCGTACCCCGGAGGCAGGGCGATATCGAAGGTGAACGACGGTTCCACCACCCGCGACGTACCGACTACAACCGGCTTGCCGTTGTTGATGACCAGGTTCGACACAACGATGCCCGTGTCCTTGGCCTGCGCTGCCGGGGCGTTGAGCACCGAGAGCGCGAGGACTCCGGCTGTCGCGATCACGGCGGCGGTACGTCTTCGGCCCCGTATACCTGCGTTCATGCACACCTTCTTCCGGTAGCTGCTCGATCAACGCCGGAAGCGTACGAGATCCCGCAGTTCCCTCGCAGCTGAGGAACTCGACTTGCTGGTACGCCTGTTGCTGGAGGAGCCCGCGCATACGTGAGGACGCCCCCCGGCTCGTCTGTCCGTCCGCCGCGCCTCGGCGTCGCTCAGTGGCATGAGCAGGAGATCCGCTCCGCACACCTCGCCTCCGCCACCTCCGACCTTCCAGCCGAAGGGCATGCGCCGCCCGTCCGGCATCCACTCCAGAACTGCGACGACTGTGAGCGGGCCTTCCGCGGTCCGAAGCCCGGCAGATGCGGCGAAGGCCGTCAACTCGACGGCGGACCGGCTCTCGGAGTCCGCCACCCGTCAGGGTGAACATCACCAACTTGGCTGCTGCCAGCCCCTGTTGGACTCCTACGCTCACAGCCAGATCCACCTCGGCACATGCCAAAGGCAATTTCTCAACGCATGGCTCGTACGACCTCACACTCCCAGGAACCCTTATGGTCAGCGCGCCCCACGAGGCGATGCACCGCATCTTCCAGCACGATCCACGCCTCTTCAGCCGCCTCTCCGAAGTGCTCGGCTTCTCCCTCCCCACCCCGGTGGAAGTCACCGTCATGCCCACCGACCTCACCGAAACCGACCCCGTCGAACGCCGCGTGGACACCCTCCTACGGCTGAAAAGCGCCGAACACGGCTCCTACCTCCTCGCCATCGAGTCCCAGCGGACGAAGAACCCCGCCAAGCCCGCGAGCTGGGCGTACTACACGTCGTACTTGTGGACCACGTACAAGCTGCCCACCGCGCTCATGGTCGTGTGCCAGGACCACGCCGTGGCCAAATGGGCCCAGCAACCGGTGACCAGCGGCCCGCCCGGACTGCCCACGCTCACCCTCACGCCCCTCGTGGTGGGACCGCACAACATCCCCGTCGTCACCGACCCGGCCGAGGCCCGCGCCGACCTGGCACTGGCCACCTTGTCCGCCATCACGCACGCGACCGATCCGGACATCTTTGCCATACTGAAAGCCCTGTCCACCGCCCTACAGGGCGAGCCCGAGGACATCGCCGACCCGATCATCGAATTCATCGCACAAGGCATGGGCGACCGCCCGGCCAGGCAGTACTGGAGGAAACTGGTGGCCGTGGACCTCTCCTTCTACAAGTCCTACATCGCGGAAGAGATCCGCGACGAAGGCCGAGCACAGGGCCGAGCACAGGGCCAGGCCGAAGGCCAGGCCGCCGCCATACTGCTCGTCCTGGAGCAGCGCGGCGTCGACGTGACCGATGAGATCCGTGACCGGATCACCAGCTGCGACGACACTGAGACACTGCGCACCTGGCTCACCCGCGCCCTCACCGCCACTTCCGCTGCGGACCTCTTCGCGGACCAGTAACCGAAGTCCCGCCGACCGCAGCGCGCCGTCTGTCGGAGCCGCACACACATGGCGCGGCTTCAACAGACGGTGCACCCAGTTGGTCGGTCGTTGGTTCAGCGCACGTCGATGTAGTCCTGGCCGCTGGTCGCGGTCCCGGTGGTCGTGTTCCCGAGGAACACCCACCGGAAGAACCCGTCCGTGGAGGCCGTGACCGTGGTGCGAAGGGCACCCGCGCTGTTGGTGGTGACCTTCTTGAGCGTCTTGAAGGTCGTGGCGTTCTTGGCGCGGAACTGGAGACTGACCGTGCTGCCGGCGTAGGGGCCGGTCCTGCCGGTGGTCCAGTTCACCCGGGTGAGCTTGCCCTTGACGGTGATCTTCCTGCCCTTGGCCACCGGCTCCGGCGTGGCATCGACGGTGACCTTCGCGGCCCGCCTCAGGGAGACGCTGCCGGGCCTTGTCTCGTACTCCTGGGCGATGACAGGTCCATCGCCGGCCGGGAACAGACGGAGGGCCACCCCGGTCTTCCACTTGGTGGCGTCGTCGTTGTTGTCGGCGATCGTGTCACGCGCCGGGGGGTCGATGTACATCGCGCCCTCGCAACGGGCCCTGTGGGCGTCGAGCTCGTAACAGATGTACCCGCCCGGCCCCAGGTAGTTGTCTCCGCTGTCGGCCGCGTGCGTGATGTTTCCCCGGTAGAGGAAGGGGTGCGCCTCATAGCGGGACGGGTTGTCCGTGCTGTACCCGGCCGGCAGTGCGATGTTGAAGCGGGTGGGCGGTTCCACCACCCGCGAATTCCCGACCACGATCGGCTTGCCGTTGTTGATCACCAGGCCCGACAGCACGATGCCCGTGTCCCTCGCCTGCGCGGCCGGCGCGTTGAGCACCGAGAGCGCGAGGACTCCGGCTGTCGCGATCGCGGCGGCGGTCCGTCTTCGGCTGCGTATTCGTGCGTTCGTGCACACCTCTCCGATGTCCTATGGGAGCGGAAAGGGTACAGCGGTGTGATCGATGAACTCGGCCCAGGCGGTGGGGGCGAGGGTGAGATGGGGGCCCTGGGGGGATTTGGAATCGCGGATGTGGATGAGGGTGGGGGTGGTGGCTATCTCGATGCAGTCGCTGGGGTTGCTGCTGTCGCTGTAGCTGCTCTTGAACCAGTTGAGTTCCGTGGCGCTCATAGTGCTCCCAGCGCTTGCTCGATGAAGGCCAGCGACTCCCCCGGGGAGAGCGCCTGAGTTCGGATGATGCCATACCGCAGTTCGAGGATCTGGAGCTGCCTCGGGCTGGAGACCGGCCGTCCGCCGAACTCGTCGTCGGTGCGCCCCGCTCCCGTACCGTCCCCGAATTTCAGCACCTGGATGCGACCGCCCGTTCCCGGGTGATCCGCACGTGCGGTCGGCATCACCTGGAACTCGACGTTCGGCAACTGGGCGACCTCCAGCAGGTGTTCCAGCTGTTGCCGCAGCACCATTGTCCCGCCGATGGGACGTTCGAGAGTCACCTGTTCCTGGACAAAACTGAGCTCCGCAGCAGGCTCCCGCTGGAACACGGTCTGCCGCGCCATGCGCCCAGCGACCGCCCGATCCAGGTCCTGCGTCGAGAGCTTGGGCCGCCATGTCCCGAGCAGCGCCTGCGCGAACTCCCGTGTCTGCAACAGGCCATGGATGTTGTGGTTGCTGTACAGCAACATCTCGACGGCCCGGTCCTCCATCTTCTTCAGCTCGCGCACCTTCTTCGGGTACTGAGCCTTCTCCACGTCCTCCTTGAAGGACCTCAGATGCCCGTGCGCGTTCAGAACATCGTCAGCATGATCCAGGAACTCCACCCTTGGAATCCGTGCCCCACGCTCGATCTTGCGGATCATGTCCTCGCCGTACCCCATGGCTTGGGCGAAGTCGGCCACCCGCATCCCGGCCTGCTCCCGGCAGAACTTGACGAGTCGCCCAAGCCCCTCCATCAAGGGCGCACTGTCGTCTCCGGGCTCGATGTCCCAGCCAGCCTCGTCCATACCTTCGTTGCTCATGCCCACCCACCTCCAACGCGCACCCGTACCCGCACGTCACCCGAGACAGCCGAGACAGTGCGAGACAAGAACCGGACAGCACGGATACGCACCGGCGTCACCGCACGTCAAGGCAAGCACGATCGGCCACGCTGAGTGACATGAACCAAGAAATCGCCGATCACCGAACCCAACGCACCGGCCCCCTCCGCAACTTCAGCGCCCTCCTGCCGCCCACGCCCCGTGGAGCCCGGCAGGCCCGCCCACTCGCCGTGCGGCAACTCCGTGACTGGGGACTCCCCTTGGACCCCGCCGAGCACCTCGTCGCCGAACTCGCGGCGAACGTGGTGACCCACGGCCGCGTACCGGGCCGCGATTTCCGGCTCGCGCTGTACGTCGTCGGCGCCACCCTGCGCATCGAGGTGACGGATACGCGGGACGACGTGTTGCCGGGGGTGCGGGTGGTGGGGCCGGAGAGTGAGTCGGGGCGGGGGCTGGTGATCGTGGGGGCGTTGGCGGAGCGGTGGGGGGTGGAGCTGGGGCCGCGGCCTCGGAAGACGGTTTGGGCGGAGTGTGGGGTGGGGTGAGGGCGCCTACAAATCGCCCGGCTTCGGCGGAGCCGGTTCGCCGTCGTCGTCCATCAGGATCCCCGTCACGTCGACGAGATCCTTACCGGCTTTGGAACGGAGACAGACTTCGACGCGGACGATTCCGCTGGGGTACCTGGTGTACACAGGCGGCTGTGTGGGGCGGCGCAGGTTGGCCATGAAGCGGGACACCCGTTCGCGCTGCGCCTCCGTGAGGGCGCTTTCGGGAACTGCCTGTACCGCTCCGCTGAGAATCCCGGCGAGTCTCTCAGCGTTTGTCGGGTTACCCGTGAAGAGGCGAATCCAGGAGTCATCGGCAAATGTGATCCGTATATCCGCACCGAGTCGGCTGTACTCCATTTTCCGGGCCCCGGCGATGGATTCCCGTGGAAATTCCGCCAAGACGCCGACTTCGTCCAGGAAGAGCAGTCGCCGACTGGTCAGCACGAGATCAGTGAGGTACCCCTCCGGGCGACGCCCGGGATCAAGCTCCCACGGCACCGCGCGGGCGAGCGCGCCGGGGCGGCCCACATTACGGGGAAGTCGTCGACCTCGTTCTCCGGTTCCTCCGGCTTGCCCGATCCAGCACCGCTGCCAAAGGGCGAGCCGCCGGCTCCGCCGATGTTGGCGATGATGTTCGCGATCACGGGGATCGCGGAGAGGAAGCCACGTCCGACACGACGCGCGGTCTGATCGCCCGCCGTACGCGGAGTGAAAACGGGGCCCGCAGGCCATCCGGTCAGTTCACCCTGGATGTCGTTGCGCTCGGGGTCCCGGAACCATCTGCTGCCGGAGACCGCGGGAGCCACACCGGTCGCGAACTTGACGGTAATTCGGTAGAGCTGGTCTTCGTCGGCGGGGGGATTCCAGTCCATGAGCACCTCAGTTCTTCTCCACCGGCTCCGCAACCGGGTCGACGAACGAGAGGGTCTGGAGAATGGCCGTCATGAGTCCGTAGATCTGATTCCAGTGGTCCATGGATGCCGTGTAGAGAGTGAAAACCGCGGTGAACGGGCCCGTGGGAAAAGGAACATGGACCTGTATCTGTCCGGTGAGGAGTTTCGCCTCCTGGCCGTCGGCCGTCATGTCCGGGTTGAGGTCGTACTCGCGCACCGTGATGCACGAGACCGCCGGTCCACACGGCAGGTCGAGCCAGATGGCGTCGTTGTACGGGTCGTTTGAGAGCGTCGCGAGGATGCCCTGGGCGACCGTGTCGGTGTCGCCGGGTGCTTGGTCTGTCGGGGAGATGGCCACGGTGAGGGCACACTGGGCGACGCCTTCGGAAGGCTCGTACCTGGTCCCGTCGGAGTCGTCCTCCTCGGCCGTGGAGAACAGACCCATCGCGGCGTACGAGACACCGGTGTTGCCCATCATCTCGGCTATCGCCTCGTAGTACGGGGCGGCGGGCTCCCAGATGTTCTCGTCGCCCCGGGAGTACAGCTCTCGCACGAAGGAGTGGGCGCGGGCGGCGCGTTCTTCGGGGGTGGCTGCGACGGGCAGGGCGAAGAAACCCTCCGGGGCCAGGAACCAGAGGGGCGGGAGGTCGCCGTTGGCGGGACTGACGTGCTGGGCGTTCGTGGAGTCGGCGGAGGGGAGCATCTGGCGTTGAGGGCCGTTCTGATCGAGTGCGGCGGAGTGTCAGGTCAGCAGGTCTTCTGGATGGCGCTCCATGGGCTTGACTTCGGCACCGCTCTCATCCATGACGGTGCGGATACCGGAGTGGCCGAAGAACGCGTCAACCGTGCTCAGCGCCACAACCTCGATCCGGAAACATCCACACGGATTCCGCTTCACCAACGGCAGTTCGGCATCCGGTGCTTGGGCCGCCGCGAAAGCTTCGGCGGTGTTCCGCTGCGCCGGGGTGAGGGAGTCCAGTGGAAAGAAGTCGAGGGACTCGATGAGGTATCGAGTGAGCCGTTCTCGGTTGACACTTTTCAGCCTGCACCATGAGCCGTCACCAAAGACAATCTTCGCGTCGCGTCCGAGCTTGAAATCTCGCAGCTCGACTCTCTCAATGCTCGACCGAGGCGTCTCCCACAGCAATTCATCGTCAATCAGGCTGTCGTTGCCCTTGATATAAGGGAAGCCGACGATCGCGAGTCGACGGTCAGTGATGACCGCGTGTGTCCGGTAGTGCTTCTCGGAGGAGCGGGCAGGGTCCAATTGCCAGGGCAGAGTGCGGGCGATCGTGCCTGGCGCAGCCCACATGACGGGGAAGTCGTCGATTTCATCCGCGTGGTCGTGCGAGATGTCCGTACCGTTGCCCGCAAGGCCGGGGGTGCCGCCGATACTCCCTCCGTGGGAGGAGAGAAAGCCCTTGATGGCAACGCCTGCGGCCGCCAAGACTCCCTTGGCGGTATTCCGGGCCGCCGTGTCACCCGCCGAACGGGCCGTGAACGTAGGTCCTTTGGGCCAGCCGGCGAGTTCATCCTGAATGTCATTGCGCTGGTTGTCCCGAAACCAGCGCATTCCACTGACAGGCGTGGCCTCGCCGGTAGCGAAGGCGACGGGCGCGCGAGCGATCAGCGTCTCGTCCGCTTCAGGTTGCCAGATGCTCATATCCGTACGAGTCCTCCCTCGACGCGACCACGGGGACGGCGCTTCCACGCGTCACCCTGCCACACAGCGTCCAACGCACTAGTCACCCGTCACGTGCGCGTAGATCTTGGGCGCAATCTTGAGTCCTGCGTCGAGAGCTATGCCTCCGGCTCCGAACGGGTCAAGCTTCATCCCCAGGACGCCGGCCCCCTTGGTGCCGATCAACTGGCCTTGGTGATATCCCGCGACGGAAAGCCCCCCCATACGGGACATCAAGCCGCTACCTGCATGCGCGACCTCGTACACCTCGCGAGAAGAACCCCCGATCCGAACCAGGTTGCCCAACCCACGCCCTCCCGTGAGTCCCGCGGTGGCATCCTTGCCCCAAGCCATCAGGACCCGCGAACTACCGGCGACCTTGGTGGCCTCAAAGCCCTTTCCGAGCTTGGCCGCAGTGGCAATGGCCTTGGCCTCGCCGACCACCTTGACCCCCTTCCCGAACATCCCGATCCCCGGCAACAACCCCAAAGAATCAAGCCCGAGCTGCATCCAGCTCACATCCGCCCCCGCCGCCTTGGCGATGCCATGAGCCGCCAGCGTCAGCCCCGCGCCGATGAGCGCCGCCGTGCCGAAGATGGCCGCCAGGGGTGGGAAGGGAAGCGTGACGATGGCCAGCATGCCCAGCACCGCGGTGACGTCGCCCAGCACGTCACCGATCGTCTTGATCAGGTCGGCGTGCTCCTTGAGCCAGTCCCCCGTAGCACCCCACGCATCGGCGATACCCGTACCCAGCTTGTCCCAGAAGCCGGGCTCGTCGGGGGCGATGTCGGCGGCCTTGTCCAGCTCCTTGCTGATGTGGCCGGCGGCCCTCCGGTAACGCTCCTCCAGTTCGTGGACCTTCTGGATGACCCCGTTGACGTCACCGGAGGCCTTGCCGTACTCATCAGTGCCCTCCTTGGCCGTCGACTTGGCCTCGAGCTTCTCCTTGGCCGACTTGTCCAGGCGGGCCGTCTCCTCCTGGAACTCCTGGAGTTCGCCCGCCCAGCGATGCAGTGCACGCGAGGCCTTGTCGAAGGAGTCATGGCTCTTGCGGATGAGCGGGGTGACGTCCTCGCCGATGTACTCCGTGAACGCGATCGCGGTCTTGCCCTTCCAGGCGCCGCACTCGATCCGCTCCAACTCCCCCAGCGCCGTACCAAGTTCGGTTGCCAGCTTGCCGAGCCGCCTGGCGAGTTCCCGGGTGTCCTCGACGTCTCCCGGGGTGGGGTCCCAACCTATGCTCGGCGGGACAACCCGCGTTCCCGCCACGTCACTTGCCCTTCTTGGAGGCCTTGGCGGCCTTGAGGGACTCGGCCAGTTCCAGGTCGAGCCCGTCGAAGGTCTCGGCGATCTTGTTGATCATCTTCACCGCGCCCTGCGTGTGCTTGCCGAGCTGCTTGATGCCGTAGCCCCAGTCGTCGGCGAAGTCCTGCACGTCCTCGACCAGCCCGCTCTCGCCGACGCACGAGGCGTCCGCGCTGCGCAGGCTGCGCCGGGTCGCCTCCACGCGGTCGCTTATCGAGGAGAAGGTCTTCTTCAGGTCCGCGAATATGGTGTCGTCGAGACGCAGGTCACTCATGGAGGTTCCCCCGTGGAACACGTGAAACAACAGTGCGATCAAGACACCGAAGTTATCGGGGAGGCCTACGTCCACGCCACACAGAACCTGCTCCACAGGAGAGGGGATCGTGAATCATTACCGGGAATTTAGCGAAGCACCCCCCAACCCCTCCCCCACCGCCGCGAACGCCGGCTTTCGTCCGTACCCCTCGTCCATCAGTGTCGCCGCGCCCTGGCCGCCGAAGACGCCCGGCACCCACGAGTACTTGTCGCTGAACCCCCACACCGTGAACGACGTGCACCGGCGCGCCTGGACGCACGCGTCCAGCAGGCCCCGGAAGTACGTCGCCTGCGTCGCCAGTTTCTCCTCGGTCACCGGCAGGATCATCCGTACGTCCACCTCCGTGAACGCCGTCTGCATGCCCAGCTTCTCGAAGCGGGCGAGGTTCTCGGCGACCAGGCCCGGGAAGCCGTACTGGATGGCCAGGTGGCCCTGGATGCCGAAGCCCTGGACCGGGACCCCGGCCGCCCGGAGGCGTTTCGCCAGGTCGTAGTAGGCCGTCGACTTCGCGTTGACGCCCTCCACGTTGTAGTCGTTCAGGAACAGCTTGGCCTTGGGGTCGGCCGCGTGGGCCCAGCGGAAGGCGTCCTCGATGTAGTTCGGACCCAGTTCGCGCAGCCAGATCGTGTTCCGGAGGGAGCCGTCCTCTTCGAACACCTCGTTCACCACGTCCCATTGGTAGATCCGGCCCTTGTACCGCTTCACCTCCTTGGTGATGTGGTCCCGCAGGATGCCTCGGAGCTCCCGCGCCCCTATCGAGCCGTCGGCGACCCCCGTCGTCAGCCATCCCGGCAGCTGGTTGTGCCACACCAGCGTGTGCCCCCGTACCGCCTGCCCGTGCGCCCGCGCGAAGCGGACCAGGTCGTCCGCCGGCCGCCAGTCGTACGTCCCCCGGGTCGGCTCCACCGACTCCCACTTCATGACGTTCTCGGCGGTCACCGAGTTGAACTCCCGGGCCGTCGTCCTCCGGTACGTCGTGTCGTCGGCCAGCGCCGCCATGTCCACGGCAGTGCCGATGCGTACGCCGGTGCCGGCCGCCAGCGCCCTCAGCGGGACGGGATCCGGGTGCGCGGAGGCCGGCTGCGCAGCCGCGCCGGTGATCGCCAGCGTCGCACCCAGCACCGCCATGGAAACGGGCATGCGGAAGACGTTCATGTACGGGTCCCCTCACTACTTGTCATATGGGTGTACTGCCTGCCGTGCTCAGCGGACGCGGTGGCTCTCCAGCGGTCCCAGATACGTCGGTGTCAGCCCGCCCGTGTCGATCACCAGCCGCTGCACCACCACCGTCGGGTCGACCGCCCAGAACTTCAGCCGGTGGACGCCCGGCGCCGTCACCGTGTGCCTGGTCGCCGTCACGTTCACGTTGTCGGAGGTGTGGCGCGCCCACTGCTTGTTCATCAGGCCGTCGTCCGCACCCGTCACCGCGTGGATGTCGACCTGCCGCGGCTCGGCCTCGTCGAACGAGACCGCGTAGCGCAGCCCGCCCGTCGCGAGCGTCGGGTTGCGCGGCGAGAGGTAGGCCCACACCGTCACCTCGCCCGCCGACAGCAGGCTGACCTCGTACTCCAGCCGTGCCGCCGATGCCCCACCGGGGGTCTGGCGAGGAGCCGTCACCGGCCAGGGGGTCATCCCGGCCCCCGTACGGCCGATGCGGTCCAGTCGGCGCCAAGTCCCCTTCGCCCGCGAGTAGTTGTCGGCATCGATCGCCACATAACCCCCGGCCTCCACGAACCCCCGCAGTCCCCGGCGCTCCCTCCGCGACGGCTTCTGGGCCACGCACGCGACCGTCACCGACGCCCCCGCACCCGCACCCGACACCGTCAACGCGGCCTCCGTACGGCCGTCCGGCACCCGGGCCCAGTCCACCGACACCCGCAGCCGCACCTGCTGCTCGACCCGCCCCCTCGGCCGGTCCACCACCAGCCACGGCGCCGACGACTCCACCCGGTACTCGAACGGCGTACGCCCCCGGTTGAACACCTCGATGTACTGGTCGGGGCGTGTCTGGTACGGGCTGAACAGGGGGAGCGCGGCCGGTGCCGAGGAACCCCCCGGCCACCACTCCCCCGAGTCCTCGGACCCGTCGACGGAGACCCCCAACTCGGCGCTCTCCGGCAGCTCCAGCCGCCGCACCGCCGGGAACAGCACGTCCGGGAGCGCCACGTTGTTCTTCTCGGGCTGCTGCCAGGGCGCGTTGGGTCCGTACCGTTCGACGTCCCCGTAGTCGATGTGCGGCTGCGTCTGGAAGCCCTCCCATTTGCCGCCCGCCACCTGGTGGTTGAAGCGGGCGGCGAGTGCGAAGTCCCGTTCCAGGCCTGCTTCCGCCTCCGCCGCGCGGTCGTTCGTCGCCGCGCGCCCCTGGGCCGCGTACAGCAGGTTCTTGAACTCGGCCTCGCGCAGGCCGTACAGGTTGACGGACGCCTCCACCGCGTACCCGACGAGCTCGTACCACGCGTCCTGGAGCCGGGCGGGCAGGCGCCTGCGTACCCGTTCGGCCTCCTTCCCCAGCCGCCGCCAGTCCTCCGTCGCCCGCTCCAACTCCCGGTGCCCGAAGGCGAAAGGGGTCTCCTGGTCGTCGTAGACGATCGCCGACTCGTCCTTCGTCGGGTCCTTCGCCGGGTTCAGGGTGATCCGGCGGTTCAGCAGCTCCGGCTTGCGGCGGGCCTGGAGCCGCCCGTACTCGGCGAGGACGGAGGCGATCGCCGTCGCGTGCTCGGCGCCGAAGTTCTGGCGGGCGTACCGGCGTTCCCACTCCTCCAGGTCGGACAGATCCCAACGGGTCGGGTTCCA
This sequence comes from Streptomyces sp. NPDC047042, assembly GCF_040644035.1. Classification (NCBI taxonomy): domain Bacteria; kingdom Bacillati; phylum Actinomycetota; class Actinomycetes; order Kitasatosporales; family Streptomycetaceae; genus Streptomyces; species Streptomyces sp. NPDC047042. The sequence goes on along the minus strand of NZ_JBEYVP010000002.1, from coordinate 352,104 downwards.
GGCGTAGTTCAGGAAGAACTCGGTCGGGAGTTCGTTGCCCTTCAGGTCGCCCACGTTGGCCACCCACAGGCCGTGGTTGCCGTAGGCGTGGGCCTGGTGGAGCTGGTCCCAGAGGTTGTGGAGGTTGGTGGTGTCCACCCACTTGTAGTTGCGGCCGACGCCCACGTAGTCGAAGTGGTAGTAGAGGCCGTAGCCGCCGCTTCTCGCCGGTTCCGCCGGGTTGGGGTGCTTGCGGATGTTGCCCCAGTTGTCGTCGGTCAGGACGACGGTGACATCGTCGGGGACGCGTAGCCCGCGGTCCCAGTAGCGCTGGACCTCCTTGTACAGGGTCCACACCTGCGGGGTCTCCCCTACGGGCTTCCCGGTCACCTCGGCGATGATCCCGCGCTGGGTCTCGATGATCTCGCGCATCAGCTCGATGCCGTCGCCGTCCGGCAGGCTCGTGTCGCCGTTGCCGCGCATGCCCAGGGTGACGACGCCCTCGAAGTCCTGGTCGACCATCCGCCGGATGCCGTCGCGCCAGTACGCCCGGATCGCCTCCGCGTTGCGGCGGTACGACCACTCGCCGGTGCCCCCGTACGGGTCCCGGCCCGGAGTCACCACATTCCCCGCGCTGTCGCGTACGGCCGGTACCGCGTGCCGGTTCCACTCCTCGATGCCCCGCATCATCGGCGCCTCGTGGGAGGTGCCCATGACGATGCCGTACGCCTTCGCGCGGGCGTGGTTCTCCGGGTCGTCCTCGGCGAACGCCCGGCCCCAGACGGCCGGCCAGAGATAGTTCGCCTTGAGGCGCAGCAGCACCTCGAAGACACGGGAGAAGAAGGCGGAGTTGAAGCCTCCGGGGTGGCCGGGGGCCTTTCCGGGGCCGAAGAACCTCGGCGCCCAGGTCCCGAGCGCCGGGTTCTCGTCGTTGATGAAGATCCCGCGGTACTTCACGGCCGGGGTGCCCTGCGTGTGCCTGCCCGGCAGGACGTACACGGCGTCGCGGTGGACCGGCGGCACGTCGTCCCACCAGTACCAGGGCGAGACGCCGATGCCGTACGAGACGTCGTACGCGCCGAAGATCGTGCCGCGCGGGTCGCTGCCCGCGATGACAAGTGCGCGCTCAACCCCGGGCATCGGGCGCTCCACGACCGTCTGCAGCGAGGTCTCCCAGCGCCCGGCGATGCCCGTGACGTCCAGCTTGCCGGAGCGGATCAGACCGTCGATCAGCGGGCTGCGGCCGATGGTGCCGACGAGGATCACCTCACGGGCGACGGTCGCGCCCGGACGTATCCCCGTGACGCGTTCGATGTCGTCCCGCAGGTCACCGGCGACCCGTACGACTCCGGGGTGGTCCTCGGCGCTGACGACGACCGGCGCCCCGACGACCGCGAACGCGCCGCCGGTGAACGAGATGTACGCACCGGAGTCCGTGCGCCGCGCCGCACTCTCCCCGGCCCGCGCGACCCCCGACAGCACCGGCACCGCCGCGAGACCGGCCCCCACACCGAGCACAGCCCTGCGGCTGACGGACCCAGACATGAACGTACCCACCCCTCCGCCGAATTTGGTCAGTGGCATGACAAATAGTGAAGGGAGTGACCAGCGGGGGGAACGGGTCGTGCGCGCCGAATAGTTTCGTAACAGCAAAGAGGCCCGCACGACCGAAGTCGTACGGGCCTCCTCTGGAAGCTCGTGAGAGCTACCGGGTCAGGCTGTCAAGCCAACAAGCGATTACTTGTTGATCTTGATGACCTGGCCGGCGCCCACGGTCCGGCCACCCTCACGGATGGCGAACTTCAGGCCCTCTTCCATGGCGATGGGCTGGATGAGCTCGACGCTCATCTCGGTGTTGTCGCCCGGCATGACCATCTCGGTGCCCTCGGGGAGGGTCACGACGCCGGTCACGTCCGTGGTGCGGAAGTAGAACTGGGGGCGGTAGTTGTTGAAGAACGGCGTGTGACGGCCGCCCTCGTCCTTGGACAGGATGTAGGCCTGCGCCTCGAACGAGGTGTGCGGGGTGACCGAGCCCGGCTTGATGATGACCTGGCCGCGCTCGACGTCCTCGCGCTTGATGCCACGGAGGAGCAGACCGACGTTCTCACCGGCCTGGCCCTCGTCGAGCAGCTTGCGGAACATCTCGATGCCGGTGACCGTGGTGGTGGTCTTCTCCTGCTTGATGCCGATGATGTCAACGGTCTCGTTGACCTTCAGGACACCACGCTCGATACGGCCGGTGACGACCGTACCGCGACCGGTGATCGTGAAGACGTCCTCGACGGGCATGAGGAACGGCTTGTCGACGTCACGCTCGGGGGTCGGGATGGCGTCGTCGACGGCCTGCATGAGATCGAGAACCGACTGACCCCACTCGGCGTCGCCCTCGAGCGCCTTGAGCGCCGAGACCTTGACGACCGGCAGGTCGTCGCCCGGGAACTCGTACTCGGAGAGGAGCTCACGGACCTCGAGCTCGACGAGCTCCAGGATCTCCTCGTCGTCCACCATGTCGGCCTTGTTCAGGGCGACGACGATGTACGGCACGCCGACCTGGCGGGCCAGGAGCACGTGCTCCTTGGTCTGCGGCATCGGGCCGTCGGTGGCGGCCACGACCAGGATCGCGCCGTCCATCTGGGCGGCACCGGTGATCATGTTCTTGATGTAGTCCGCGTGACCCGGGCAGTCGACGTGGGCGTAGTGACGACCCTCCGTCTGGTACTCGACGTGCGCGATGGAGATGGTGATACCGCGCTGACGCTCTTCAGGAGCCTTGTCGATCTGGTCGAAGGCCGAGGCCTCGTTCAGGTCGGGGTACTTGTCGTGCAGCACCTTGGTAATGGCGGCCGTGAGGGTCGTCTTACCGTGGTCGATGTGACCGATGGTGCCGATGTTGACGTGCGGCTTAGTCCGCTCGAACTTTGCCTTCGCCACTGGGGTCCTCCTGCGGAGTGGTTCTGGTACGCCTTACTCATCGGCGCCAGGTGATCTTTGCTGGGATGCCGCCCGCCGGGGTTTTCCCTCCCGGGTTTCCCCCGGCGGTCGGTGTCAAGCCTAAAGCGTGTAAACGGGGTGTGTTACTCGCCCTTGGCCTTCGCGATGATCTCCTCGGCGACGTTCCGGGGAACCTCGGCGTAGGAGTCGAACTGCATCGAGTAGCTTGCGCGACCCGAGGTCTTGCTGCGGAGGTCACCGACGTAGCCGAACATCTCCGAGAGGGGCACGAGGCCCTTCACGACGCGGGCGCCGCTGCGCTCCTCCATGGCCTGGATCTGGCCACGGCGGGAGTTGAGGTCGCCGATGACATCACCCATCGACTCCTCGGGCGTGGTGACCTCGACGGCCATCATCGGCTCGAGGAGCACGGGGGACGCCTTGCGGGCGGCCTCCTTGAAGGCCTGCGAGCCGGCGATCTTGAACGCCAGTTCGGAGGAGTCGACCTCGTGGTAGGCACCGTCGAGAAGCGTGACGCGGACGCCCGTCATCTCGTAGCCCGCGAGGATGCCGAACTGCATGGCCTCCTGCGCACCGGCGTCCACCGACGGGATGTACTCCCGCGGGATACGGCCACCGGTCACCTTGTTGACGAACTCGTACGCCGGGCCGTCGGACTCGGTGATGGGCTCGATCGCGATCTGCACCTTGGCGAACTGACCGGTACCACCGGTCTGCTTCTTGTGGGTGTAGTCCACGCGCTCGACGACCTTGCGGATCGTCTCACGGTAGGCGACCTGCGGCTTGCCGACGTTGGCCTCGACGCGGAACTCGCGCTTCATACGGTCGACCAGCACCTCGAGGTGCAGCTCGCCCATACCACCGAGGATGGTCTGGCCGGTCTCCTCGTCCGAGTGAACGTGGAAGGAGGGGTCCTCCTCCGCGAGACGCTGGATGGCGACACCCAGCTTCTCCTGGTCACCCTTGGACTTCGGCTCGATGGCGACCTGGATGACCGGCGCCGGGAAGTCCATGGACTCCAGGATCACCGGGTTCTTGTCGTCACAGAGGGTCTCACCGGTCGTGGTCTGCTTCAGACCCATCACGGCGACGATGTCGCCGGCGCCCACCGCGTCGATCTCCTCACGCTTGTTCGCGTGCATGCGGTAGATCTTGCCGATGCGCTCCTTCTTGCCCTTGACGGAGTTCAGCACCGCGGTGCCGGTCTCCAGGCGGCCCGAGTAAACCCGGACGAAGGTGAGCTTGCCGAGGTGCGGGTCGCTCATGATCTTGAACGCCAGCGCGGACAGCGGCTCGTCCTCGGACGGCTTGCGCTTGACGACGACCTCGGGGTCCTTGACGTCGTGACCCTCGATGGCCTCGACGTCGAGCGGGGTCGGCAGGTAGCGCACGACCGCGTCGAGCAGGGGCTGGACGCCCTTGTTCTTGAACGCGGTGCCACAGAACACCGGGGTGACGGTGACGCCGTCGGACTTGCCGGACGCGATGGTGACACGACGGATCGCGGCGTACAGCTGCTCCTCGGTGGGCTCCTGGCCCTCCAGGAACAGCTCCATGATCTCGTCGTCGTTCTCCGCGACGGTCTCGACCAGCTTGCCGCGGTACTCCTCGGCAGCCTCGGCGTGCGTGGCGGGGATGTCGACGACGTCGTACATCTCGCCCTTCGCCGCCTCGGCGGACCACACGAGCGCCTTCATGCGGACCAGGTCCACAACGCCCTTGAAGTCCATCTCGGCGCCGATCGGCAGCTGCATGATGATCGGAACCGCGCCGAGGCGGTCCTTGATCATGTCCACGCAGCGGTGGAACTCCGCGCCGGTCCGGTCGAGCTTGTTGACGAAGCAGATGCGCGGCACGCCGTAACGGTCGGCCTGACGCCACACCGTCTCGGACTGCGGCTCGACACCGGCGACGCCGTCGAACACGGTGACGGCGCCGTCGAGGACGCGGAGCGAACGCTCCACCTCGACGGTGAAGTCGACGTGCCCGGGGGTGTCGATGATGTTGATGGTGTGGTCGACGTCTTCCAGCGGCCAGTGACAGGTGGTCGCAGCAGAGGTGATCGTGATGCCACGCTCCTGCTCCTGCTCCATCCAGTCCATGGTCGCGGCGCCGTCGTGGACCTCACCGATCTTGTAGCTGACGCCGGTGTAGAAGAGGATCCGCTCGGTGGTGGTCGTCTTGCCCGCGTCGATGTGGGCCATGATCCCGATGTTGCGGACCCTGGCCAGGTCAAGTGAAGTGGTAGCCATAAGGCTTCGGTCTTCTCTCGGTCTCGATGGGGGTAGCGACTACCAGCGGTAGTGCGCGAAGGCCTTGTTGGACTCGGCCATCTTGTGGGTGTCCTCGCGCTTCTTCACGGCCGCTCCGAGGCCGTTCGAAGCGTCGAGAAGCTCGTTGAGCAGACGCTCGGTCATGGTCTTCTCGCGACGGGCGCGGGAGTAACCGACCAGCCAGCGCAGCGCGAGCGTGTTGGCGCGACCGGGCTTGACCTCGATCGGAACCTGGTACGTCGCACCACCGACACGGCGGGACTTGACCTCGAGGGTCGGCTTGATGTTCTCCAGCGCGCGCTTCAGCGTGATGACCGGGTCGTTGCTGGTCTTCTCGCGCAGGCCCTCCATGGCGCCGTACACGATGCGCTCGGCGGTGGAGCGCTTGCCGTTCAGCAGCACCTTGTTGATCAGCGACGTGACAAGAGGAGAACCGTAGACCGGGTCGATGATGACCGGGCGCTTCGGGGCGGGGCCCTTACGAGGCATTCTTACTTCTCCTTCTTGGCGCCGTAGCGGCTGCGGGCCTGCTTGCGGTTCTTGACACCCTGGGTGTCAAGGGAGCCGCGGATGATCTTGTAGCGAACACCGGGCAGGTCCTTCACACGGCCACCACGCACGAGCACGATGGAGTGCTCCTGCAGGTTGTGTCCCTCACCCGGAATGTAAGCGGTGACTTCGATCCCGCTGGTCAGACGCACACGCGCGACCTTACGCAGGGCCGAGTTCGGCTTCTTCGGGGTGGTCGTGAACACACGCGTGCAGACACCACGGCGCTGGGGAGAACCCTCGAGCGCGGGCGTCTTGTTCTTCTCGACCTTGTCCTGCCGGCCCTTCCGGACCAGCTGCTGGATCGTAGGCACTACTTCTCCGGTTTCTGTGTGCCGATGGTGAAGCTAACCTGGAACGTCGCCGACCCACGCGGTCGGGTGTGTCGGATACTGCGGATTCCCGCCGCGAGGCGGAAAGGGCGCAGATCGCGGTGGCCGCTTACGGCTCCCCGTGCGGTTCGAAGGCACGCACGAGGGCCAGGGCACACCCCAGGCACAAGGTCTGAGCGTACCTACCTCAACGACTTCGGTCAAAACAAATGAAGGCCGCTACGACACGCCGGGCCCGAGGCCACTTCCGAACCCTTCTTTGACTGCTTGTGCCAGCTTGCGCCTGCTTTTGGCCGCTTGCGAGCCGAGGTGGCTGAATCGCGCCCTTTACAGCTCCGGGGAGCTGCCCGTTCAGTACCTTGATCCGTCCGCTGCGACGATTCGGGGGCAGAGCGTGATGAGGACGGCCGCGTACTCACTGGACGACGGGGGCCTGGACGACCGGGTGCCCTTCCTCGCCCGCCTCGAACAGCACGACCGCACGGCGCTCCTGTCCCTGGGCCGGGAGCTGAATTTCGCCACCCGGGTCGCCCTGATCCACCAGAGCGAGCCCTCCTCCCACGTCCTGTTCCTCGTCCAGGGCTGGACGAAGGTGACGGCCTCCGCCGCCAACGGCTACGAGGCGCTCCTCTCACTGCGTGGCCCCGGCGACATAGTCGGCGAGTCGGCGGCGCTCACCGGCCGCCCCCGCTCGGCCACGGTGACCGCGCTGGAGGCGGTACGGGCGGTGGCGGTCGAACACGAACGGTTCAAGGACTTCTTGGGCCGTTCACCAGCCGTCTCGTTCGCACTCCTGGGCCTGACGGCCGACCGCACCCGAGCCGCGGACCGCCGCCGCCTGGAGTTCGCGTCCATGAACGTCCGAGAACGCTTCGCGATCCTCCTCCTGGACCTGGCCCGCACCCACGGCCGCCGCACCCCCGAGGGAATCGAACTCTCGGTCCCCCTGAGCAAGCAGGAACTGGCGGGTTCGGTGGGCGCGTCGAGGGAGATGGTCCAACGACTGCTGAGGGAACTGCGAGAGAAGGAGGCGGTGGAGACGGGGAGGCGGGCACTGCTGATACGCAGACCGGACATCTTGCGAAGGATCGCCGCGGCGGAGGGATGAGAAGGGGTGAGCCGGGATACGGGGGCGCGCTCGGCGCGGCGGCTTCGTGCGGCGCACCTCCGCGCGGGCCGCTGCGTGCGGGGGCTTCCGTGCGGGCCGCTGTGCGCGGGGGCTTCCGTGCGGCACACCTCCGTGCGGGGGCTTCGTGCGGTGGCCTCCGCGCGGCGCACCTCCGTGCGGGCCGCTGCGTGCGGGGGCTTCCGTGCGGGCCGCTGCGTGCGGGGGCTTCCGTCCGGCAGCTTCCGCGCGGCACACCTCCGTGCGGGGGCTTCGTGCGGCGGCTTCCGCGCGGCACACCTCCGTGCGGGGGCTTCGTGCGGCGGCTTCCGCGCGGCGCACCTCCGTGCGGGCCGCTGCGTGCGGGGGCTTCCGTCCGGCGGCTTCCGTACGGCGCACCTCCGTGCGGGGGCTTCGTGCGGTGGCCTCCGTGTGCGGGGGCTGCATGCCGTGGCGTCCGTGCAGGGGCTGCATGCCGTGGCTTCTGCGGGCGGGTGCTTTCTTGGCGCCGGTGCGGGCAACTCAGCCCGTCCGGCGATTGAGGACAAGGCCCGTTCAGGGCCGGAGCGGGGGTCCGGGGGCGGCAGCCCCCGGATCGGCGCCCACACCAACTCCCCCCGCCCCGCGGAGCGTATGTGCACACCGTCACACTCCGACTGCGTCATCCGCCCTCACACCCCACCACCCCCACCCACCACGCTGCTGCAAGCACCCCGCACATTGTCGAAGGGCGACCATGACCGACCCCCTGAGCCGCACGATCCTGCTGCTGGACATCGAGAGGTTCAGCGACCGGGACGACGTCGAGCAGGCGTACCTGCGGCGCATGCTGTACGACATCACCGACCGCGCGCTGGAGAGCGCCGGTATCGACGAGACCCGCCGTCTGCGCGCCGACCGGGGCGACTCCGTGATGGAGCTCATCGACGCGAACGCCCCGGTCACCGCCCTGCTCCGGGCCCTCCTCGTGGACGTCCCGGCACAGTTGAAGGTCGTCAACCGGATGGCGTCCAGCTCGGCCCAGATCCGGCTGCGCGGGGTCGTGGCCACCGGTTACGTGGCCGTGGACGAGCACGACGGCTGGGTCGGCACCGACCTGAACGACGCCTGCAGGCTGCTGGACGCCCAGCTGCTGCGGGCGGCGCTGCGCGAACGCCCTGACGACCTCGCCCTGATCGTGTCGGACGCCCTGTACACCGGCGTCGTACGGCACGACCACCCCGGCATCCCGGCCGGCGAGTTCCACCCGGTCGGGGTGGACACCAAGAACGGCCCGATGAGGGCGTGGCTGCACGGCCCGCCGCCCAGCGGCCACCAGGCGGCGCCGGCCGGTACGGCCGACCAGGACCACCGTGACACGGGGGCGGGGGAGGCGCCGGGCGGTTCGGGGGACCGCCCGGCGCCACAGACACGGCAGACACCGCGGACGCCACACGCCCCGGATGCCGCGGAGTCCTCCAGGGTCCCCGCGCAGGGCACCTCCCCGGCGCCGGAGAGCCGCCCCGCGCCGGGCGCCGTCTTCAACTTCAACGGCGCCGTGAACGTCGGCGGCAGTGTGGTGGCCGGCGACCAGCACGGTGTCAGCGGCGGTCAAGTCACCGGGGACGTCAACATGGGCGGCAGCAACAAGGGTGACGCCTCATGAGCACCCCGGAGGCACCGGCCCCCGTCCGCTCCGGGCCCGAGGACCCGCCCGCCTCCGACGACGGCAAGGACGGCAAGGACGGCAGAGAGGGCGCCGCCAAGGACGCGAAGGAGTCCGAGGGCGCCGAGGGCTCGGAGGAACAGGAGCGGCCCCAGACCGCCTGGTCGGCCCGGCGTGACCTGATCCACCACAGCCCCCGGAGCATGAACGTCGGCGACCGTGCCCGCTTCGGCGGCAGCCTGGTCGGCGGCGACCAGCACGGTGTCAGCGGGGGCCGGGTCACCGGTGACGTGATCATGGGTACCAAGACGGAGATCCACCAGTGGTCGATACCCGGGTTCTCCGCGCCGTCCACCGCCTCCGGCGAGGTCCCGCAGTCCACGCTCGACCGGCTCGCCGCCTCGTTCGTCGCCGCCGAGGCGACCGTCGAGGACCTGCTCGCCCGGCTGCGCCGCGACCGCGTCCTCGTCCTGTCCGGCGCCCGCTTCACCGGCAGACGTACGGCGGCCCTGACCCTGCTGCACCGGCTCGGCGCAGCCCCCGTACACACGATCGACCGCGACACGGACCCGAGCGGGCTGGCGGACAGGTTCACCGCGCCGACGGACACCGCGGAGGAACCCGGGAACCAGCCCCGCGGCTATGTCCTCGCCGACCTCGCCACCCGCCGTGACCGCCCTCTCCGAGAGCACCACCTCCTCGCCGCCCGCGACCGGCTGGCCGCGCGGGACGCGTACCTCGTCGTCACCGTCGGCCACACCGCCGTACTGGAGGACGTACCCGTCGTCGAATGGCGGTCGCCGCCTCCGGCCGAGGTGCTCGCCGCACATCTCCGCAGCCGCGTCGACGACAACGACACGGCCGCGAAACTGCTCGAACTCCCTTACGTCACCGAGTTCCTCGGCCGCAGTCACCAGCTCCGCGAGGTCGCCGCCTTCGCACAGCTGCTCGGCCGGTTCGCGGCCGGCGAGGTCACCGAGGACGCCGTCGGCCAGTTCTCCCTGATCTCGCTGGAGAACCAGGTCCAGGAGTGGTTCGAGGAGGACGAGGCGTCGGTCCATCTGCGCGACAAGGCGTTCCTGGTCGCGCTGGCCTCGTTCGACGGCGGTCCGTACGCCCTCACCGCCGAGCTCAGCGACCTGCTCTACCGCTTCCTCCAGCAGACCCAGTCCCCGGCCACGCACGCCGACGTCCCGGTGTTCGGCACCCACATAGGCAAGCGCCTCCAACTGGCCCGCGCCCGGCTGTACGAGGAGGACGAGAACACCGAGTGGGGCCCGGTCACCCAGCGGAAGGCCGCGTTCGTCGACGACCGCGCCTCCCTCGTACTCCTGCGCGAGGTCTGGACGGGCCACCCCTCCGCGCGCCCCGCGCTGATCGACTGGCTGCGCCGGCTGGCCGACGACGGCCGCCCTCTCGTCCGTACCCGGGCCGCGTCCACGGTGGCCGTCCTCGCCCGCACGGATCTGCCCTCGGCCATGGCCCTCGTCATCGAACCCTGGGCGATCTCCAACCGCTTCCGGCACCGCCTGGTGGCCGTCAACGCGCTCACCCTCGCCCACCTCATCGACACGCCGAACATCCCGCGCATCCTCGACGAGTGGTCCAAGGGCGAGGACCGGCGGCTGCGCTGGGTGGCCGTACGGGCGTACGCGCTGATCGGTGCCGAACGTCCCGAACAGGCCCTGGCCGCCCTGCGCGCCGCGGCCCGCAGCCTGTACCGGGGCCTCGCCGACCAGGACGCCTTCGACCGCGAGATGGCCCGCGAACTCGCCGAAGCGGTCGCCCTGCTGCTCCTCTCCGAGGCCGGCGACCGCGTCCTCGCGGAACTGCGGCTGCACCTGCCCGACGACCGCCCGGTGCACGACCTGACCATCGACGGCTTCGTCAGCGCCTGCCGCCACACCCAGGACGACGAGCGGTACGGCCATCCGCTGGTCCTCGACTGGTACGCGCGGTCGGCCACCGAGGGCTCGGCCGCCGCCCACGGCATCCCGTTCCTGTGGCGGGCGGCGCTGGGCGACCCGAACGCGACCCGGCACGCCCTGGACGTGCTGCGCGAGTGGGTCCTCGTCGCCGACCGCTCCACCACCACGGAATGGGCCCTGGCGGCCCTTCTCCCGACCCTGGTCACCACCCCGGCGGAGTACCAGCGCCTGGGCCACCTCCTGCGGACGATGCCGGGCGAGGACGGCGCCGCCCCGCCCGCGGTGGCAGCCCGCCTCCTCACGACGCTCCCCGTCCGCCAGTAAGTCACGTCCCCGCTCACCGAGGAGCAACGCACGATGCCCGCCTTCAACCGCCCGCCCGAGTGGCAGCAGACCGCGGACCGGCACACCCAGCTGATCGACCCGGTCCTCACCGTGCGGCAGCTGTCGCGCTTCGAACTGTCCCTGAAGTCGACGGTCCGGATCGACCACGCGCTCGTCTTCGCGACCGCCAAGGGCGGCTACGAGTCCTACCTCCCGCCCCGCCGCCCGACCCGCAGCGAGATCGCCGCCCGCCACTACACGGCGGTGTACGAGATCGACATGGGCGTGCACCCGTTCTCCGGCACGCTGACCCTCCCCAGTGACAACGACGCGTTCGAGTTCTCGGCCGAGATCGACATGTCCTGGCAGGTCGTCGACCCGGCCCGGTTCGTGGAGAGCGGGCACCGGGACGTGCCCGGCCTGCTCATCGGCGAGCTCCAGCGCGCCGCCCGCCCGGTGAGCCGGCGCTTCCCGATCGCGGAGAGCGCGGCGGCGGAGGGGGAGCTTCTCCAGGCGATCAACGTCCTGGGCCCGCTGGGCGCCCCGGCCGGCCTCCAGGCGACCTGGACCCTGCGGCTGCGCCGCGACCAGGAGAACATCGACCACCAGCGCCGCCTCCAGGCGATCGACCACAGCGCGACCGAGCAGGTACGGGCGGCCCAGCGCGGCTCCGAGGTCGACGTGGAGGTGGACCGCCGCAACCGTCAGCAGGACGCACTCCAGATCGAACGCTCGATGTCGTACGGCGCCCAGCAGCAGCACCTGGCACTCCAGCAGCAGCGCTGGGACTACGAACAGGCGGCCCTGCAGAGCAGCCAGCAGCACCAGCTCTCCATCCAACAGGGCCACCAGGAACTGGAGTTGCAGAAGATCGAGGCGGAGAAGGTCGCCTACTACCAGTGGCACCTGTCCCAGGGCGGAGTCCAGCAGTGGGCCCTCCATCTGGCCCAGCACCCGGAGGACTCCCGCCTGGTCATGACGAGCATGCGCGACGACCAGCTGCGCATGATCCAGGCCCAGATGGACCTGGTGAAGGACCTGCTGCACGGCGACAACGCGGAGAAGTTCGAACTGGAGGGACCGAAGCAGCTGGCGCTGCGCACGGTGAGCGACATCCTGAACCAGCGCCTTCCGGGAGTCCCACAGACCCCGCCCCCGCTGCCGGGCACCGACCCGACGGACCCGGCGTACGGGCAGGGCATCCCCGGGGCCCCCGGAACCCCCGGCTTCCCGCCGCACCCGGGCTACGCCATGGGCCAGCCGGGAATCCCCCCGGGTCAGCCGGGAATCCCGCCGGGTCAGCCGGGAATCCCGCCGAGCCAGCCAGGCCAGCCGGGATTCGTCCAGGGCCCGCCCGTCCCAGGCGGCCTCGACTCCTCGTACGCCTCACCCGGCCACACCCCCGTCAGCCCGGCCCCCTCGCACGCCCAGCCCGGCCACGCCTTCGGCCGGCCCGCCGCCGAGCCCGCCGATCAGCGGCCAGGCGCCACCTCGCAGGCCCAGGCGGCCCAGCCCCCGACGCCTCCGAGTGCCGCTCCGGGCCAGCCGCCGGCCACCGCCCCCGCCTGGGGCACCCAGCCCCCCGCCCAGCCGGCGACGCCGCCGGCCACCCCGGCCCCGGGTGCCCATCCGCAGCCCGCCGGCCCCGGCCTCGCCACGCCCTACGGAGCAGCCCCCGCATACGGCACCCCGGGCCCCGGCGGCTTCCCCGGCGCCCCCACGATCCCCGCCTACGCCCCGCCCACTCCCCCGCCGTACCAGCAGCCGTACACCCCGCCCGCTCCCCAGACCCCCGGCGCCGCCGCCCCCGCCTGGCAGCCGCCCCCGGGCTACGGCAGCACCCCGACCCTCCCCGAGCAGCAGACCGCGCCGGCGGACGGTCCGGCCGAGGACCCAGGTGCCGGGCTCAAGGAGGAGGAAGACAGGGCGGGCAGCGGCACGTGACGACGCTCGACCCCGCCACCAACCCGGCACCACCCCCACCAGGCACCCCTGCCGCCCCCGCCGGGCCTGCCGCGCCGACCGACCGCATCCAGCTCTGCGAGCGCCTCCTCGTGGACCTCCGTACCGAGATCGCCCGGGCCGACAGCAAGGCATCCGTGCTGGTGGCCGCACTCGGGATGACCGCCGGGGTGTTCAGCGGACTGCTCGCCGGGCGGAACTGGAACCCGGCCGCGCTGACGACGTTCGGCACCGTCGTCTGGAGCGCCGGGGCCGCGTCCCTGGTGCTGTCCCTGTTCTCGCTGCTCCTTGCCGTCCTGCCCCGCTACCGCTCCGAACCCTGGACGCCGGGCCAGCCCCTGTCCTACTTCGGCGACATCCAACAGGCCGTACGGCTGGGCCAGTTGGAGGCCGCGCTCGCCGACACCCAGCGCGATCCCACGGCCGCGCTCACCTCGGCGCTCACCGAGACGAGCCGTATCGCCGCGCGCAAGCACCAGTGGATCCGTACCGGCCTGATCTCGTTCTGCGCCGGCACGCTCCTCCTCCCCGCCTCGCTGCTCATCGGCTGAACAGGTTCGGACCGCTCAGCCACCACCCCGGCACCTGAAGGAAGACCATGACCCACCCACCGTCGTCCCCACCGGAACACCCCGAGCCCTCCGAACAGCCCCTGTATCCGCCGCCGTACCCCGAGCCGGCAGCGGACCGGCGCTCGGCCCCACCGTCGTACCCCGAGCCGGCAGCGGACCGGCCATCAATCCCGCCGACATACCCCGAATACCCCGACCGGTCCGCTCCCGTGTACCCCTCGCAGTCCGGCCCCGCGTACCCCGAGCAGTCCGCTCCCGCGTATCCCGGGCAACCCTCCCCCTTCCACCCGCAGGCCGCTCAGCCCGCGCAGGCACCGCCGCCGTACCCAGGCGCCGCAACGGCACCCCCGTACCCGGGCCCGGCCCAGCCGCCCTCGTACCCGGGCGCCGCCCAGGCACCCCCGTACCCCGACGCCGCCCAGCCCCCGGCCTACCCGGGCTCACCCCTGGACCCGGCCCAGCAGCCACCCGTCTACCCGGGCGCGGCCCCGGCCCAGCCTCCACCGACGTACCCGCAGGCCACCGCCCAGCCCATCCCCCCGCAGTACGCGCCCCCTCAGCGGCCCCCGGCCGACCCCGGCACCCCCAGCCCGCCCGGTCCGCCCGTCCCGGACTCCACCGAGCACCCCCACCACATCTCCACCGACCGCGGCCGCGTCCACATCGCCGCCCACCAGCGCCGTACCGACGCCACCGCCGTGGGCAACCTCCTCCTCTACCTGCCGAACTTCCTCTGCAGCCTCCTCGTCGTCAGCATGTTCTCCCTCTTCTTCGGAGACCTCGCCTTCCTCGTGATCATCGCCTGGATCCTGAGCGGCGCACTCGTCTTCCACAAGCCCACCGAAAGCGCGCTCGCGCGCCGTCTGCTTCACCTGCGCCACCCCACGCCGCAAGAACGAGCCAAACTCGAACCGGTCTGGCGCGAGGTCACCGCCCGCGCGGGCGTCGAGGGCCGCAACTACGAACTCTGGGTCGAGGACAGCGACGGCCTGAACGCGGTGGCCGCCGCCGGCCACATCGTCGGCGTCACCCGCTTCGCCATGAACGAGCTGCCCAACGGCGAACTCGCCGCCGTCATGGCCCACGAGCTGGGCCACCACGTCGGCGGCCACGCCTGGTCGGGGCTGCTCGGCTACTGGTACGCGCAGCCGGGCCGTATCGCCTGGCGGTTCCTGCGCGCGTTCTCCGTGTTCGTCTTCCAGGTGTCCCGCGCCTTCTCCTGCTTCGGCGTCGGCTTCGTCCTACTCGTCCTCGGCGGCATCGCGATGGCGACCATAAGCACCCTGTACGGCCTGCCCCTGCTGATCCTCGGTGTTCCGTACGCGCTCGCAGCCGTCGGCCGCCGCGCCGAACTCCGCGCCGACGAGCACGCCGCCGCCCTCGGCTTCGCCCCGATGCTGGCCTCCGTACTCGGCAAGCTCCACCAGGAGGAGCAGCGGCAGACGGCCGCGCTCGCCGCCCTCAACAACGGCGTCGCCCCGGAGGAGAGCCCGCTGAGCAAGCTGCTCTCCTCGCACCCGGACTACTACACCCGGCTGCACCACCTGCAGCCCTACCTGCAGCAGCAACAGCGCTGAGCCGAAGCGTCACCGGCCCCCTCGAAGGGCGGTCACCCCGCGTCCGGGTGGCCGCCCTTCGGCGTTCTCGGCGTTCTCGGCGTTCTCGGCGTCCTCGGCGTCCTCGGCGTCCTCGGCGTCCTCGGCGTCCGGCGACTTCAGCGCTCCCGTGATCGTCTGGCCGCCGCACGCGTCGCGCGTTCCGCGGCGAACACGTCCTCCAGGCGGAAGAGCAGGGCACGCCCGGCCCGGCCCGCAGCGGTGAGGCGACCCAGCTGAACCCATTTGCGAATGGTGGCAGGTGCCACGCCGATCTCCCGGGCGGCCAGTTCACCGGTGATCAGGGTCGCCGAACCGTCCCACGAAGCACTCGTCCGAGCGCTCGTCCGCGCGTTCGTCCGCGTGTTCGCCGGCGGGTTCATCGGCGGGTTCATCGGCTGCTCCCCACGAACGAGCCCGCGGTGGCGATCCGCTCCTCCCACTCCCCTTCCGGCCACCGGTGCCGATGGCCGGGATCGTGGTGGCAGCCGCAGTCGGTGTCGGTGCAGCGGCACGCGGGGTTGATGCAGAGAACCGCCCGCCGGTCGGGGAAGGCCCGCAGGGAGACCGAGTCGCACCAGGGGCAGCGACCGGACACCCGTACGACGATCTCGGTGTCGCCCAACGCCCGGGCGCAGCGGCGGGCCAACCGGCGGGTCTCGTCGCGCACGTGCGCGGCCAGCTCGGGGTCCGTGGCGATCTCGTCGAGCAGAGCACCGATACGACGCAACCGTTCCGGCACGGGAGCACGGTCCGACCTGGGCAGCCCGAGCCGGTCGCGTACGGCCTCCTCCAGTTCGACCACGCCGTCCGCGATGTCACGGATGGCGTCGGATATGTGCAGGCGCAGCGGAGCTGTTCCGGGCCCGGGGGCCGCCAGACCGTGGTGCTGCTGGAGCAACAGGGCCTCCTCGCGTTCCCGGCGGAGGCGGGCGCCGAGCTCCGCCGAGGGCTCGGGTGCCGTACGGCCCCGGCGACCGGGCGCGCGGCCCCGGCCGGGAGCCAGCTCCTCGGCGAGTTCGGGGAACTGCTGCACCAGGACGCCGATCCACAGCGCGGCGTGCGCGGTCGGGCAGTCAGCCATCGGAACCCCCGAGGCCGGGGTCGGCCGCGATCCCCGACACCGAGAACTTCTGAGCGCCCAAGCTATGAATGGCGCTCTCGCGCCGTCCGTCCAACGAACCCCACATGCCCCGGACCTTCCCCCCGTGCCCTTGCGCCACAGTGGCCGCACGCTCGTAATTCCGCGCGCGCACGCAAGCTAAACTCTCGGCACCCCCGAAGAAAGCGAGTAGCGCCAATGACCACCCCCGAGCTTGACGTGTTCGCGGCATGGGTCGAAGGGTTGCTGCGCGGGCGCGGCTACGACATCGACAGCCCACGCGGCGGCGGAAAGTCACGCATCGCGGACGAGGCGGGCGTACACCGGGCCGCCGTGACGCGGCTGCTGCACCGGCAGAGCATGCCGGACCTGGAGACCACCCGTCGGCTCGCCCGTGTGCTGGACGTGTCGGTCCGCGAGATGCTCATCCGCTCCGGCCGGCTGACCGCCGAGGAACTGACCGAACCCCGCGCGCACCTGCCCGCCCCGCCGGCCTCCACCCCGACGCGCCGGCTCACGGTCGACGAGGCGGCGGAGCTTCTCGGGGTGCCTGTGGACCGGCGCGAGCGGTTCGCCAGAGCCGTGGAGCCGTTCCTGCCGGTGGCCGACGCGGGGACGCCACTCGCCTCACACTGAGCAAGTTGCGCGCGAGCGCGCAATCTGTCACAGTTGGCGCCAGCAGCAGAGCTGTGTCCGCTCATCAGGGGTTCCTGACTTCCAGGAACCCCTTTTTCGTGCGCCCGCCCTGCTCGCCCCAGCCGCCCTGCCGCCCAGCCGCCCGAGGTGATCCGGCATGACCTCACCCATACCTCCCCCCGAGACCTTCCTCGAAGTCGAAGCCCTGATCGTGGACATCCTCGAAGCCGACCCGGCCCTCTCCACCGCGCTCGTCGCGGTCGAGCCGCCCAGCGACTTCGACGGCACCGAATCCGCCGTCCTCGTCAACCGGCGCGGTGGCGCCTGGATCGGCGATCTGCACGTCGACGAACCGCTCATCGAGCTGGAGGTGTACGGGCCGACCAAGGCCGCCGCCCACACCCTGGCCAACGCGGGCCGTCGCGCCGTACTCGCCGCGGCCGGACATACGTACGGCACGAATCTGATCACCGACGTCGTGGAGGAGGACGGCCCCCGCTGGCTGCCCGACTACCTCTACCGGGCGGCCAACCGTTACGTGTGCGTCCTCAAGGTGTCCGTCAACGTCTATTGACCCCTTCGTCCTGTTGCCCCCCTTAGTTCTGTCCACGAGTTGAGGAGAACCAGCAATGGCAGGTAGCAACACCTCAGAGATCCGCATCGCGGGAAGCGGCCGCCTCTACGTCGCCGTCGCCGGCACGGCCGTACCGACAGCCTTCTCCGACACCCCGGCCGCCGACTGGGGCACCGCCTGGAAGAACCTGGGCTACACCTCCGGCGAGGGGGTCACCTTCAGCAAGAAGGACAAGCTGGAGGCCGTCGACAGCTGGCAGACCATCAGCCCGGTGCACTTCGTCTACTCCGACCGGGACCTGACGCTGAAGTTCTCGCTGCTCCAGTTCAACGAGGACACGCTGCCGTTCTTCATGGGCGGCGGCTCGGTCAAACCCGTCGAGGGCTCCGCGGGCGGCTCGGGTGTCTTCGAGTACGAGATCGCCGACCGGGCGTACGCCGACGTCCGCGCACTCGGTCTGGAGTTCACGGACGTGCGGGCGAGCGACGGGTCGGTCGTGACGTACCGCTTCGGCATCCCGCGCGGCCAGGTCACGGCGTCCGACGACATCAAGCTGGGCCGCAAGGCCCCGGCCCAGCTCGGCATCACCTTCCAGGCTCTCGCCTCCGCCGACGGCGATGCCCTGGGCGGCTTCGTCATGAAGGACGCGGCGTACGCGGTCTGACCCGCTCACCCGCCGGACACCGGGGGCGACCACCGAAAGGGCCACCGGCGGGAGGCTGCCGGGAGGGCCAACGGAGGCGGCCAACGGAGGCGGCCTCTCCGCGGCCGGTGTCCGGCCCCAACCGCCCCCAACCGCCCCGAACCGCCCTCACCACCCCCACCGCCCCCACCGCCCACTCCACTGCCTCTGACAAGGAGTACGACCGAGATGTCCTCTTTCGACGTCAACGCCGCCCGCGCCCAGCGCCTCGAAGCCCTTGGGCGCACCTGGTCGTTCAACCTGGACGGCGACACCTTCACCCTGCCGACCGAGCTGTCCCGCGCCACCGCCAAGGCCCTGCGCAAGCTCGACGACAACGACGTGGACGGGCTGCTCGAGCTGCTCATGGGCGAGGAGCAGTTCGCTCGCTTCGAACGGCACGAGGTCACCATGCAGGACATCGCCGCGATCCTCGAGGCATACGGCAAGGAGACGGGGCTCGGCCTGGGGGAAGGCTGAGCCTCGGCGTGTTCGTCGACGAACACGCCGAGGCACTGGAGGCGGACCTGCTCCGCTTCTACGGCATCGACCTGCTCGACTGGCACCGCGGCCGGCTCTCCTCCCGACGGCTCACGGTGCTGGTCAAGCATCTGCCGCGCGACTGCGCCCTGAACCGGGAACTGCACGGCGAGGCCGCGGAGTGGTCGATCGCCGAGCATCTGCTGGCCGCGACCGTGGACCATCTGGCCGCCGCCAACTGGATGTTCGCGTCCGTCAACAGGGACGAGGACGCGGACCCACCGGAGCTGCCGACGCCGGTACGGCGGCCGGAGGACGGGAAGGCGGGGGGAGCGGGCGAGGACCGGTACGGATCCGAGGACGCGTTCCCGTACTACGGGGACGATACCGACGGCACGGAAACGACACCGCCGCCTGCGTCGCCGACATCGACGACAGCGACTCCGTCCCAGGTGGCTCGCTTCTTCGGGTGATGCCGGTGCGGCCGGCGATTCCGGCGATTCCTGCGATTCCGGCGATCCGGGTCGCCGTCAGGCAGGCTCGGGCGGGTCCGGGGGCTCCGCGGGCTCCGCCGGGGGCGCCTCCTGCTCCTGTCCGCGCGACGCCCCGGCCGCGCGCCGCTCCCGTACCTCACGGGCCGAGAGCAGGAGGTCGGGCTGGGGGTCGAGGGTGGCCTCCGTCCCGGAAGCCGGCCCGGACCCCACCGCTGCCCCGGGATCACGGTCGGCCACGGCCCGCTCCCGTTCCCCTCGCCGCTCCACTCCGGTCACGGCGGGCGGGGGTTCGAGCAGCTGGACGTACGGCAGCGGAATGACCTCACCCTCGCGCTCACCCTCGGGTCTCTTCGAGGGTCCCGTCCGGCGGGGCCGGCGCCCGATCCGCGCGTCCTCCTGGCCCTGGAGGTAGGCGGCGGTGATCCGGACCTCGTATTCGTGCCGTATCCCGGGCAGCTGCTCGGAGACGACGTCGGCCCAGCCCGCGCTGTAGGCGGTGAGTTCACGCCGGTCGAGCTCGCCCCGGGGCATGACGACGAGGTCTTCGGGTTCGTAGCCCTGCCGGAGGACCAGTTCGGACACCCGGGCGATCAAATGGGCCAGATCCTTGGACTGGTCGAGCCAGTCGATCACATGGTCGTGCCGAAACCTGCTCGCTTCCCCGTCCACCGCATCGGCCTTGCTCTCGTGCGTCAAGTCCCGTCAGTCACAAGGTAGTTCACCGACCACTCGGCTGCGGCGGATCGCAGCAGGATCGTGACACGAAATCCCGGCGGTTCTTTCACCGCGCCACCACAACGGGCAAGGAAGGTCGTCGAAAGTGGCCAACCACACAACTGATGAGGTATACGACAAAACAACCTCGATCGAGACGAGCATCAATGACCTGCGCAATCAGCTGGTCAGTACGAAGCTGCTCGACGAGAAAATAGCCGATCTCAAGAAGGCCATCGCAGACGGGCCTTCGGACAAAAAAACGGACGTTGCGGCCGCCGGCTCCAACATTCCCGTCGTCAAGGAAATCATCCAGGCCATCAAAGCCGCGAACTTCGGCGCCGTATCGGTTCTGATCGTCTCCCTGATCTTGTCAGCCGCCACCCTGCTTGTCCTGTTCGACGACACCAAGAAGATCATCAAGGAATGGTTCAAAAAAGGAAAGGAACCCCCGAAGCCCGAGACGCCCACGACACCCGAAAAACCGGGTTCCGCCAAGTCGGGCACGCCAAAACCCACCGGCCCCGCCCTGAGCTCCCCCAAGCCGGCGGATCTGGCGAAAACCACCGGCGCGGTCAACACGCTGAAGAACGCCTTCGCAGGCCTTGCCCGCACCATCACCACACTCGTCGCCCCACTGACCGGCGCCAACGATTTCTTGGGCAAGACCACCGCGAACACGAACAGCGCCGCGACGGCCACGAGCAAGCTCGGCACCGCTGAGCAGAAGACCGCGGGCCAGATCAAAGCAAACACGGCGGCGACCCAGGGCGCGGTGACCGCCGCGAACTCCGTACGGAGCGCCAACGACCAGGCCGAGAAGTCTCTGGCCAAATTCGGCAAAACAGGCCAGACCGCCGGCACCGGCATCTCGAAAGTCGAGGCCGGGTCGAACAAGGCCGCCAAGGGCCAGGAAAAAATGAACAAGTCGATGAAGGGGAACCTCTTCGGCCTGCTCGCGGCTCTGCTGGCTCCGCTCATCGCGAAGGTCATCGACATGGCCACCCAGTCGAAGACCATGCAGAAGATCCTGAAGACCGCGTTCGAGGTCATCAGGTCCGTCATCGGCAACGTCATGAAGGCCATCGGGCCGATCATGAAAACCGCGGCCGACCTGATCAAGAAGATCTGGGAAGGGATAAAAACGGCGATCTCCGCCGTCGTGCAGGCCGTGGCCACGGTCATCCGGACGTACTTCAACATCTGGAAGACCATCATCACCACCGTCCTCAACGCGATCAAGAGTGTCGTCAGCGGCGTGTGGAACGGCATCAAGGCCGTGATCACCCCCGTGATCAACTGGGTCAAGTCCGCCATCCCGAACGCTTTCCAGGCCGTCAAGGACAAACTCACCAGCGCCTGGAACGGGCTCAAGGACATCGCGGGCCGTGCCTTCGACGGCATCAAGAACGCCGTGAGAACACCGATCAACGCGGTCATCGGGCTCATCAACTCCGCGATCGGCAAGCTCAACAGCATCAGGGTGTCGATCCCGGGCTGGGTGCCGTTCGTCGGCGGCAAGACGTTCGGGCTGAACCTGCCGAGGATCCCCACCCTCGCGACCGGCGGTGTCGTCCTGCCCCGCTCCGGCGGCGTACCGGCGATTCTCGCCGAGGCCGGAGAGGCGGAGGCCGTGCTGCCGCTGAGCAAGCTGGACCGGATGCTCAGGAACGCGGCGGCGCAGGGCCGCATCGGCACCGACGGAGCCACCGGCGCGGGCGGTGCCCTGCACATCGAGAACTACTACTCGGCCACCTCCAGTGACCCGCAGCGCACCGCCGACGCGCTGATGTTCCTGGCCAAGGCACGAGGGTGGCGGGGATGAGTGCCACAGCGGCGGCAGCGGGCCCGGCAGGCGCCGACCCGCTCGCCCCCGTCCTGCCCGTACTGAACGCCTTCCGGACACAGGCGGCGCGGAGCGCGAGCGCCCTGGGCGGGCTCACCGGCCGGATCCGGAGTGCGGCCACGGCCACCGGCGGCATCCGCGCCTCCGTCTCCCAGAGCGGACAGGCGGTGAGCCGGGTCAAGTCCGGGGCCGACGCCGCCGCCCGTTCGGTGACCAGGCTCGGTCAGTCGGCCGCGCGGGCCGGCACGGGCATGAAGTCGTTCGGCGACCGGGCCAGGAGCGCCGCCCGTTCCGTCGGCCTGCTCAGGGCAGGGCTCGCCACGGTGACCACGCTCCTCGCCGGGTTGGCCGGCACCATGGGCGTCGTGGGCGACCTGATGGGTGCCTTCGGCCTCGCCATGACCATCGGCGGCGGGGTGATGATGGTCATCAACCTCCTCACCCGCGCCAACCCCATCGGCTTCGTCGCAGGCCTGCTCCTGCCCGTCGCCGGCTGGCTCATCGACCTCGCCGTGAGCTCCGAGGCCGGACAACGGATCATCGAGCAGCTCGCGACGATCGTGCTGAAGTACGTCGAGGGGTACCTCGCCGTCATCACCCCGGTCCTGAACATCATCGGAAACCTGGTGAGCACGTACTTCGGCGCGCTCCTCACCATCGTCTCGACCGTCCTGTCCGTCGTCGGCGCGGTCGTCGGCACCGGCTTCGCCGTTCTGCAGGCGCTCACCACCGGGAACACGCAGGCGCTGCGCGAGAAGGTCGACTCCGTGTGGCGTGGCTTCCAGGGCGTCCTGGAGTCCGCCGTCAACTGGATCACCCATTCCATCCCGGACATGTTCCAGCGGATCAAGAACGCCATGTCGAGCACGCTCGGCGGTATCGGGAGGTTCCTCGGTACGGGGGTCGAGATGGTCGCCGGCCTGGTCAAGGCCCCGATCAACGGCCTGATCGCCTTCGCCAACTGGATCATCGACGGCCTCAACTCGCTGAGCGTCAACATCCTCGGCAAGACGTTCGGCGTCAACATTCCCAAGATCCCGATGCTCGCCGAGGGCGGTGTCGCGGTACCCGGAATCGCCCGCCGCGCGGGCAAGGTGCTGCCGCTCACGGCCCTGGAACAGCAGCGGGCCCTCGCAAGCAGGAGGCGGGCCCCGTCGTCCTCGCCGTACCGGCTGGCCGAGTTCCGCGAGGCGGAGGGCGCCGGATCCCGGGCCACCGCCGAGGACCTGCTCTTCCTCGCCTCGGCCCACGCGCATCCCTGAAGGCCGCTGCAAGTCCGCAGACCCCGCAGGCCCCGCAGATCCCCTAGATCCTGCAGGCCCCGCAGAACCCGCAGAACCCGCAGGCCCCGCAGATCCCCTAGATCCCGCAGGCCCCGCAGAACCCGCAGAACCCGCAGACCCGCAGGCCCCGCAGATCCCCTAGATCCCGCAGGCCCCGCAGAACCCGCAGAACCCTCAGATCCCGCAGGCCCCGCAGAACCCGCAGATCCTGCAGGCCCCGCAGGCCCTGCAAATCCCCCAGAACCCACAGGCCCCGCAGATCCCCCAGAACCCGCAGAACCCCCAGGCCCCGCAGATTCCCAGATCCCCCAGAACCCCTAGAACCCGCAAGCCCCGCAGAACCCGCAGAACCCGCAGATGCCCCAGATCCCTGACAAGGCCCATGACAGTGAGGTGACGGCCCCATGGCCGAGGCACTTGCCGCGACGACCGCGTACCCCGACTCCGCCCCGGACCCGGATCCGGACCCGCCCCCGGGCTCGCTCATCACCCGCGAAGGGCAGATCCAGTGGGCCGGGCTGCTGCTGGGCCCCGGCACGGCGTACGAGATCGATCGCGGCGGACTCACCGGCTGGGAGGACCTGCCGGACTTCGACACCGGCGACGCCGACCACCCCACCGCCCACGGCGCCTGGGCAGGCGCCCGCTACGCCAAGCCCCGCAGGATCGGCGCCACCGTATGGACCCTCCCGGAGACGACGAGCAGCCCCCGGTCCGCGCTGACCGCGACCCGCGTCCTGCGCCGGGCCCTGCTGCTCGGCGACGAGGAACGCTGGCTGGCGGTACGGCTGCACGGCGAGACCCTGGCCGTACGGGCCAGGGTCAGCCAGCGCGTCCTGGCCGCCGACCGCGTGTACGCGACCCAGGGCGTCTCCAAGGCGGCCGTCCAGTGGTACGCCACCGATCCGCGCCGCTACCTGGTCGCCGAACAGAGTGCGGTCACCGGGCCCCCGCAGCCGGAGAGCGGACTGAGCTGGCCGCTGACCTGGCCGCTGTACTGGGGCCAGACCGTCTCCACCGGCGATGTCGTCGCCGAGAACGACGGCTCCGCGCCCACGCACCCGGTGATCACCTTCAGCGGGCCCTGCGTCAACCCCACGGTGACCGACCGCACCACCGGACGCCGGCTGCGCTACACGATCCGGCTCGCCGCCGGCGACCAGCTCGCCGTGGACACCGGCGCCGGGACGGTCACCCTCAACGGCACCGCATCCCGCCGGTACACCGCCGCCCCGGACAGCGGCCCGGAGGAACTGTTCGCGCTCGCCCCGGGCCGCGCCCAACTGGCCTTCCGCCCCGACGACTTCGGCTCGGGCGCGCAGATGTCGGTGCGCTGGCGCAGCGCGGAGTGGTGACGGCACGCACTCCCCGGTTCCCGGAACTCTCCCTCTCCAGAACCTTCCCTCTCCGGGACTCTCCCTCTCCACAGAAGGGCTCGGCATGAACGCACGCTCCGCCTGGCTGTCCCCGAACGGCCAGACCCGCGAGGACACCCGCGTCGCCCAGACCGGCGTCACCCCCGCCACCGGCATCCGCGGCCGCTCCGGCATCTTCCCGGGCTCCCCCGACGGGGACTTCCGGATCACGGGCTTCGCGCTGACCGGCACCTCCGGCGGCATGACCGCCACCGTGGGCGTCGGCCGGGCCGTCGTACAGGCCGAGGACGACCGGGGCGCCTACCCGGTCGCCGTCACCGAGCCGATCAGACTCACGTTCGGCGACGGTCAGGAGTACGCCCGCAAGGACCTCGTAGTCCTACGCATCTACGACGACCAGTACGACTCCTCGGGCCGCACCGAAGCCGTGGTCGAGATCGTCAAGGGCACCGTCTCCCCCACCGACCCGGCCCCGCCCGCGACTCCGGCCGCCGCGCTGCCCCTGTACACCGTCACCGTCCCGGCGAACTCCAGCGCCGGCAACGGAGGCATCACCTGGGCCTCCGCCTCCACCGTCACCGACCTGCGCGCCAGTGTCGTGGCCGTCGGCGGCATCCTCCCGACGGACAACGACTCCCGCACCGGCGCCTACCCCGGCCAGTACCGCGACACCAACAACGCGCTGCAGCGCTGGAACGGCACCGCCTGGGTCGCCTACCCGAAGGACATCGGCGGCATCGCCCCCAACGGCGCCATCGGCAACGGCGGCTACACCGGCCAGCACCGTGACGGCCCGAACGGCCTGCTCCAGCGCTGGAACGGCAGCACCTGGGTCTCCTACCAGCAGGTCCCCACCTGGCAGAACTACACGCCCGTCTGGTCGGCCAGCTCCGGCGTCGCCCCGGTCGTCGGCAACGGCGCCCTGAACGCCAACTACGCCAAGATCGGCACGGTCGTCCATCTCCGGCTCCGCCTGGCGATCGGGACGACGACCAACATCGCGGCCCAGGACGCCGCCGCCCTGTGGTCCTTCTCCCTGCCCGCTCCCCCGGCCCTCGGCTGGATGACCGACATCGTGCTGAACGTGGTCGGTTTCAACTCCGACGGCTTCAAGTTCTTCCAGGGCACCTGCCAGCTGGCCACCACCGCCGACGGGGTCGGCGTGGCGACCCGGTTCACCACCACGCTGGGCACCGCCGCCGCCGCGTGGAACAAGGCCAACCCCTTCACCTGGGTCTCCGGCTCCGTCCTGTCGATCTCCGGCACCTACCAGTCCGCGTCCTGAGCCCCGTTTTCCGTTGACGCGACACAGGAGTTGACCGCCGTATGGCAACCGTCACCACCCCGTACCGCGCGATCTTCTGCGACCTGCGCACCGACCGCACCATCGACATCCTGCCCGTACGGGACGTCACCGTGGACGACTACATCGGCAGGGCCGGATCGTTCTCCGGCACCATCCCCGTCCCCACCGCGGCCCTCGCCGCCCGGGTCCGCCGTATCGAGGAGGGCCGCACGGCGGTCTATCTGGAGCGCGGCAGCGACCTGTGGTGGGGCGGCATCATCTGGACCAGCACCCTGCAGAGCGACGAACGCGGGGTGCTCACCCTCGGCATCCAGGCGGCGACCTTCGACTCGTACGCGGGCCGCCGCCGTATCCGCGCCGACCTCAGCTACACGGACACCGAGCAGCTGGACCTGGCACGGAGACTGTGGCGGCACATGCAGACCTCGCTCCCGGGCGGCGACATCCTCGTCACCTACGGCACCGAGACTTCCTCGGCGACCCGGACCGTCTCGTACCGCGACGGCGACGAGATCGTCTACTCCGAGGCACTCGACGCGCTGGCCGCCCTGGACAACGGCTTCGAGCACCACATCGCCGTGTACCGCGACCCGGCCACCGGCGCCCGTATCCGCAGACTGCGTCTGGGCAGTCCCCGGATCCGCACCGGGACGACCGACCTGGTGATGGACCGTCCGGGCACGATCCTGTCGTACTCCTTCCCGCGCGACGCCACCCGCGGCGGCACCACCGCGCGCGCTCGCGGCGCCTCGGTCAACGACAACCAGGCCGAGGAATCCCGTCCGCTGTACGCCGACGCCCCGCC
Source organism: Streptomyces sp. NPDC047042 (assembly GCF_040644035.1). Taxonomy (NCBI): domain Bacteria; kingdom Bacillati; phylum Actinomycetota; class Actinomycetes; order Kitasatosporales; family Streptomycetaceae; genus Streptomyces; species Streptomyces sp. NPDC047042. The sequence goes on along the minus strand of NZ_JBEYVP010000002.1, from coordinate 325,590 downwards.
GGCCACCGCCCTGATCAACGCCGGCTACCCGCTCATCGACCTGACCTCGGACCACAACACGGTCACCGACACCGACACGCTCCGCTCCCTGGCCACCGCCGAACTGGCCTCGGCCGCCGGAGCTGTGGTGGTCCCCGAGATCAGCGTCCGCCTCGACGACATGGTGCCGCCCGCGCTGCTCGGCCGGACGGTCCGTATCCGCATCACCGACGAGTGGTGGCCCGAGGGCCTGGACGTCCGCTACCGGATCATCGGCGTCAAGGTCAGCCCGGCGCAGCGCGGCCGCCCCGACACCGCCGAGCTCTATCTGGAGGAGCCCTGATGCCCCAGCTGCCCGAGGACATCATCGACCGGCTCACCGCCATGGAACGCCGTATCCAGCAGCTGTCCACGGCCGTCAACTCACGGCCCGCGCTCAACAGGGTGGCCGGCGGCGGCGTGGAGATCACCGACGGGGGCTGGCTCCACGTACGGCCGGCGTCGGGCGACGCGGCCGTCTTCTCCGTCGGCGCCGGGGGGCTGGCCCGGCCCTGGCTGGCGATGCTGCCCCCGCAGGACACCGCGTTGACCCGCTGGCCGCAGACCACCACGACCGCCTGGACGACGATCGCGGTGTCGCAGAACCCGTTGTGGCAGCCGCGTATGCGTCTGCGCGTGCAGACCAGGGTCAGCTCGGGCGCCACCGGCTCGGTCCGGGTGCTCGTGGACGGCGCCCAGTGGGGCGAACCGGTCGCCGCGGGCGTGGACTTCGACTACACCGCCCCCGTGACCGACGACCTCGGCGCGGACCTCGAAAACCTCCTCCGGGTCGAGATCCAGGCGCTGGTCACCAGCGCCTCCGGCACGGTCTACGCCCAGCCGCAGCTGATGTACGGCTGCGGGGCCTGAACGCCGAAGGGCGGCCACCCCGTACGAAACGGAGTGGCCGCCCTTCAGTGCTTCAGACGTACGCCTTACTGGTTGTACGGACCGTAGTCGTAGTCCTCCAGCGGAACGGCCTGGCCGGAGCCCGTGCCGAACGGCGAGTAGTCGATGTCGTCGTAGCCGACGGCCGAGTACATCGCGGCCTTGGCCTCCTCGGTCGGCTCCACCCGGATGTTGCGGTAGCGGGACAGACCCGTACCGGCCGGGATGAGCTTACCGATGATGACGTTCTCCTTGAGGCCGATGAGGCTGTCGGACTTGGCGTTGATCGCCGCGTCCGTCAGAACTCGGGTCGTCTCCTGGAAGGAGGCGGCCGACAGCCAGGACTCCGTCGCCAGCGAGGCCTTGGTGATACCCATCAGCTGCGGACGGCCGGAGGCCGGGTGGCCGCCTTCCTGGACCACACGACGGTTCTCGGTCTCGAACTTGCCACGCTCGACCAGCTCACCGGGCAGCAGCTCGGCGTCGCCGGACTCGATGATCGTCACACGGCGGAGCATCTGCCGGATGATGATCTCGATGTGCTTGTCGTGGATCGACACACCCTGCGAGTTGTAGACCTTCTGGACCTCGCCGACCAGGTGGACCTGGACCGCGCGCTGACCGAGGATCCGCAGCACGTCGTGCGGGTTGGTGGCACCGAAGGTGAGCTTCTGGCCCACCTCGACGTGGTCACCCTCACGCACCATGACCTTGGCGCGCTTCGAGATCGGGAACGCCGTCTCGTCGCTGCCGTCGTCCGGGGTGATGACGATCTTCTTGGTCTTCTCGGTCTCCTCGATACGGACGCGGCCGGCCGCCTCCGAGATCGGGGCGACACCCTTGGGCGTACGAGCCTCGAAGAGCTCGACGACACGGGGCAGACCCTGGGTGATGTCGTCACCGGCCACACCACCGGTGTGGAAGGTACGCATCGTCAGCTGGGTACCGGGCTCACCGATGGACTGGGCGGCGATGATGCCGACCGCCTCACCGATGTCGACCAGCTTGCCGGTGGCCAGCGAACGGCCGTAGCACATGGCGCAGGTGCCGACGGCGGACTCGCAGGTCAGGACCGAGCGGGTCTTGACCTCCTCGACGCCGTGCCGGACGAGCTCGTCGATGAGGACGTCACCGAGGTCGGTGTTGGCCGGGGCCAGCACCCGTCCGTCGAGGGTGATGTCCTCGGCCAGCGCACGTGCGTACACCGACGTCTCGACGTTCTCGGTCTTGCGCAGCACACCGTCCTCGCCGCGCTCGGCGATGGCCAGCTTGAGGCCGCGGTCGGTGCCGCAGTCCTCCTCGCGGATGATGACGTCCTGCGAGACGTCCACCAGACGACGGGTGAGGTAACCCGAGTCGGCGGTACGCAGGGCGGTGTCGGCGAGACCCTTACGGGCACCGTGGGTGGAGATGAAGTACTCCAGCACGGACAGGCCCTCGCGGAACGACGCCTTGATGGGACGCGGAATCGTCTCGTTCTTGGCGTTCGACACCAGACCACGCATACCGGCGATCTGCCGCATCTGCATCATGTTTCCTCGGGCACCCGAGTCAACCATCATGAAGATGGGGTTCGTCTTGGGGAAGTTCGCGTTCATCGCCTCGGCGACCTCGTTGGTCGCCTTGGTCCAGATCGCGATGAGTTCCTGCGTGCGCTCGTCCTTGGTGATCAGACCGCGCTCGTACTGCTTCTGGACCTTCTCGTCCTGCGCCTCGTAGCCCGCGACGATGGCCTTCTTGGCCTCGGGCACGACGACGTCGGAGATGGCCACGGTGACACCGGAGCGAGTACCCCAGTAGAAGCCGGCCGACTTCAGGTTGTCGAGCGTCGCCGCCACGATGACCTTGGGGTAGCGCTCGGCGAGGTCGTTGACGATCTCACCCAGCTGCTTCTTGCCCACCGAGTAGTCGACGAACGGGTAGTCCTCGGGCAGCAGCTCGTTGAAGAGCGCGCGGCCCAGCGTGGTGCGCAGGCGGAAGGTGTCCCCCTGCTGCCACTCGGGCTCGTTCTCCTCGCGGGCCGGCGGGGTCCAGCCGCGCGGCGGGATGGTGCCCACCGGGAAGCGGATGTCGATCGCCGACTGCAGCGCGAGCTCACCGGCGTCGAACGCCATGATCGCCTCGGCCGTGGAGCCGAACGCGCGGCCCTCGCCCTTGACGTCACGCAGTTCACCGTCGGTGGTGAGGAAGAACAGACCGAGGACCATGTCCTGGGTCGGCATCGTCACCGGACGGCCGTCGGCGGGCTTGAGGATGTTGTTCGAGGACAGCATCAGGATGCGGGCCTCGGCCTGCGCCTCCGCGGAGAGCGGCAGGTGGACGGCCATCTGGTCACCGTCGAAGTCCGCGTTGAACGCGGTGCAGACGAGCGGGTGGATCTGGATGGCCTTGCCCTCGACGAGCTGCGGCTCGAAGGCCTGGATGCCGAGGCGGTGCAGCGTGGGCGCACGGTTCAGGAGAACCGGGTGCTCCGCGATGACCTCTTCCAGAACGTCGTACACGACGGTCCGGCCGCGCTCGACCATGCGCTTGGCGCTCTTGATGTTCTGCGCGTGGTTCAGGTCGACCAGGCGCTTCATCACGAACGGCTTGAAGAGCTCCAGCGCCATCGCCTTCGGCAGACCGCACTGGTGCAGCTTCAGCTGCGGACCGACGACGATCACGGAACGCGCGGAGTAGTCCACACGCTTGCCGAGCAGGTTCTGACGGAATCGACCCTGCTTGCCCTTCAGCATGTCGCTGAGGGACTTCAGCGGGCGGTTACCGGGACCGGTGACCGGACGACCACGACGACCGTTGTCGAACAGCGCGTCGACGGCCTCCTGAAGCATGCGCTTCTCGTTGTTGACGATGATCTCGGGCGCGCCGAGGTCGAGAAGCCGCTTCAGACGGTTGTTCCGGTTGATCACACGGCGGTACAGGTCGTTCAGGTCGGAGGTCGCGAAGCGGCCACCGTCCAGCTGCACCATCGGGCGAAGGTCCGGCGGGATGACCGGGACGCAGTCGAGAACCATGCCCTTGGGGCTGTTGGAGGTCTGCAGGAAGGCAGACACGACCTTCAGCCGCTTCAGGGCGCGGGTCTTCTTCTGGCCCTTGCCGGTACGGATGATCTCGCGGAGGCGCTCGGCCTCCTCCTCGAGGTCGAAGGACTCCAGGCGCTTCTGCAGCGCCGCGGCACCCATCGAACCGTCGAAGTAGGTCCCGAAGCGGTCGCGCAGCTCGCGGTAGAGCAGCTCGTCGCCCTCCAGGTCCTGGACCTTGAGGTTCTTGAACCGGGTCCACACCTCGTCGAGACGGTCGATCTCGCGCTGCGAACGGTCGCGCAGCTGCTTCATCTCCCGCTCGGCACCTTCGCGCACCTTGCGGCGTACGTCGGCCTTGGCGCCCTCGGCCTCCAGCTCGGCCAGGTCGCTCTCGAGCTTCTTGGCGCGGGCCTCGAGGTCGGCGTCACGCCGGTTCTCGATCTGCTGCCGCTCGACGGAGACATGCGCCTCCAGGGAGGGCAGGTCACGCGTACGACGCTCGTCGTCGACGTACGTGATCATGTACGCCGCGAAGTAGATGACCTTCTCGAGGTCCTTCGGGGCGAGGTCGAGCAGGTAGCCAAGACGCGACGGAACGCCCTTGAAGTACCAGATGTGGGTGACGGGAGCGGCCAGCTCGATGTGACCCATCCGCTCACGGCGCACCTTGGCGCGAGTGACCTCGACGCCACAGCGCTCACAGATGATGCCCTTGAAGCGGACGCGCTTGTACTTGCCGCAGTAGCACTCCCAGTCCCGGGTCGGACCGAAGATCTTCTCGCAGAAGAGTCCGTCCTTTTCGGGCTTGAGCGTGCGGTAGTTGATCGTCTCGGGCTTCTTGACCTCGCCGTGGCTCCACTGACGGATGTCGTCCGCCGTAGCCAGGCCGATCCGGAGCTCGTCGAAGAAGTTGACGTCGAGCACTATGCGTCAATCCCTCTCAGGGTTGTAAGTCATGGGGTCTGATACGGGGGTCCTGGGGCCGGCAGGCCTTGTTGCACCTTTCCAAAGGTGCTCAAGGCCCGCCGAACTCCCGTCAGACCTCTTCGACGCTGCTCGGCTCACGCCTGGACAGGTCGATGCCGAGCTCCTCCGCCGCGCGGAAGACGTCCTCGTCGGTGTCACGCATTTCGATGGACATACCGTCACTGGACAGCACCTCCACGTTGAGGCAGAGAGACTGCATCTCCTTGATGAGCACCTTGAAGGACTCGGGGATGCCGGGCTCGGGGATGTTCTCGCCCTTGACGATGGCCTCGTAGACCTTCACGCGGCCGGTCACGTCGTCGGACTTGATGGTCAGCAGCTCCTGGAGGGCGTACGCGGCGCCGTATGCCTCCAGCGCCCACACCTCCATCTCACCGAATCGCTGGCCACCGAACTGGGCCTTACCACCCAGCGGCTGCTGGGTGATCATCGAGTACGGACCGGTCGAACGGGCGTGCAGCTTGTCGTCGACCAGGTGGTGGAGCTTGAGGATGTACATGTAGCCGACCGAGACCGGCTCCGGGAACGGCTCGCCGGAGCGGCCGTCGAACAGGGGCGCCTTACCTGTCGGGAGCACCATGCGCGAACCGTCGCGGTTCGGGATGGTGTGGTTCAGCAGACCCGCCAGCTCGTCCTCACGCGCACCGTCGAAGACGGGGGTGGCGACGTTGGTACCGGGAGCGACCACGTCGGCCTCGATGGCCTGGAGGCGCTGCGCCCAGTCGTCCGCGAGGCCGGAGACGTCCCAGCCGCGACTGGCGAGCCAGCCGAGGTGGATCTCCAGTACCTGCCCCGGGTTCATTCGGGACGGCACACCCAGCGGGTTGAGGATGATGTCGACCGGAGTTCCGTCCTCGAGGAACGGCATGTCCTCGATCGGCAGGATCTTCGAGATGACACCCTTGTTGCCGTGGCGGCCGGCGAGCTTGTCACCGTCCGTGATCTTGCGCTTCTGCGCCACGTAGACACGAACCAGCTGGTTCACGCCCGGCGGCAGCTCGTCGCCCTCCTCACGGTCGAAGACGCGGACGCCGATGACCTTGCCGATCTCGCCGTGCGGCACCTTCAGCGAGGTGTCGCGGACCTCGCGCGCCTTCTCACCGAAGATCGCGCGGAGCAGGCGCTCCTCGGGGGTCAGCTCGGTCTCACCCTTGGGCGTGACCTTGCCGACGAGGATGTCACCGGCGACGACCTCGGCACCGATGCGGATGATGCCGCGCTCGTCGAGGTCGGCGAGGACCTCCTCGGAGACGTTCGGGATGTCCCGGGTGATCTCCTCGGGGCCGAGCTTGGTGTCACGGGCGTCGACCTCGTGCTCCTCGATGTGGATCGAGGAGAGGACGTCGTCCTGCACGAGGCGCTGCGACAGGATGATCGCGTCCTCGTAGTTGTGACCCTCCCAGGGCATGAAGGCGACGAGCAGGTTCTTGCCCAGCGCCATCTCGCCTTCCTGGGTGGCCGGCCCGTCGGCGAGAACCTGGTTCTCGACGACCCGGTCGCCCTCGTTGACGACGACCTTCTGGTTGACCGAGGTGCCCTGGTTGGAACGCGAGAACTTCGCGACGCGGTACGTGGTGTACGTGCCGTCGTCGTTGGCGACGGTGACGTAGTCCGCGGAGACCTCCTGGACCACACCCGCCTTCTCGGCCTTGATGACGTCGCCGGCGTCGACGGCGCAGCGGTACTCCATGCCCGTACCGACGAGGGGGGCCTCGGCGGTGATCAGCGGCACGGCCTGGCGCATCATGTTCGCGCCCATGAGGGCACGGTTGGCGTCGTCGTGCTCCAGGAAGGGGATCATCGCGGTCGCGACGGACACCATCTGGCGCGGGGAGACGTCCATGTAGTCGACGTCGTCGCCGGGGATGTAGTCGATCTCGCCGCCACGGCGGCGGACGAGCACGCGGGACTCCTCGAAGCGCATGTCCTCGGAGAGGGTCGCGTTCGCCTGGGCGATGACGAAGCGGTCTTCCTCGTCGGCGGTCAGGTAGTCGACCTCGTCGGTGACGACACCCTCGACGACCTTGCGGTACGGGGTCTCGACGAAGCCGAACGCGTTGACCCGGCCGTAGGAGGCGAGCGAGCCGATCAGACCGATGTTCGGGCCTTCAGGGGTCTCGATCGGACACATGCGGCCGTAGTGCGAGGGGTGCACGTCACGGACCTCGAAGCCGGCCCGCTCACGGGAGAGACCACCCGGGCCAAGAGCCGACAGACGGCGCTTGTGGGTGAGACCCGACAGCGGGTTGTTCTGGTCCATGAACTGCGACAGCTGGCTGGTGCCGAAGAACTCCTTGATGGAGGCGACGACCGGCCGGATGTTGATCAGGGTCTGCGGTGTGATCGCCTCGACGTCCTGGGTCGTCATGCGCTCGCGGACGACTCGCTCCATACGCGCCAGACCCGTACGGACCTGGTTCTGGATGAGCTCGCCGACGTTGCGCAGACGACGGTTGCCGAAGTGGTCGATGTCGTCGGTCTCGACGACGATCGTCGTGCCGTTGTCGCCAACGGTCTCGGTCTCACCGGCGTGCAGCTTCACCAGGTACTTGATCGTCGAGATGATGTCCTCGACGGTCAGCACACCGGCGTCCAGCGGGGCCTCGCCGCCCAGCTTCTTGTTGACCTTGTAACGGCCGACCTTGGCGAGGTCGTAGCGCTTCGGGTTGAAGTACAGGTTCTCCAGAAGCGTCTGCGCGGCCTCACGGGTCGGCGGCTCGCCCGGACGGAGCTTGCGGTAGATGTCGAGCAGCGCGTCGTCCTGGCCCTGGGTGTGGTCCTTCTCCAGGGTGGCGCGCATGGACTCGTACTCGCCGAACTCCTCGAGGATCTGCTCGGTGGTCCAGCCGAGAGCCTTCAGGAGAACGGTGACGGACTGCTTGCGCTTGCGGTCGATGCGGACACCGACCATGTCGCGCTTGTCGATCTCCATCTCCAGCCAGGCACCCCGGGAGGGGATCACCTTGGAGGAGAAGATGTCCTTGTCGGACGTCTTGTCGATGGAGGAGTCGAAGTAGACACCCGGCGAACGGACCAGCTGCGACACCACGACACGCTCGGTGCCGTTGATGACGAAGGTGCCCTTGTTGGTCATGAGCGGGAAGTCGCCCATGAAGACCGTCTGGGACTTGATCTCGCCGGTCTCGTTGTTGGTGAACTCGGCCGTGACGAAGAGGGGCGCGGAGTACGTGAAGTCGCGCTCCTTGCACTCGTCGATCGAGTTCTTGGGAGGCTCGAAACGGTGGTCGCGGAACGTCAGGGACATCGACCCGGAGAAGTCCTCGATCGGGGAGATCTCCTCGAAGATCTCCTCCAGACCGGACTTGGTGGGGACGTCCTGTCCGCTGTCCAGAGCCGCCTCGACACGAGCCTTCCACGCGGCGTTACCGAGCAGCCAGTCGAAGCTCTCGGTTTGCAGCGCAAGGAGGTTCGGAACCTCGAGGGGCTCCTTGATCTTTGCAAAAGAGATGCGCAGCGGGGCAGTGCTGGCGCCGTTGTTCGTATTCGCGGAGGCAGTGCGCGAGGCGGCCAAGAGGGGGTCCTTCCGAGGGCTCGGACTCACTACGCGCGTACCGGCCCCTCCCCGGGGCACAGAGACGGGCGCTCCACGACCAGCCGGTAAAGGCCAGGTCGGAGAAGGTCCGATCGTCGGTGCTCAAGCGAGGGCATGCCCCTGGTGACGGGCAGGAGGCAGCTAACAGGCAGCGCAAAGGGTCAGTGTAGCCACTTGGCCCACTGATGTCCAGTGCGGGTTTTTGAAGACCCTCGTCGCTCTCAACCCCTGCTGCAAGCCACGCCCTCGATGCACATCGATACTGCCCTCTTCGCCACCGATCCATGCCTCGGATTCGGATCGATGTGACGACGCGTCCTGAGAATTGCGCGCTACGTGCGGTTCGTCAAGGCCTCCATGCCCCAAACCCGGTGCTGCCATCGTCACGTACGGCAGGTCATCAGGGGCGTTCGGAGGCAGGACGAAGATCACCCTACTCGCCGTCAACGAGCCTGCAAGGCAGCCACGACCCGACCCCTCGAACGCCGAAGAGCGACCACCCAGATGGATGATCGCTCTTCACTGCGTCAGCGTTACAGGGCTACGGACAGCCCTGCGTCAGCCGCAATCGAGTTACTTGACCTCGACCGAGGCGCCGGCGGCCTTGAGGGACTCGGCAGCCTTCTCGGCGGCCTCCTTGGCGACCTTCTCGAGAACGGGCTTCGGGGCGCCGTCCACGAGGTCCTTGGCCTCCTTCAGACCCAGGGAGGTCAGCTCACGCACGACCTTGATGACCTGGATCTTCTTCTCGCCGGCGCCGGTGAGGACGACGTCGAACTCGTCCTGCTCCTCGACGGCCTCAGCGGCGGCGGCCGGGCCGGCCGGGCCCGCAACGGCGACGGCCGCGGCGGCGGTGACGTCGAACTTCTCCTCGAACGCCTTCACGAACTCGGAGAGCTCGATGAGGGTGAGGGACTCGAACTGCTCAAGCAGCTCTTCCTGGGACAGCTTCGTCGCCATGTTGGGCGATCCTTCCAGTCAATTCGGCAGGTGCCGAGGTAAGTGTCGGCGGGCGTACGTTCGGCCCGCGTCGACCACCGCGTCAGGCGGCGGTCAGAGTGCGAGCCGAATTACTCGGCACCGCCCTGCTCGGCGAGCTTGACGCGAAGCGCCTCCGCGGTGCGGACGAACTTCGACGGCAGCGCCTGGAAGAGCGAGGCAGCCTGGGACTGCTTGCCCTTGAAAGCACCGGCCAGCTTGCTGAGCAGAACCTCGCGGGACTCGAGGTCCGCAAGCTTCTTGATCTCGTCGGCGGACAGCGCCTTGCCGTCAAGGACACCGCCCTTGATGACGAGGTTCGGGTTGTCCTTGGCGAAGTCACGAAGACCCTTCGCCGACACCACCGGGTCACCGGAGATGAAGGCAACCGCCGTCGGACCGTTGAACAGGTCGTCGAGCGTGGAGATCCCGGCCTCGTTGGCCGCGATCTTGGTCAGCGTGTTCTTCACCACGGCGTACTGGGCGTCTTCACCGAGCGAACGACGCAGCGTCTTGAGCTGCGCCACGGTGAGACCCCGGTACTCGGTCAGCACAGCGGCGTTCGAGCTGCGGAACTGGTCCGCGAGCTCGGCTACCGCGGCAGCCTTGTCGGGCCTTGCCATAAGCGTGGCCTCCTTCCGGGTGATGAGGACCGCTCGGAAGGAGACTGGGAAAACGAAACGCCCCGGCGCAGGCGCACGGGGCGTGAGCTCGACCAAACGAATTCCGTGAGCGGAGTCCGTCCGGGAGCACTTCCACAGTCACCTGCGCGGGTCGTCCGCAGTTCAGCGGATCCTTCGGCCACCAAGTCCTCTTACGAGCACAGGGCAACGACCAGCGGTCTTTGGCTTCTGCACGAGAATACGCGAGGCCGTCCCCGCCAGGCAAATCGCGCCCCGCAAGGGGCGCTTTTAGGGGCGCGGGGCTGTATCGATGTGCGGCTCCGCCGCGTGGGCGCGACCAGCCCCCACCACCCGCAGCGAACGACCTACCAAAAGCCGCTCAGCCCTCCTGCGCACCCTTCATCATCTCGGCCAGGTCCGCGACATCCTTGGCGGGCGGCGCGGCAATGTTCACCGGCACGTTGAAACCGTCGAAGGTGACCATCATGTCGAGGGGCCCCTTGTCGGCGGCGCCCCGCATCCGGAACTGCTTGGGCCGCTGGTCCTTGCCGATCCACATGTCCATCGTGAACTTGTCGATCCCGAGCTTCTCGTACTGCTCGAGGCTCTTCTCGCGCTGCTCGCGGGTCGCCTTGCTCTGGGACTTGAGGTGCTCGCGGAACTGGTCGAGGGTGACCGTGCCCTGGTAGTGGGTGGTCTCCACCCCGTCGACCGTCTCGGTGCCGACCTCCTTCACGTCCTTGGAACCCGTGAGGAAGGTGGACTCCTGGGCGGGGTTCTTGTCGGCCTGCCCGGCCGCCCCGAGGCCGCCCGCGCCGGCCGCGCCGCCCAGTGCGGCCATGTCGAACTTGATCCAGCTCTTGCCGTCCATCTCCTTGGCCGCCGCCGCGCCGCCGCCTATGAACATCGCCTTGTCGACGAGACGGATCTCGGCGGTGCCGTCGGCGCCCTTGTCGAGAGCCGTGATCTTCATGCTCATCGCCAGGTCGGGCTTGAGACGCATCTTGGCCTCGGCCTTGACGCGGCCCTCCTCGGGCACCTTGCCGGTCATCCGGTAGCTGAAGGAGGTGATGGACTCCACCTTCTTGGCCGCCGTGGCGACGGCCGCCGCCGGCGTCATCTTCGGCGACTCCTCCGAGCCGCCATTCGAACAGGCGACAGCGCCCGTACCGAGAAGCAGCACAGCGAGGCCCACACGTCCTGCACGCACAGAAGAAGCACCCATGATTCCCCCCAAGGAACGAAGAACAAAGAACGCTGTGAACACACGGTCGATTCACAGAAACGACCGTGAGCCTAACCCGGCGGGACCGACGAGGCTCCCGAATTCCCCAGCAGCTCCTTGAAATCGGCGGTGTCCCCGCCCTCCGGCGCCGCCACCGCCGCCTTCACGCCGTACGCGCTGTAGTACGCCGTCGACGACATCGGCCCGCTCGTCAGTTCGCCCCGCTCGACCTTCTTGACCAGCAGATTCCGGTCGTTGACCCAGATGTCGACGGTCTCGGTGGTGACGCCGGCCTGGACGAGCTGCTCCTTGAGCGCGGAGTCGGCGAGGGCCGCCACCGCCACCGTGCCCGAGTAGTGCGTCGTACGTTCCCCGCGGACCGTCTCCGTTCCGGTCCGGCGGACGTCACCGGAGGCCAGCAGCAGCTTGACCGGCTGGACGGGGGCGGTGTTGTGCAGCTGGTCCTTGAGATACGTCCCCGAGCCGCCCGGCAGGTCCGCCAGGTCGTCGTAGTCGTACCTGATCCAGTGCTTGCCGTGCATCTGGGCGGCGAACTTGTCACCGACCTTGGCGTAGTAGGCGTCGGGCAGCAGCCTGGCCTCCATGGAGGAGCTGTTGAGCGCCCGCATGGACTGGGCCAGCTCACCGCCGGTGTAGGTGATGCTGAGCTTGCCGACCGGCTCGCCGGCCCAGCCGAGGACGCCGGCCGTACGCAGGGAGAGCAGGTCCCCCATGACGGACGAGGAGCTGACCCGCGCGGAACCGGCCTCGTCGGTGGCCTTCTCCACGGCGCGCAGCGCGGCGGCCGTACGGGCGTCGCCGCGATCCGCGCCTCGGGTCGGCTCCGCGCTCTCGTCATCGGCTCCGCCGGAGAAGCTGCACGCCGACATCACCACGCCCGCCGCCACAAGCGCGGCGGTCACCGCGACCGGCCGGGCCCCTCGCCGAAGGCCGCCCCGTACACCCCGTACGCCGCTGTCCCTCATCCGGTCCCCACCCCCTCGTTCACCCCGTGATCTTCACGCTAACCCCTCGGTACGACAACGGGCCCCGCACCTCGAAAGGTTGCGGGGCCCGTCGTAGAACGCGAACGCGCGGCTACCGGGGTGAGCGGGAGGCTCAGACGGCGGCCGGGTCCTCCTCGACGAGGAGGTTGCGGGTGCGGTTGGGGTCGACCGGGATGCCGGGGCCGATCGTGGTGCTGATGGCGGCCTTCTTGATGTAGCGGCCCTTGGCGGCGGACGGCTTGAGGCGGGTGATCTCCTCGAGCGCGGCGCCGTAGTTCTCCACCAGCTTGGCGTCGTCGAAGGACGTCTTGCCGATGATGAAGTGCAGGTTCGAGTGCTTGTCGACGCGGAACTCGATCTTGCCGCCCTTGATCTCGGTCACGGCCTTGGCCACGTCCGGGGTCACGGTGCCCGTCTTCGGGTTCGGCATCAGACCACGCGGGCCGAGGACGCGGCCGAGGCGGCCGACCTTGCCCATGAGGTCCGGGGTGGCGACGACGGCGTCGAAGTCCAGACGGCCCTTCGCCACCTCGTCGATCAGTTCGTCGGAGCCGACGATGTCGGCGCCCGCGGCGGTCGCGGCCTCGGCACGGTCACCGGTCGCGAAGACCAGGACCCGGGCGGTCTTACCGGTGCCGTGCGGGAGGTTCACGGTGCCACGGACCATCTGGTCGGCCTTGCGCGGGTCGACACCCAGGCGGAAGGCGACCTCGACGGTGCCGTCGAACTTGCTCGTGGAGGTCTCCTTGGCGAGACGGACGGCCTCGAGCGGGGCGTAGAGCTTGTCCCGGTCGACCTTGGCGTCCGCAGCGCGGAGAGACTTGCTGCGCTTGCTCACTACTTCTCCTGTGTGTTCTGAGGAGTCGTGGTACGGGCCGAGCAGGCCCTGCCACGTACTACAAGACTTACAAAGCTGGGGCTCAGCCCTCGACCGTGATGCCCATCGAACGGGCGGTGCCGGCGATGATCTTCGCGGCGGCGTCCAGGTCGTTGGCGTTCAGGTCGGGGAGCTTGGTCGTGGCGATCTCGCGGACCTGCGCCTCGGTGATCTTGGCGACCTTGGTCTTGTGCGGTACGCCGGAGCCCTTCTCGACACCCGCGGCCTTGAGGATCATCTTCGCGGCCGGCGGCGTCTTGGTGATGAAGGTGAAGGAACGGTCCTCGTAGACCGTGATCTCCACCGGGATCACCCAGCCACGCTGCGACTCGGTCGCGGCGTTGTACGCCTTGCAGAATTCCATGATGTTGACGCCGTGCTGACCGAGCGCGGGGCCGACCGGCGGGGCCGGGTTGGCCGCACCGGCGTTGATCTGGAGCTTGATAAGCCCCGTGACCTTCTTCTTCTTGGGAGGCATTGCTCTCTCCGGGTCCTAGTGAGAGTTTCCAGCCCCCTTTCCGGATCATCCGGATGGAGGCATACCGCACAACGATAACGGGTATCCTTGCGCGGCCAAAAACCGAGCAGGTCAGACCGGCTGCGAGAGCCTGTCTGACCTGGTCGGAGGCATGTGTTCCAGAAGGCTAGTTCTTCTGGATCTGGTCGAACGAAAGCTCGACCGGGGTCTCGCGGCCGAAGATCTCGACGAGGCCCTTGACCTTCTTCGAGTCGGCGTTGATCTCGTTGATCGTGGCCTGCAGCGTCGCGAACGGACCGTCGGTGACGGTGACCGAGTCGCCGACCTCGAAGTCCAGCACCTGGACCTCGAGCTTGCGGGCCGGAGCCGGCCTGCCCTCGGCCTCGGCGGCCTCACGGGCGGCCTTCTCCTCGGCCTCCGGAGCGAGCATCTTGACGATCTCGTCCAGCGTCAGCGGGTACGGGTCGTACGCGTTGCCCACGAAGCCGGTGACACCAGGGGTGTTGCGGACGACGCCCCAGGACTCGTTCGTCAGGTCCATGCGGACGAGAACGTATCCGGGAAGCTTGTTCTGGCGGACCGTCTTGCGCTCACCGTTCTTGATCTGCGCGACTTCTTCCTGCGGCACCTCGGCCTGGAAGATGAAGTCCTCGACGTTGAGCGAGACGGCACGCTGTTCGAGGTTGGTCTTCACACGGTTCTCGTAACCGGCGTACGTGTGGATGACGTACCACTCGCCGGGGAGCGTGCGCAGTTCCTCGCGGAGGGCCTCGACGGGGTCGACGGGCTCGGCCTCTTCTTCGGCTTCCTCAGCCGCGGCGTCGTCCTCGGACTCGTCGGTCTCGTCCTCGTCGTCGGCCTCGAGGGCCTCTACGTCCTCGTCCTCGTCGTCCTCGATGTGGACGGCGTCTTCCTCGGCAGGCTCCCCCACGGCGTCGTCCGCAGCGTCGACCTCGTCCTCGAACTCGTCAACGCCCTCGACGATGTCGAGCTCGTCATCCACGGACTCGTCCGGCACGATGGCGTCGTTCAGGTTCGGGTCAGACACGGTGGCTGCTTCTTCCTGGATACATGTGGGTGGAACATGCGAAAGGGGCGCCGCACCCGGCGCCCTTCGCTCTTGGCTCAGCCGAAGACGTACTTGGCGGCTTTGTTGAGTCCAAAGTCAATCACAGTCACCAGGCCGATCATGACGATCACAAAGACGATCACCACGGTCGTGTACGTCGTCAGCTGGTTACGCGTCGGCCAGACGACCTTGCGGAGCTCCGCGACGATCTGACGGTAGAAAACCGCGAGACGCTTCAGCGGGCCCTTCTTGGCGCGCTTACCGCCCTTACGAGTCTTCTTGTCCGACTCGGGCGCCTCATCCTGGGCATCAGGCATATCGATGGAGCCCACGGCGTCCGCCATTCGTCCTCACCTGTTCCCGGGTCGTGGCCGTGCCGCGCCCGGTCTGAGCCGCACGGCGATGCATTGCAGTACGTACATCCGCACACAGCCTGGTGACAGGCGTGTGTAGCAGGGCCGGAGGGACTTGAACCCCCAACCGCTGGTTTTGGAGACCAGTGCTCTACCAATTGAGCTACGACCCTTTGTGGTTACTCCAACGTACCGTACTCATCCGGATGCTCGGTGTGCACCGAACAAGCGCGGACCGCTGAAGGCCAACGAGGTGAGAGTGTACGTGCTTCGGAGCCGGTCGTCGAACAGAAAGCGCCCGCTGGGCGGTCGTGAGCGGAAGATCGCCCAGTCCAGGCCCCGGATCCGGACGCTTGTTCAGCCGTCCGCCCGGCGCCGCGCGCGTCGGACGGGCCGTCGGCGTCCGGGCTGACCAATAGGTGAAACCCGTGTGCCGGGGAGGTTTCCGGTCTGAAACGATGGGCACTATGAGCGCTGCAACCCCTCCCACCGAGCGCCGGGTCTCCGCCCGAGTCGGCGCGATCTCCGAGTCCGCCACCCTCGCCGTGGACGCCAAGGCCAAGGCCCTGAAGGCCGCCGGGCGCCCGGTGATCGGCTTCGGCGCCGGTGAGCCGGACTTCCCGACCCCGGACTACATCGTCCAGGCCGCCGTCGAGGCCTGCTCGAACCCGAAGTACCACCGCTACACGCCGGCCGGCGGTCTGCCCGAGCTGAAGGCCGCGATCGTCGCCAAGACGCTGCACGACTCGAACTACGAGGTGGACGCCTCCCAGGTCCTGGTGACCAACGGCGGCAAGCAGGCCATCTACGAGGCGTTCGCCGCGATCCTCGACCCGGGCGACGAGGTCATCGTCCCGGCCCCGTACTGGACGACGTACCCGGAGTCGATCCGTCTCGCGGGCGGTGTCCCGGTCGAGGTCGTCGCGGACGAGACCACCGGCTACCGGGTCAGCGTGGAGCAGCTGGAGGCGGCCCGCACCGAGCGGACGAAGGTCGTCCTGTTCGTCTCGCCCTCCAACCCGACCGGCGCGGTCTACAGCGCCGAGGACACCGAGGCGATCGGCCGCTGGGCCGTGGAGCACGGTCTGTGGGTGCTGACGGACGAGATCTACGAGCACCTCGTCTACGGCGACGCGACGTTCACCTCGCTCCCCGCGATCCTCCCCGAACTGCGCGACAAGTGCATCGTGGTCAACGGCGTCGCCAAGACGTATGCCATGACGGGCTGGCGGGTCGGCTGGATCATCGGCCCGAAGGACGTCGTCAAGGCCGCCACGAACCTGCAGTCGCACGCCACGTCCAACGTGTCCAACGTGGCCCAGGTCGCCGCCCTCGCCGCCGTCTCCGGGAACCTGGACGCCGTCGCGGAGATGCGCGTGGCCTTCGACCGCCGGCGCCAGACCATCGTGCGCATGCTCAACGAGATCAACGGCGTGGTCTGCCCGGAGCCCGAGGGCGCCTTTTACGTCTACCCGTCGGTCAAGGCCCTCCTGGGCAAGGAGATCCGCGGCAAGCGCCCGCAGGACTCGGTGGAGCTGGCCGCGCTGATCCTGGACGAGGTCGAGGTGGCCGTCGTACCCGGTGAGGCGTTCGGCACACCCGGCTACCTGCGTCTGTCGTACGCGCTGGGTGACGAGGACCTCGTCGAGGGCATCAGCCGCGTACAGAAGCTGCTGGCCGAGGCGACGGACTGAACCCCGTTTCGCATGCCGTGACGCGAGAGGGCCGCTTCCTTGGGGAAGCGGCCCTCTTTCGTCTCTCAGTGCGAGCAAGACCACGTTCAGGGAAAGCGCTACCGATACGAGCCGGACGTACGGCAGGATCCGAGAATGGAGCACGTACGTGATGTCGCTGAACTGCCGAAAGCCCATCTGCACCTGCATTTCACGGGGTCGATGCGGTCGGCGACCCTGCTGGAACTGGCCGACAAGTACGGTGTGCGGCTGCCCGAGGCGCTGACCGAGGCCCTCGTCAGCGGCGAGCCGCCGAGGCTGCGGGCGACCGACGAGCGGGGCTGGTTCCGCTTCCAGCGCCTGTACGACGCGGCCCGGTCCTGTCTGCGCGAGCCGGAGGACATCCAGCGGCTGGTGCGCGAGGCGGCCGAGGAGGACGCGCGGGACGGCTCGGGCTGGCTGGAGATCCAGGTCGACCCGACGTCGTACGCCCCTCGTCTGGGCGGTCTCATCCCGGCGCTGGAGATCATCCTGGACGCGGTGGAGACGGCTGGCCGCGAGACCGGGATCGGGATGCGCGTCCTGGTGGCCGCCAACCGGATGAAGCACCCCCTGGACGCGCGCACGCTGGCCCGCCTCGCCGTGCGGTACGCGGACCGGGGTGTCGTGGGCTTCGGGCTCTCGAACGACGAGCGGCGGGGCATGGCCCGGGACTTCGACCGGGCGTTCGCCATCGCGCGTGAGGGCGGTCTGCTGTCGGCCCCGCACGGCGGCGAGCTGACGGGCCCGTCGTCGGTCCGCGACTGCCTGGACGATCTGCACGCGTCCCGGATCGGCCACGGTGTGCGGGCGGCGGAGGACCCACGCCTGCTGAAGCGCCTCGCGGACCGGCAGATCACCTGCGAGGTGTGCCCGGCGTCGAACGTCGCCCTGGGGGTGTACGAGAAGCCCGAGGACGTGCCGTTGCGCAAGCTCTTCGAAGCGGGCGTCCCGCTGGCGCTGGGCGCCGACGACCCGCTCCTCTTCGGTTCCCGGCTGGCCGCCCAGTACGAGATCGCCCGCCAGTACCACGCCTTCACGGACGCGGAACTGGCCGAACTGGCCCGCCAGTCGGTACGGGGTTCGGCCGCTCCGGAGGACGTACGGGCGAAGCTGCTGGCGGGAATCGACAACTGGCTGGTCTCATAGCCCCCCTCGGAGCCCCTAGAGGCTGACGCCCACCGTCACCGGTTCGTTGACGAGGGTGACCCCGAAGGCGTCCTGGACACCGGCGACGACCTCGCGGGCGAGGGCGAGCAGGTCCTCCGTGGTGGCCCGGCCGCGGTTGGTGAGGGCCAGGGTGTGCTTGGTGGAGATACGGGCCGGCCCTGTGCCGTATCCCTTGGTGAAGCCGGCCTTGTCGATCAGCCAGGCCGCCGAAGTCTTGGTGCGGCCCTCCCCGGCCGGGTAGGCGGGCGGTACGGCGTCGGGGCCGAGCCGCTCCGCCACGCGCGCGTGGAACGCGGCGAACTCGGCGTCGGCAAGGATCGGGTTGGTGAAGAAGGACCCGGCGGACCAGGTGTCGTGGTCCTCGGGGTCAAGCACCATGCCCTTGCCCGCGCGCAGCTTGAGGACCGTCTCGCGGGCCGCCTCCAGCGGCACCCGCTCGCCGGGCTCGACGCCGAGGGCGCGGGCCGTCTCGGCGTACCTCAGGGGCGCCGACAGCCCGTCCGCGTCCTCCAGGGCGAGGCGGACGCGCAGCACGACATGGCGCTCGGGGTCGGCCTTGAAGCGGCTGTGGCGGTACGAGAAGTCGCAGTCGGCGCCCGAGAGGGTGACGGTCTCGCGGGTGACCCGGTCGTAGGCGACGACCTCGGTGATCGTCGAGGACACCTCCTGCCCGTACGCACCCACGTTCTGGATGGGCGTCGCGCCGGCGGAACCAGGGATCCCGGCGAGGCACTCGATCCCGGCGAGGCCGGCCTCGACGGTGCGTGCGACGGCGTCGGTCCACACCTCGCCCGCGGCCAGTTCCAGGCGGGTGCCGTCGAGGTCGACGCCGGTCGTGGCGATCCGCAGAGCCGTCCCCGCGAAGCCCTTGTCGCCGATGACCAGGTTCGAGCCGCCGCCGATGACCAGCAGCGGGGTCCCGGCGTCGTCGGCCGCGCGGACGGCGGCGATCACCTCGGCGTCGGTCGTCGCCGTGATCAGCCGGTCCGCGGGACCGCCGAGCCGGAAGGTGGTCAGCGGGGCGAGGGGCGCGTCGTGGATTTCCTGCACCCGCCAAGACTACGAGACAGCACTGACAGCCCCGGCCGACAAGCACCCACGCGCGCGTACGGCCCCGCCGATGAGCTTCGGGGCCGTACGCGCGCGTGCCGCGGTCCTGCGTTCGTTCAGTGGGCGGTGGTCTCCAGCACCGGAGCCGGTTCGGCGGAGTCCTTCGCCGGTGCGGCGCGGCGGGCGGCCGGGATGAGCAGGGCCGCGACACCCGCGAGGGCGACCACCGCCGACCCGACCACCAGGGCGGGCCGGAGTCCGTCGACGAAGGTCTGGCCGGTCTCGTAGCCGCCCTGGGCCGCGAAGATCGAGCCCATGACGGCGATGCCGAGGGCGCCGCCCACCTCCCGCAGGGCGTTGTTGGCCCCGGAGGCGATGCCCTGCTCGCTCGGTCGGACGCTGGACATCACCAGGTTGGCGGCCGGGGCGAAGAACAGGGCCATGCCGACACCGCTGATGATCAGGCCGGGCAGTTGGATGGCGTAGGAGGCGTCCGCGGTGACCACCGTGGCCATGTATCCGAGGCCGACGGCCTGGAGGAAGAGGCCGGTGGCGACGACCGGTCGGCCGCCTATCCGGTCGGAGAGGATGCCGGCGATCGGGGCGACGAGCATCGGCATGCCGGTCCAGGGCAGCATCCGCAGGCCCGCCTCGGTGGGCGAGTAGCCGAGCACGCCCTGCATGTACTGGCTGAGCAGGAAGATCGACCCGAACATGCCGAGGAACATCAGCAGGGAGGCCGCGTTGATTCCGGCGAAGGCGCGGGAGCGGAAGAGCCGCATGGGCAGCATCGGGTTCTTCGCGCGGACGCCGTGGACGACGAAGACGACCAGGAGCGCGCCGCCGGCGACCAGTCCGGTCAGGACGTAGGAGCTGGTCCAGCCGTCGGCCGGGCCGCGTACCAGGCCGTAGACGATGCCGAAGAGGCCGCCGCTGGCGAGCAGGGTGCCGATGACGTCGAGCGGGGCGCCGGTGCCGTGCGACTCGGTGAGCCGCAGCCGGGCGAGCGGCAGCAGGGCGAGGCCCAGCGGAACGTTCAACCAGAAGATCCAGTGCCAGGAGATGTGCTCGGTGAGGCTGCCTCCGATGAGGGGCCCGGAGGCCACCGCGAGCCCGTTCACGGCACCCCAGATGCCGAACGCCATCCCGCGTTTGGCGGCCGGCACGGCCGCGGTGAGCAGGGTCAGCGTCAACGGCATCATGACGGCCGCTCCGACGCCCTGGACGGCGCGGGCGGCGATCAGCGAGTCGATACCGGGTGCCATGGCCGCTGCGGCGGAGGCGCCGGTGAAGACGGTGATCCCGGCGAGGAAGAGCCGGCGTCGGCCGAAGCGGTCGCCGAGGGCGGCGCCGAACATCAGCAGCACGGCGAAGGTGAGCGTGTAGGCGCTCACGGTCCATTCCAGGTCGTCCAGCGCTCCCCCGAGGTCCTTGCGGATGGAGGGAAGTGCGGTGGTGACGACGAGGTTGTCGAGGGCCGCCATGAACCCGGCGACGGAGGTGATGACGAGGGCCCAGACGACCCCGCCGCGTGGTGCGTCGGTCCTGCTCTGTTCGCGTTGCTTGCTCTCCTGTGGTGACATCGTTCCCCCTGTGAGTAGTTATTGATCACTAACTTCGGCGGGCAAAAAAACACACCGCGCCCGTGCACACGCCGTTCAGCTTTCGACCTGGCCAACCTGCCCCTTGATCCGCGCCGAGGGATACATGTCCTGCCAGACCCGGTGTCCGGGCGGAAACCTCATGGCCGCGAGGGTGTTCACGAGCATTCCGTACGCCATGAACGTCGTCGTCTCGTCCCCGAGGGGTACCTGGACGATGTCCCAGAGCTTCATCCAGCCGTCCCGCACGGCCTCGCCGAACTCATGGTCACCCTCGGCCTCGGCGGCGGCGACGGTGACGTGTACCTGCATCTGCATCTGCAGCCGCTCGGGGTGTTCAGTGATCATGCGCGTGTACGCGTTCGCCATGGAGTGCAGGGCCTCTTCGCCCTCCAGCCCCTCGGCGGCCTCCGCGAACACCCGGCACACATCGTTCAGACACTGCCGTGAGGCGGCGGCGAAGATGGCTTTCTTGTCCGGGAAGAGCCGGAAGAGATACGGCTGTGAGACACCCACCCGCTTGGCGATCACTTCGGTGGAGGTGCCGTAGAAGCCCTTCTGGGCGAACTCGGCGATCGCCGCGCGAATGACGCTCTCACGTCGCTCTTCCGCGCTCATCCTGACCATGCGAGTAAGTTAGTACTCAATCACTAACTACGTCAAGGGCGATGCGGCGAGACGAACGAGTAAGGGGCGCCCGCCAATGGCGAACGCCCCTTACCGAAGCCCGGAACCCTCGAACCGCCGTACTCAGCCCAGCCGTACGACGGCCCGCGACATGCCCAGCACCTTCTGGCCGGCGCACATGGCGACGAGGTCGACGCGGACCTTGTTGTCGTCGAGCTTGGCGCCGACCTTGGCGCTGACCTCGATGGTGGCGCCCTGGTCGTCGTTGGGGACGACGACCGGCTTGGTGAAGCGGACGCCGTACTCGACGACCGCTCCCGGGTCACCGACCCAGTCGGTGACGACGCGGATCGCCTCGGCCATCGTGAACATGCCGTGCGCGATGACGTCGGGCAGACCGACCTCGACCGCGAACTTCTCGTTCCAGTGGATGGGGTTGAAGTCCCCGGAGGCGCCCGCGTACTGGACGAGGGTGGCGCGGGTCACGGGAAACGTCTGGGCGGGCAGCTCGGTGCCGACCTCTACGTCGGCGTAGGAGACCCTCGCGGAGTCGTGCGCGAAGCCGTGCGCGGAATTGGCCGTCATGGGTCAGCCCTTCTCGGCCGCGCGGGCGACGAGCTTGGTCCAGGCGGTCACGACATGCTCGCCCGCCTCGTCGTGGACCTCGCCGCGGATGTCGATGATCTCGTTGCCCGCCATGGACTTGATGGTCTCGATGGTCGAGGTGACCGTGAGCCGGTCGCCCGCGCGGACGGGACGGACGTACGCGAACTTCTGGTCGCCGTGCACCACCCGGCTGTAGTCCAGGCCGAGCCGCGGGTCCGCCACGACGTCTCCCGCCGCCTTGAATGTGATCGCGAACACAAACGTCGGCGGGGCGATCACATCGGCGTGACCGAGGGCCTTGGCGGCCTCGGGGTCCGTGTACGCGGGATTGCTGTCCCCCACGGCCTCGGCGAACTCGCGGATCTTCTCCCGGCCGACCTCATAGGGCTCGGTGGGCGGATAGGACCGCCCCACGAAGGACTGGTCGAGCGCCATGGACTCGGCACCTCCTGATGTAACGACGCGAGGCCGCCCCCCAACGAACAGGGGACGGCCTCGACGTACGAGCCTGATTTATCGCGTTTCGCGGTGCGCGGTGTGCGCGTTGCAACGCGGGCAGTGCTTCTTCATCTCCAGTCGGTCCGGGTTGTTACGCCGGTTCTTCTTGGTGATGTAGTTCCGCTCCTTGCACTCCACGCAGGCCAGCGTGATCTTCGGGCGGACGTCGGTGGCAGCCACAGGAGTGCTCCTTGACGAACGGATGGGACGATGAACGCATAAAAGAGTAGCCGATCGAAGGACCGACCCCGCAATCGGCTACTGTCAGTAGCGGTGACCGGACTTGAACCGGTGACACAGCGATTATGAGCCGCTTGCTCTACCGACTGAGCTACACCGCTGTGATGCGATCGGACCCCGTCTTGCGACGGGGACCTTTCACACCAGAGCCCCAATGCGGAATCGAACCGCAGACCTTCTCCTTACCATGGAGACGCTCTACCGACTGAGCTATTGGGGCGAGCGATGAAGACATTACACGCTCGGCTGCCGTTCACCCAAATCCGTTTCGCGGCACCCGCCCTGCCCTGTTCAGGCCCCGGTTCCGCGCTCCGCCGCCCCCTCCTTCCGCGCTCCTCGGGCACTTCTCCGCTGACCCGAAAACCCCCTCCCCCAACAGCCCCGGAGCCCCCTCCCGCAACCCCGTCCCACACCCCCTCGCCAGGTATCTCTCCCGTCCTTCGGACCACACCGGTACGACTATTGCGCTCCTCCGCAACAGGGGCGGATGCCCGCCCTAGGCTCGACTCACTCTGCGTGATCTTGTGTCCCAGGTTGCGCAGCCGCCCCCCGAGCACAGGAGCGCGATGCCCGACAGCCAGCCGCAGCCGCACCACTCCTCGTCCTCCTCGTCCCCCGCCCCCTCCGGGGACCCGGCCGCCCTCCTGCTGTGCGGGGCGCGGCTCACCGACGGCCGGACCGTGGACGTACGGCTGGGTGGCGGTCGCATCGAGGCGGTCGGCACGGTCGGAAGCCTCCGGGCGTACGCCACGCGCGTGGACCTCAGCGGCTACCTCCTCCTGCCGGCCCCCGCCGAACCGCACGCCCATGGCGACACGGCCCTGTCCGCCGACGCCGACGGCCCGGTCTCCTACGACCCGCAGGACGTCCAGCGCCGGGCCACGGAGGCCGCTCTGCTCCAACTCGGCCACGGGGCGACCGCGTTGCGCTCACACGTCCGTATCGGCGACGTATCGGGGCTGGGGGCCCTGGCCGCCGTACTGCGGGCGCGGCGGGCACTGAGCGGCCTCACAGAGCTGACGGCGGTGGCGATGCCGCGCGTGCTGACCGGCGCCGCCGGCGCGGACGGTCTGGCGATGCTGCGGGACGCGGTGAAGATGGGCGCGTCGGTGGTGGGCGGCTGCCCCGACCGCGACCCCGATCCGACGGGCTATGTGGAGGCGGTCCTGGAGCTAGCCTCGGAGCACGGCTGCCCGGTCGACCTGCACACGGACGGCGACGATCCGGCCCGGCTGGCCCGCCTCGCGGCGATGGCGGGCGGCCTGCGCCCCGGTGTGACCATCGGCCCCTGCGGCGGCCTGGGCCGGCTGCCCGCCGAGGCGGCCTCGCGGGCCGCGGACCAACTCGCCGCGGCGGGCGTGACGGTGGTGTGCCTCCCGCAGGGCGGCTGCGGAGGCGCGGAACGCCGCGCCACGGCTCCGGTACGGCTGTTGCGGGCGGCCGGGGTGCGGGTGGCGGCGGGCAGCGGCGCGCTGCGCGACGTGTCGAACCCAGTGGGCCGCGGAGACCCCCTGGAGGCGGCTTATCTGCTCGCCTCCCGGCACGGCCTGCGCCCGGAGGAGGCGTACGACGCCGTGAGCGCGTCGGCGCGGGCCGCGCTCGGTCTGCCCGACGTGCGCGTGGAGGCGGGATTCCCGGCGGAACTGCTGGCGGTACGCGGCGACCGCCTGGCCGGCGCGCTGTCCCTCGCCTACAGCCGGATCGTGGTGCACCGGGGGCGCGTTGTGGCACGCACGAGCGCGGTACGGGAGTACTGCAACACACCTGTGGTGGCGGCGCTGGACCTGCCGCGGCAGGGGCGTACGGAGCCGTCGTGAGGTGAGGAGAGTGTGAGGCTTCGGCAGGGTGGGCGGATGTCGTAAGGGCCGTGCGGCGGACGGGTTCGTCGGGGCGTACGGTCGAAGGCATGCGCATTGTCATCGCTGGAGGACATGGTCAGATCGCGCTGCGGCTGGAGCGTCTGCTCGCCGCGCGCGGTGACGAGGCAGCGGGCATCATCCGCCGCCCCGAACAGGGCGACGATCTGCGGGCCGCCGGCGCGGAACCGGTTGTGTGCGACCTGGAATCGGCTTCGGTCGAGGATGTCGCGGCGCTGCTGCGGGGCGCCGACGCGGCGGTCTTCGCGGCGGGCGCGGGCCCGGGCAGCGGGACGGCCCGCAAGGACACCGTGGACCGGGGCGCGGCGGTCCTGTTCGCTGACGCGGCGGTCCTGGCGGGGGTGCGCAGGCACCTGGTCGTGTCCTCGATGGGCGCGGATCCGGCCCACCGGGGCGACGACGTCTTCGACGTCTACCAGCGCGCGAAGGGCGAGGCGGACGCGTACGTCAGCGGCCTGGACGCGCTCGACTGGACGATCCTGCGCCCCGGCGCCCTGACGAACGACGCGGGCACGGGCCGAGTCCGCCTGGAGGCCCACACGGGGCGCGGCGCGGTCCCGCGCGACGACGTGGCCGCCGTCATCACGGAACTGCTGGACACTCCGGCGACGGCGGGCCTGACGCTGGAGCTGATCGGCGGATCGACACCGATCTCGGTGGCGGTGAAGTCGGTGGCGGGGAACTGAGGACGGGCGGCCGTCCCGGGCCGGAGCTAGAAGAGGGGCAGCTGGCCAGGGAATTCAGGTTGGACGTACCCGTCCAACGAAGGCTGGGCCGCCCCGAGTTCCGCCTGCCGCCGAGACCCCGGACAAGATACGAGCTCACCACTCCCCCGGGCCCCCGCCGGATCGTGCCGCGCGAACCTCCCGGCGACGACAGCGATCTCCCGCCGGCACTCGGGACAGCTCCGGCGACGGGCCGACGACGCGAACGACGGTCGTGAGATCGATGACATGGGGTCACTCTCCCTCATGACGTCAGCAGGCGCCCACAACGAAAAGACCCTCCTTGTCTCTGCGTACTCGCAGAGACAAGGAGGGTCTCCCCAATGTGGCGGCGCGTGGATTCGAACCACGGAAGGCGAAGCCGGCAGATTTACAGTCTGCTCCCTTTGGCCGCTCGGGCACACCGCCAGGGTTTGCTGCCCTTTCGAACCGCTTTTCGGCGGTGCTCCTTGGCAACGACGTAAACGATACCCGATGCACAGGGGTGCTTCGCCACCCGATTGAGCGGCGCTCGGAGGGAAGGGGGTGGCTAGGCTTATGCGGATGCGGCCCCGGACGTACGCCGGGCTCGGCTGCTGCCGCCACGCATGCCGGTACGCACCCCGCAGACCCCGATAAGCACCCGATACAAGGAGCCACAGGACATGGCCGACTCCAGTTTCGACATCGTCTCGAAGGTCGAGCGGCAGGAGGTCGACAACGCCCTCAACCAGACCGCCAAGGAGATCTCCCAGCGCTACGACTTCAAGGGCGTGGGTGCCTCGATCTCGTGGTCCGGCGAGAAGATCCTCATGGAGGCGAACTCCGAGGAACGCGTCAAGGCGGTCCTCGATGTGTTCGAGACCAAGTTGATCAAGCGCGGTATCTCGCTGAAGTCCCTGGACGCCGGTGAGCCCCAGCTCTCCGGCAAGGAGTACAAGCTCTTCGCCTCGATCGAGGAGGGCATCTCCCAGGAGAACGCGAAGAAGGTCGCGAAGATCATCCGTGACGAGGGCCCGAAGGGCGTGAAGGCCCAGGTCCAGGGCGAGGAGCTGCGTGTCAGCTCGAAGAACCGGGACGACCTTCAGGCCGTCATCGCCCTCCTCAAGGGCAAGGACTTCGACTTCGCACTGCAGTTCGTGAACTACCGGTAGTCCAAGAGCGGTTCAGGCGTGGCCGGAGATGGGTGGGCACCCTGCGGTGCCCACCCCACGGCCTTCCGTCGGTGCGGAGCAGGTGCGGGCTCAGTCGCGCGAGTTGCCGAAGAGAATGCGGTACGCGATCAGCAACACCAGCGAGCCGCCGATCGCCGCCGCCCAGGTGGTGCCGTCGTAGAACTGTTTGCTGACGGGGTGGTCGAAGAAACGCGCCGAGATCCAGCCGCCGATGAACGCCCCCGCGACGCCGATGACCGTCGTGCCGATGAAGCCGCCCGGGTCGCGTCCCGGCAGCAGGAACTTGGCGATGGCTCCGGCCAACAGCCCCAGGATGATCCAGCCGATGATGCTCATGCCCTGAACCTGCCCCTCTGTGCTGTGCTCGAACAGTCCCGGCCCTGTGACGTGCGGCGTCGGTCCGTTCTGGTTGGTGCGTTGTTCCCGTTGTGTTGCCGTGTACGACGTCTGCGCTGCACCCGGCGGTTGCAACGGTCAGTAGGGTGCGGCGCATGACACAGCCCGGAGTGGATTCCTCCGCTGAACTGCGACGCACCCTTGGCGTTGGGGACGCCGTGGTCATCGGACTCGGTTCGATGGTCGGCGCCGGCGTCTTCGCAGCCCTGGGACCCGCGGCACGCGTGGCCGGGTCCGGGCTGCTGCTCGGGCTCGGTGTGGCGGCCGTGGTCGCCTACTGCAACGCCATGTCGTCCGCCCGGCTGGCCGCCCTCTATCCCGCTTCCGGCGGCACCTACGTGTACGGGCGTGAGCGCCTCGGCGACTTCTGGGGATATCTGGCGGGCTGGTCGTTCGTCGTCGGGAAAACGGCCTCCTGTGCGGCGATGGCGCTCACCGTCGGCACCTACCTCTGGCCTGGGCAGGCGCACGCGGTGGCGGTCGCGGCCGTGGTGGCGCTGACCGCGGTGAACTACGGCGGTGTCCAGAAGTCCGCCTGGCTGACGCGGGCGATCGTGGCAGTGGTCCTGGCTGTCCTCGCTTCCGTGGTGGTGGTGTCCCTGGGCTCCGACGCCGCTGACGCCGGACGGCTGGAGATCGGCGCCTCCGAGGGTGTCGGCGGTGTCCTTCAGGCGGCCGGTCTGCTGTTCTTCGCCTTCGCCGGGTACGCCCGGATCGCGACCCTCGGTGAAGAGGTACGGGATCCCGCGCGCACCATTCCGCGCGCGATCCCCTCAGCCCTGGGCATCGCTCTGGGGGTGTACGCGGCGGTGGCCGTGGCCGTCCTCTCCGTGCTGGGGTCGGACGGGCTCGGGCACGCGACCGCCCCGCTGGTCGACGCGGTCCGGGCTGCGGGCGTGCCCGGGCTGGTGCCGGTCGTCCGGGTCGGTGCGGCCGTCGCCGCGCTCGGCTCGCTGCTCGCCCTGATCCTGGGCGTCTCACGAACGACGCTGGCCATGGCACGTGACCGTCATCTGCCCGGTGTCCTGGCCGCCGTGCATCCGCGCTTCCAGGTGCCGCACCGGGCCGAACTGGCCGTGGGCGCGGTGGTCGCGGTGCTGGCCGCGACGGTGGATGTCCGGGGTGCTATCGGCTTCTCCTCCTTCGGGGTTCTGGCGTACTACGCGGTGGCCAACGCCTCCGCCTGGACGCTGAGTTCGGCTGCGATGTCCCGGGTGGTGCCGGCGGTGGGGCTCGTCGGCTGTGTGACGCTGGCTTTCGCGCTTCCGTGGGTCTCGGTGGTCGTGGGCGCGGGCGTGCTGGGGCTGGGGGCTGCCGCGTACGGCGTACGACGGTGGTGGTCGGCGTCGCGGTCGTCGGCCGGCCCTCGGCGCTGACGGAACTTGCGTCGGCTACTGCGACTCGGACGGCGGCGTCGCGGTAGCCGTACGTATGCGGAATTCGGGCCAGGGCTCCAGGTCCGTGTCGTCGTTGGACTCCTCGTACCAGCCGGTGCCGTCGAGCCAGGTGTGCAGCCATTCCGCGAGGCCCGGGGCGTCGGTGTACCAGGCGTGGTCGGCGTCGTCGGCGTTCGGCTCGAAGAGCAGGACCGTGCCCTGTGGAGTGCTGCAGTCCACGCAGGCGTACATCCCGCAGCCCCAGTGGGATATCGGCAGGATGCCCTCGGGCCAGGGCCACTCCGGGTCCTTGCGGGCCTCCTGGCGGTTGGCGAGGTACTGGGCGACGGCAGGCGGCTCACCCGCGGGCGGGCTGTCCAGCAGGGGCAACAGACCGTAGGACGGGCCGAATCCGCCGTCTCCTATCCGGAGGTAGAGCGCGGCGAGGAGCGGCGGCAGGGAGAAGCCGAGGGCGGCCTCGGCACGGTCGAGCGTGGCCGGGTCCACGGGGGCGGGGAGTGAAGGCCACCCCCACGGACGGGTGTTGCGGGCCTCGGCCGCCACCCGTGTCAGCAACTGCTCGATCTCGGTCATGGATTCATCATGCAGGCCGCCACTGACAATCGAGCCGGCCTGTGGATAACCCGCGGGCGGGGATGCGATCCCCTCGCCCGGCTGTGGACAAGTGGTCGGGCGGGGACAGTGGCGCCCCGCCCGGCCGTGCTACCAGCGGGAGCTGAACGGCTGGTCCGTCGGCACGATTTCGCGGCCCAGCGGCAGCAGTGAGACGGGGATGAGCTTGAAGTTGGCGATGCCGAACGGGATGCCGATGATCGTGACGCACAGGAGAACGCCGGTGACGACGTGGGCCAGGGCCAGCCACCAGCCGGCGAGGACCAGCCACAGGACGTTGCCGACGCAGGAGGGGGCGCCCGCGTCACGGCGCTCGACCGTCGTACGGCCGAAGGGCCACAGGGCGTACGCACCGATACGGAAAGAGGCGATGCCGAACGGAATGCCGATCACGGTGATGCACAGCAGCACGCCGGCGCCGAGATAGGCGAGGAACAGCCAGAAGCCGCTCAGGACGAGCCAAATGACGTTGAGGATTGTCTTCACTGGTGGCGACCTGCCATCTTTTCGAGCCGGGCGATGCGCTCCGCCATCGGCGGGTGCGTAGAGAACATCTTGGAGAGTCCCTGGCCCGGGCGGAAGGGGTTCGCGATCATCATGTGGCTCGCGGTCTCGAGGCGCGGCTCGGGCGGCAGCGGGAGTTGCTTCGTGCCCGCTTCCAGCTTGCGCAGGGCGCTGGCGAGGGCCAGGGGGTCGCCGGTGAGCTGGGCGCCCGACGCGTCGGCCTCGTACTCCCTGGAGCGGCTGATGGCCAGTTGGATGAGGCTGGCCGCGAGTGGGCCCAGGATCATGATCATCAGCATGCCGAGGATGCCGGGACCGTCCTCGTCGTTCGAGCGGCCGATCGGGATCAGCCAGGCGAAGTTGACCAGGAACATGATCACGGAGGCCAGTGCGCCGGCGACCGACGAGATGAGGATGTCGCGGTTGTAGACATGGCTCAGCTCGTGGCCGATGACGCCGCGCAGCTCGCGCTCGTCCAGGATGTGCAGGATGCCGTCGGTGCAGCAGACGGCCGCGTTGCGCGGATTGCGTCCCGTCGCGAACGCGTTGGGTGCTTCGGTCGGTGAGATGTACAGGCGCGGCATGGGCTGGCGGGCCTGCGTGGAGAGGTCCCGGACCATGCGGTACAGGGCCGGGGCCTCGAATTCGCTCACCGGGCGGGCGCGCATCGCGCGTAGAGCCAGTTTGTCGCTGTTCCAGTACGCGTACGCGTTCGTGCCGATCGCGACGAAGAGTGCGATCACCAGGCCTGTACGGCCGAAGAAGCTGCCGATGACGATGATGAGTGCGGACAGTCCCCCGAGGAGAAGGGCTGTCCTGAGCCCGTTGTGCCGGCGGTGCACGGTACGCCCTCCAAGTAGTGCGGCAGGGGAACCCTGGTGTCAGGTCCAGTGGACCCTTCTGTACTGGTCAACGCCAGGCGGGGATGCGCAGTTCCCTTGCGCGCGCCCGGGCGCGCGTGGCCCGTTCGGGTGAGGTCCACGCGCGCGTGCGGGCCGCGGGGGTCAGAAGAGGCCGGTATCGGCGAACCGCAGTACCAGTTGGGGGGCGCCGGAGAGGGCGATGCCGAGAACGGCGGTCAGGGCGATCGCCGCTGTGAGGGGAGCCGGGGCGCGGTGGTGTTCCTCGTCTCCTTCGGGGGCGCGGAAGAGCAGGGCCGTCCACTGGAGGTAGTAGAAGAGGGCGATCACCACGTTGACGGCCATGATGACGGCCAGCCAGCCGAGTCCGGCGTCGACGGCCGCGGAGAAGACGGTGACCTTCGCGAAGAGGCCGATGATGCCCGGCGGCAGTCCGGCGAGGCACAGCAGGAAGAACCCCAGGACGAGCGCCGGCAGGGGGCGGGTGGCGTACAGGCCTCGGTAGTCGTTGACGCGGTTCAGGGGCTTCGTACGGGCCACCAGGGCCGCCACCGCGAAGGCGCCGAGGTTCACGGCGGCGTACATGAGGGCGTACGCGACGGTGGAGCCGATCGACTTCTGGGCGTCGTCGGAGTACGCGGCGGCGGCGATCGGGACCAGGAGGTAGCCGGCCTGGCCTACGGAGGACCAGGCGAGCAGGCGTACGGCGCTGTACGCGCGCGTGGACTGCTGGCGCAGCGCGCCGACGTTGCCGACGGTCATGGTGAGCGCGGCGAGGGCTGCCAGTGCCGGGCCCCAGACATCGGCGTACGACGGAAAGGCGACGACGGTGACGAGGATCAGGCCGGAGAAGCCGACGGCCTTGCCGACGACGGACAGATAGGCGGCGATCGGCAGGGGCGCCCCCACGTACGTGTCGGGGACCCAGAAGTGGAAGGGCACGGCGGCCGTTTTGAAGGCGAAGCCGATGAGGGTGAGGACGACGCCTGCCTGGGCGAGGGTGTGAAGCTGCGGGTCGACGTGCTGGATCCGGTCGGCGATCTCGGTGAGGTAGAGGGTGCCGGTGGACGCGTACACGAAGCTGATGCCCAGGAGGCTGACCGCGGTCGCCGTCACGGACGACAGGAAGAACTTCAGGGCCGCTTCGGAGGACTTCCGGTCGCCGTGCCGGATGCCGACGAGGGCGAAGGCGGGCAGGGAGGCGACCTCCAGGGCGACGATCAGCGTCGCGAGGTCGCGCGAGGCGGGCAGCAGGGCCGCTCCGGCCGCGGAGGACAGCAGCAGGAACCAGAACTCCCCTTCGGGGAGTACTCGGTCGGCGTCCTTGAGGGCGGTGACCGAGAGGAGCGCGGCGAGCAGTGCGCCGCCGAGCACCAGGAACTGGATGACGAGGGTGAAGCGGTCGGCCGTGTAGCTGCACACGTCCGTGCCGCCGGTGAGGCAGAAGGTGGAGCGGTCGCCGTCCAGCAGCGGCAGCAGCAGGAGGGCGGAGGCAGCCAGGCCGGCGACCGAGGTCCACCCGAGGAGTGCCTTTCTGCTGTCGCCGAGGAACAGGTCCATGACCAGCACGGCGAGTCCCACGAGGGCGGCGACGGTGGGCGGTGCGATGGCGAGCCAGTCGACGGACTGGACGACGGACTGAGCCGCGGACTGGGCCAGGGAGCTCATCGGGGGCCTCCTGAGAGGAGCTGCTGGACGGCCGGGTCGGTCAGGCCGAGGAGGGCCTTCGGCCACAGTCCGGCGACGACGGTGAGGGCGACGAGCGGGGTCCAGGCTGCGAATTCGTACGTCTGCACGTCGGCGAGCCGGGGGGCGTCCGGC
The DNA here is from genome assembly GCF_040644035.1 of Streptomyces sp. NPDC047042. Lineage (NCBI taxonomy): Bacteria > Bacillati > Actinomycetota > Actinomycetes > Kitasatosporales > Streptomycetaceae > Streptomyces > Streptomyces sp. NPDC047042. The sequence continues at coordinate 293,661 of NZ_JBEYVP010000002.1, read as the reverse complement.
TCCGGGGCCGCGCCCATGCAGACGCGGCGTACGACGACGAGCATGTACGCGGCGGTGAGGAGGGTCCCGAACGCGGCGATCGCCGTGAAGGTGAGAAAGGCGGGGCGGCTGAGGTCGTCGGCGGGGTTGAAGGCGCCGAACAGGGCGAGCATCTCGCCCCAGAACCCGGCGAGGCCGGGCAGTCCGAGCGAGGCGACGGCGGCGAAGGCCAGAAGGCCGCCGAGGCGCGGGGCACGGCCGTAGAGGGCGGCGCCGGTGCGGTCGGCGAGGGTGTCGAGGTCGGTGGTGCCCGTGCGGTCCTTCAGCGCGCCGACCAGGAAGAAGAGGAGGCCGGTGATGAGGCCGTGGGCGATGTTGGCGAAGAGCGCGCCGTTCACGCCGGTCGGGGTCATGGTGGCGATGCCGAGCAGGACGAAGCCCATGTGGCCGACGGAGGAGTAGGCGATGAGCCGTTTGAGGTCGCCCTTCGCACCCCTTCGGGCGAGGGCCAGGCAGGCCAGGGAACCGTAGATGATCCCGACGACAGCGAAGGCGGCGAGGTAGGGCGCGAAGGTCCGGAATCCGTCGGGCGCGACCGGCAGCAGGATGCGCACGAACCCGTACGTGCCCATCTTCAGCAGGACTCCCGCCAGCAGGACCGAGCCGACGGTCGGGGCGGCGGTGTGGGCGTCCGGCAGCCAGCTGTGCAGCGGCCACATCGGGGTCTTGACCGCGAGCCCGATCCCGATCGCCAAAACGGCGGTGACCTGCACTGTTGTACTCAGGCCCGAGCCGTTGTCAGTGGCGAGTGCCATGATGTCGAACGTGCCCGCTCTGGTCCCGATCAGGAGCAGGCCCAACAGCATGACCACGGATCCGAGCAGGGTGTAGAGGATGAACTTCCAGGCCGCCCGGGTCCGTTGCTCACCGCCCCAGCGGGCGATCAGGAAGTACATCGGGATGAGCACCATCTCGAAGGCAAGGAAGAACAGCAGCAGGTCGAGGACGGCGAAGGTGGCGAGGGTGCCGGACTCCAGGACGAGGAGGAGTGCGACGAAGGCCTTCGGGGAGGGGCCGGAGGGCAGCTTGAAGTAGGAGTAGAGCGCGCAGAGGAAGGTGAGGAGCGCGCTCAGGACAAGAAGGGGGAGGGAAATGCCGTCGACGCCGAGGTGGATCCGCACGTCGAGTGCGGGGATCCAGCTGATGTCGGTCGTGGCCTGCATCTTCGACGGGTGGTCGTGGTTGAAGCCGAGCGCCAGGGCGATCGCGGCGACGAGCACCACGCCGGTGACGGTCACGCCGTGCCGCAGCACGGCCTGTTCCGGCGACTTCCCCTTCAGCCCGGGCGGGGCCGGCAGGAGAGCGGCGACGGCTCCGATCAGCGGGCCCACGACGAGGAATGCCAGAAGGAACTGCATCACTGACTCGTTGATATCGATCACGCCTGCTCACGCTCCCGTGGCGACGAGGAGGACGGCGACCACCAGGACGACGGTGCCGGCGAGCAGCGCGCTCACATAGGTCTGGACGTTGCCGGTCTGGGCGCGCCGTACGGCGGTACCCAGCAGGCGGGGCACGGCACTGGCACCGCGTACGTAGGTGTCGACGACCTCACGGTCGAGGAACCGGACGAGGGTCGCGCCGGCCTGGACCGGGCGGACGAACAGCGCCGTGTACAGCGCGTCCAGGTGGAAGCCGACGGCCGCGTGGCGGTGCAACGGGCCGAGCAGGAGGCGGCCGGGGTCCGCCGGGTCGGGTGCGCCGGCCATGTCTCCGTAGGCGGGGGTGTGGGTGGCGATGGCCTCGGCCTCGACCAGGCCGCCGTCGGCGTCCGGGTGGGCGGCGACCGCGCCCAGGGGGACTCGGGCCGCCGTCGCGGTGGTGTGGCGCCAGGCTCCGTAGGTGACGATGCCGCCGACCAGGGCCACTCCCGTGCCGAGGACGGAAGTGGTGAGGGTCGGGTTCAGGTCGTGGCCGTCGAACCAGTCGGGCAGCCTGCCGTAGGCGAACCCGCCCAGGGCGAGGGACGGGACCGCGAGCACCCAGAGCACCGCGGTCATCGCGACGGGCTGCCTGCCGTGGTCGGGGGCGTCGGGGCCGCGGCCACGGAAGGCGAGCAGCCACAGGCGGGTGGCGTAGGCCGCGGTGAGCAGGGCCGAGACCAGGCCGGAGATGAGGACGATCCAGCCGGCGGCCTCGGGGATGCCCTCGCCCTGGCCGGCGGTGACGTGTTCGGCGGCGCCGAGGACGGACTCCTTGGAGAAGAAGCCGCTGAAGGGCGGGATCGCGGCGAGGGCCAGGAGCGCCACGGTCATCGTCCAGTAGGCGTCGGGGACGCGGTCGCGCAGGTGGCCCATGCGGGACATGGCGGCCAGCGAGTTGGTGCCGGCGGCGTGGATGATCACGCCGGCGGCGAGGAAGAGCAGCGCCTTGAAGGCGCCGTGGGTGAGGAGGTGGAAGACGGCGGCACCGCGGTCGCCGACGGCGAGGGCGCCGGTCATGTAGCCGAGCTGGCCGATCGTCGAGTAGGCGAGGACGCGCTTGATGTCGTCCTGGGCGAGGGCGGCGAGGGCGGAGCCGGCCATCGTGACGGCGGCCATGACGGCGAGGACGACCAGTGCGGCCGCGGAGGCCGCGAAGACCGGGAGGAGGCGGGCGATGAAGTAGACACCGGCGGCGACCATCGTCGCGGCGTGGATCAGCGCGGAGACGGGAGTGGGGCCCGCCATCGCGTCGGGGAGCCAGGTGTGCAGCGGGAACTGCGCCGACTTGCCCGCCACGCCGGCCAGGAGCAGCAGGGCGACCAGCGTCGGGTGGTCGAGTCCACCGGTCGCGACGGTGGCGAGGATCTTCGTGATCCGGAAGGACCCGGCGTCGGTGGCCAGCGCGAACAGGCCGATCAGGAAGGGGACATCACCGAGTTTGGTGACGAGGAAGGCTTTGAGGGAGGCGGCGCGGGCTTCCGGCGTCTCCCAGTAGTGGCCGACCAGGAAGTAGGAGCAGATGCCCATGATCTCCCAGCCGACCAGCAGCACCATCAGGTCGCCGGAGTAGACGACGAGCAGCATCGCGGAGGTGAAGAGGGAGACGAGAGCGGCGTACGAGGGGTAGCGCGGGTCGTCGCGCAGGTAGCCCGTCGAGTAGATCTGCACGCAGGTCGCGACGAGGGCGACCAGGACGGCGACGAGGGCGGCGAAGCCGTCGATGTGCAGGGCGAGTTCGACGGGGACCGAGCCGGTGGGGGTGAGTTCGGTGGTGGCGTCGACGGCCCGGTCGCCGCCCTGGCGTGCGGCGACGATCACGGCGAAGGCGAGTGCCGTGAGGGGCGGCAGTACGGCGAGGGGGCGTACGAAGCCGGGGGCGGTGCGGCCCAGGAGCAGGCCGGCCGCGGCGCCCAGGAACGGGAGGAGGGGGACGAGGACGGCGAGGGTGGTCGTGGTCACGCGGTGGCCTCAGCCTTCTCGTCTTCCGTGAGGGCGGCTTCGTCGGGGCCGTGCGGCTCGGCGGTGTCGCGGAGCTTGTCGATGTCCGCGGTGCCGCGGCCCCGGTGGACGGCGAGGACGATCGCCAGGCCGATGCCGATCTCGGCGGCGGCGATGGCGATGGTGAACAGGGTGAGGGCCTGCCCGGAGTGCAGGGTCTCCCGGGCGGTCCTGCTGAGCCAGACGTCGAAGGCGACGAGGTTGAGGTTGACGGCGTTGAGCATCAGCTCGACGGACATCAGGACCAGGATCGCGTTGCGGCGGGCCAGAACGCCGTAGAGGCCGGTGCAGAAGAGGAGGGCGGAGAGTACGGCGGGATAGGCGAGGTGCATCAGCGGGCGCCTTCCTGCTCGGCCGGGTCGGTTCGCTCGATCGGGTGATTCCGGGAATCCGGGACAGATGGGGAACCATCGGTCGCGGCCCGGGAGTTCACAGGGGGAGAGCTCGACTCCGCCTTCGACTTGCGGGACAGGACGATCGCCCCGACCAGGGCCGCGAGGAGAAGGACGGAGAGGGCCTCGAAGGGGAGGACCCAGTTCTGGAAGAGGCTCGCGCCGGTGACGGCGGTGGAGCCGGCGGGGGCGCCGTCCAGGTCGATCCACGTCGTGCGGAAGGCGTCGACGACCACCCAGACCAGTGCGGCGGCGGAGGCGACGGCCACGGCGAGGGCGGCCCACCTGTTGCCGGAGTCGGCGTCCGGGGAGCGGCCGATGGGGGCCTTGGTGAGCATCAGACCGAAGAGGAGGAGAACGACGATGGATCCGACGTAGATGAGGACCTGTACCCAGGCGATGAACTCGGCCGTGAGGAGGAGGTATTCGACGGCGAGGCCGCCGAGGGCCACCACCAGCCACAGGGCGGCGTGCACCAGCTGCCGGGTGGTGACGGTGACGAGGGCGGCGCCGAAGGTGACGAGGCCGACGAGGAGGAAGGCGATCTCGACGCCGGTCGGGGAGAGGAAGCCGTGGGTTTCGGAGGTGGCGGTCGTGGCGTGCGCCGCGGTGGTGGCTGCGGTGAGGGTCACGAGTCTCCTCCCTGGGGATCGGCGGGCTCGGTCGACTCGGTGGGCTCGGCAGTCTGGGCCTGCGTCGCGGCGGCCAGCTTCTCCGCGGTCTTGCGGGCTGCGGCGATCTCCTTCGGTTCCTCGGCGGCGGGGTCGAGGGCGGGTGGGGCCGGGACCGTCCACATCCACTCGCGGAGCTTGTCGCGTTCGTGGGTGAGTTCGTGGATGTCGGTCTCGGCGTACTCGAACTCCGGGGACCAGAAGAGGGCGTCGAAGGGACACACCTCGATGCAGATACCGCAGTACATGCAGAGGGAGAAGTCGATGGCGAAACGGTCGAGGACGTTACGGCTGCGCTCGCGGCCACCGGGGGCGGCGGCCGGGACCGTCTCCTTGTGGGAGTCGATGTAGATGCACCAGTCGGGGCACTCGCGGGCGCACAGCATGCAGACTGTGCAGTTCTCCTCGAAGAGGCCGATGACTCCGCGTGAGCGGGGCGGGAGGTCGGGCTGGGCGTCCGGGTACTGCGCGGTGACGGTCTTCTTCGTCATCGTGCGGAGGGTGACGGCCAGGCCCTTGGCCAGGCCGAGGCCGGGGATGCGGGACCCGGCGGGCGGGAGAGGTTCAGCCATGGTTACGAGATCACCACCTTCACGATGCCGGTGAGGGCGATCTGGGCTAGGGAGAGGGGGACGAGGAGGGTCCAGGAGAGCTTTTGCAGCTGGTCCTCGCGCAGGCGGGGGTAGGTGACGCGCAGCCAGATCACGACGAAGGCCAGCACTGCCGTCTTCAGGAGGGTCCAGACCCAGCCCAGGCCGTCGGCGGCCCAGGGACCGTGCCAGCCGCCCAGGAAGAGGACGGTGGTCAGGCCGCACAGGACGACGATTCCGGCGTATTCGGCGAGGAGGAAGAGAGCGAAGCGGAGGCCGGTGTACTCGGTGTAGGCGCCGAAGATGATCTCCGAGTCGGCCACCGGCATGTCGAAGGGGGGCCGCTGGAGTTCGGCGAGGCCGGCCACGAAGAAGACGATCGCGCCGACGATCTGCCAGGGCAGCCACCACCACTGGAAGGCGTCGAGGATGCCGGGGATCGAGACGGTTCCGGCGGCCATCGCGACCGAGGCCGCGGTGAGCAGCATCGGGAGTTCGTAGGCGAGGAGTTGGGCGGCGGTGCGCAGGCCGCCCAGGAGGGAGAACTTGTTGGCCGACGCCCAGCCGGCCATGAGCGAGCCGAGGACGCCGACGCCCATGACGGCGAGGACGAAGAAGATGCCCGCGTCGACGACCTCGCCCACGGCGCCGTCGCCCGGGCCGATCGGGATGGCGAGGAGGACGAGAAGGTACGGAAGGAGGGCGACGGCGGGGGCGAGCTGGAAGACTCGGCGGTCGGCGTCGGCCGGGACGACATCTTCCTTCTGCGCGAACTTGACGCCGTCCGCGACGAGTTGGGCCCAGCCGTGGAAGCCGCCGGCGTACATCGGGCCGAGGCGGCCCTGCATGTGGGCCATCACCTTGTGTTCGGTCTGACCGACGATCAGGGGGAAGGTGAGGAAGACGACGAAGACGATCAGGAGTCGCAGGGCGACGTCGAGCGCGTCGTTCACTGCGAGCCTCCTGAGGGGTTCTCGGGGGTGGGGTTCTCGGGGGTGGGGTTCTCGGGGGTGGCCTCTTCAGGGGCGGGGGGTTCGGCCGGGTCCGTGGCCTTCGGGGTGGGTTCGTCGAAGGCGGGGCGGGCGTGGTGCCAAGGGGCGTCGGCCGTGGGTGGTGTCTCGGGAGCCTCGGTCGCCGGTGGCCGTGGGCGCTGGGAAGCCGATCCCTGGCTCGCGCTGCGCGCTCGACGGGGTGCGGTGGGCGTGCCCGTCGTGGGCGTGCCCGTCGTGGGCGTGCCCGTCGTGGGCGTGCCCTCCTCAGATGCACCCCCCGCGGGTGCACCCTCGGTCGCCGGGGGCCGGGCTTCCTGGGGCTGGGCTGTCGGGGTCTGGCTTGTCGGGGTCTGGCTTGCCGAGCCGTCCGAGGCTGTTCGGGTGCGGCGTACCGGGCGGTCGCCTGTGGCTCGGGCGGTGGCGGCGCGGGCCGGGCGGGTCGGGGCCGGGGGGAGCTGGCCCTTCAGGGGGCCCCACTCGTTGGGGTCGGGGACGCCGGGCGGGAGCATCTGGCGGCGCTTGGGCCCACCGTGTTCCGACTCCCCCGGTTCCTTCGCGCCCGGCCAGGCCTTCGCGACGCGGGCCGCGAGGACGAAGTCCTTGCGGAGGGGGTGGCCCTCGAAGTTCTCGGGGAGGAGGAGGTGGTCCAGGCCGGGGTGGCCCTCGAAACGTACGCCGAACATCTCGTGGGTCTCGCGTTCGTGCCAGGCGGCGCCCGCGTAGACGTTCACGAGGGAGGGGAGCACAGGGGACTCGTGCGGGACTGTCGTCCGTACGAGGAGTCGGCGGACCGGGGTGAGGGCGACGACGTGGGCGGCGACGCGGAAGCCGGTGCCCGGTTCGTCGACCGCGCTGAGCCAGTCGAAGTAGGTGCAGGAGAGGAGGTCGCGTGCTGTCAGCAGGGCCGAGGTCCAGGATGCCGGGGGGACGTCGACGGTCAGGACGTCGTAGGACTCCTCGGCCGTGGACTCCGTACCGAAGAGTTCCTCGGTGGGGGCGGGCAGCCAGCCGGTGGTCGTCATCTGCCGGCCTCCCCCGCAGCCGGCGGCTTCACCAGGGGGCTCTGGAGCGCGGCCGGGGACGGGCGCGCCGCCTGTCCGGACGCGTACCGCTCACCCAGGGACTCGCGGGCGATCTTCTCCTGGAGTTTGAGGATGCCCTGGAGCAGCGCCTCGGGGCGGGGCGGGCAGCCGGGGACGTACACGTCGACCGGGATGATCTGGTCGACGCCCTTCGTCACGGAGTAGGAGTCCCAGTACGGGCCGCCGCAGTTGCTGCACGCACCGAAGGAGATGACGTATTTGGGTTCGGGCATCTGTTCGTACAGGCGCCGTACCGCTGGGGCCATCTTGTCCGTGACCGTGCCGGAGACCACCATCAGGTCGGCCTGGCGCGGTCCGGGGGCGAAGGGGATCACGCCGAGGCGGATGAAGTCGTGACGGGCCATGGACGCGGCGATGAACTCGATCGCGCAGCAGGCGAGGCCGAAGTTGAAGACCCAGAGCGAATAGCGGCGGCCCCAGTTCAGGACCACCTTCATGGGCTCGGGGGCCAGGCGGGCCAGGGCGCCCAGGCGCTTCGGCTCCGGCAGCAGCACGGGCGCGGACACAGGCGTGGGCGCCGGCTCGGAGGCCGGGACCGGCGCGGGCGCGGCGGGCTCCAGCGGGTTCGTTTCTGGCGTCACGTCCATGTCAGGACGCCCTTCTTGTATGCGTAGAGCAGGCCAACGGCCAGGAAGCCGAGGAAGACGAACATCTCGACGAGGGTGGCCGCGCCGTAGCCGGGGGCCGCGAAGACGGTCGCCCAGGGGAACAGGAAGATCGAGTCGACGGCGAAGATGACGTAGAGGAAGGCGTAGACGTAGTAGCGGACCTGGGTGTGGGCCCAGCCCTCGCCGACGGGGTCGACACCGCACTCGTACGTGAGGAGTTTCTCGGGGGTCGGGACCACGGGGCGCAGCAGTCGGCCCGCCCCGAAGGCGACCGCGACGAAGAGCACGCCGACGGCGGCGAGCAGTCCTACGACGGAGTAGGAGTGGAAGTACTCCGACGCTGCGATGTGTTCCGGGTACTCCGTGTACCCCGTCGTGGCTGCGGCGGTCGGTACCGGCATGTCCGTCCCTCGCTCCCTGGCCTCGTGAGATCTGTCGGAGATCCGTACGGACGGGAGTCTAGGGCCTGCTAAAGAGACCGTAAGCAGCCCGTCACACATGGCCATGCCCGAGATCGCGTACAAGGTGGGGTTTTCCCCCGGGTCGCGGGGCGGCCCGCCTCATGGCGCCGTCACGCGGCGGCGGGCAGGCTGGCGGGCATGACCGCACGTATGACCGCCACCAGCGCGGAAACCGAGGGCGAACGACTGCCCCCTGTCCGTTTCGCCCTCGACCCGCGCACGTGGAAGGAGATCGTTCACCTCCTGGCCAACCTGCCGATGGCGTTGTTCGGGTTTGTGTACGTGGTGACCGTCGTGAGTGTGGGTTCCTTCCTCACCCTCACGGTGATCGGTCTTCCGATGCTCGCCGCCGGGCTGCTGGGCGCACGTGTGCTGGGCCGGTTCGAGCGGGCGCGGGCCAGGGCGTTGCTCGGGGTTCAGGTGGACGAGCCGAGTCCGCTGCCGCTGGGGGGCGGGCGGGGTGGCCGAGGCCGGAAGCTCGGGTTCTTCGGGCGGATGATGCTGGCGCTGAAGGACCCGGTCGGCTGGCGCACCATGCTGTACGACTTCGTCCGGCTGCCGTGGGGCGTCTTCACCTTCTCCCTCGTGCTCGTGTCGCTTTTCGTGCTGTGGCCGGTGCTGCCGTTCCTGGCCCGGGGGCTCACGAACGTGGACCGGGCGATGGTGCGCGGGCTGTTGTCCCCCTCCGACGAGCTGGAACGCCGTATCGCCGAACTGGAGTCCGACCGGGGGGTCGTCGTCGACACCGCCGCCGCTGATCTTCGGCGTATCGAACGCGATCTGCACGACGGGGCGCAGGCCCGGCTCGTGAACCTCGCGATGGGGCTCGGGCTGGCCAAGGAGAAGCTGCTCGAGGGGCAGGCCGACGAACACGTGGCCGCGATGGTCGAGGAGGCGCACGGCGAGGTGAAGCTCGCGCTGCAGGAGCTGCGGGATCTGGCGCGCGGGATCCATCCGGCCGTACTGACCGACCGCGGGCTGGACGCGGCGCTGTCCTCGGTGGCCTCGCGGTGCACCGTGCCGGTGCAGGTGACCGCCGATCTGCCGGCCAGGCCGGCCGCCGCCATCGAGGGGATCGCCTATTTCACGGTCTCCGAGCTGCTCCAGAACATCAGCAAGCACAGCGGTGCGCGGAACGCGTCTGTCGACGTCTGGCGTACCGACGACCGGCTGCTGATCCAGGTCTGGGACGACGGGCGCGGCGGGGCTCGGCTGGACGGCGGTACGGGGATGGCGGGGCTGGCGGAGCGGCTGGGCGCGGTGGACGGGCTGTTCGTCATCGAGTCGCCCGAGGGCGGGCCCACGACGGTCACGGCCGAACTGCCGTGGCGGGAACGGGTCGAGGCGTAGGTGTCCGGGCGTAGGTAGGGAAAACCCCCGGGGGAAGACGCCTACGTGCTCCATGGTCCGTGGGGCTCGGTGCGAGCAGGCTGATGGCAGACGAGCCGATCAGGCGATCAGACATCTGACATCTGACCAGACGACCAGACGACCAGTGGAACGGACGGGGACCATGACCATGGAGTACGGGCAGGGGTACGGGCAGCGGGGCGGCCCCGGGGCCGGATTCCACGGGGCGGCCGACGGGGGCGCCGGGCAGGGGCGGCGGCCCCGGTTGCCGGCCGCCCTGCGGGCGCCCGTCGAGGCGCGGAGTTGGCGGGAGCTCGGCTATGTGCTCCTGAGCCTGCCGGTCAGCGTGCTGATGTTCTCCTACGCCTTCACCTTTGCGCTCACCGGTTCGATTCTCCTCATCACCTTCCTCGGGATTCCGGTGCTGGCCCTGGGTCTGGCCGGGTGCCGGGGATTCGGCGTGCTGGAGCGGAAGATGGCGCGCGGGCTGCTCGGGCTCGAGATGCCGGAACCGGAGCCGGTGCGTGCGCGCAAGTCCGGGGCGACGGGCTGGATGGGGGCCGTGCTGAAGAGCGGTACCTCGTGGCGGCATCTGCTGTTCTCGGTGCTGCATCTGCCGTGGGCGATGTTCTCGTTCATGGTCGCGGTGACGTTCTGGGTGTACGGCTGGGCGCTGCTCACCTACCCGCTGTGGTTCTGGCTGTTCCCGATGTACGGCGGACAGGACGGTCTCCAGCTGTACGGCGACGAGACCCACAACATCTACCTCGACAACCCGTTCGAGATCACGGTGACCGCGCTGGTCGGGCTGCTGTTCACCATGGCCACGCCCTGGATCGTGCGGGCGCTGACCCTCGTGGACCGGCTGATGGTGCAGGGGCTGCTCGGGCCGTCGCGGCTGGCGAAGCGGGTCGTCGAGCTGGAGTCCGACCGGGGGGTCGTCGTCGACACCGCCGCCGCTGATCTTCGGCGTATCGAGCGGGATCTGCACGACGGGGCGCAGGCCCGGCTGGTGGCCCTGGCAATGGATCTGGGCCTCGCGAAGGAGAAGCTCACGGAGGATCCGCGAGCCGCGGCGCGCATGGTGGACGAGGCGCACGGCGAGGTGAAGACGGCGTTGCAGGAGCTGCGGGATCTGGCGCGCGGGATCCATCCGGCGGTGCTGACCGACCGTGGGCTGGATGCGGCGCTGTCCGCGGTGGCTTCCCGGTGTGCGGTGCCGGTGCGGGTGGAAGTGGATCTGGCGGAGCGGCCGGCGGCGGCGATCGAGGGGATCGCGTACTTCACGGTGTCGGAGCTGCTGCAGAACGTGAGCAAGCACGCGCGGGCGTCGGGTGCGTCGGTGGATGTGTGGCGGGTGGAGAACCGGCTGATGCTGCAGGTGGTGGATGACGGGGTGGGGGGCGCGGATGCCTCCGGCGGGTCCGGGTTGGCTGGGCTGGCGGGGCGCCTCGACGCGGTGGACGGGATTCTGGTGGTGGATTCGCCGGTGGGTGGGCCCACCCGGGTTACGGCGGAGCTGCCGTGGAGGGGGTGACCAGTTCCTGGATGAGCCAGTTCCTGGATGCGCCAGTGCCTGGATGAGCCAGTTCCTGAGGGATCACCCCAAGACGCCCCTTCGCGCTGAACGCGCTCGTTCTCGAACGCCGGACGCCGGACAGGTCGGCAGTGCGATGCTGGTCCCTGGTGTTCGGACGGGGCATGGGGGGCCGGGATCGTGGAGGACAGGGTGCGGGTGGTCATCGCCGAGGATTCGGTGCTGCTCAGGGAGGGCCTGACCAGGTTGTTGACCGACCGCGGACATGACGTCGTCGCCGGGGTGGGTGACGGGGGCGCGCTGATCAAGACCATCACCGAGCTCGCCGCGCAGGACGAGCTCCCGGACGTGGTCGTGGCGGATGTGCGGATGCCGCCCACCCATACGGACGAAGGGGTCCGGGCCGCCGTACAGCTGCGGAAATCGCATCCGGAGCTCGGTGTGCTCGTGCTGTCGCAGTACGTGGAGGAGCGGTACGCGACCGAGCTGCTCGCCGGGTCCAGCCGGGGCGTGGGGTATCTGCTGAAGGACCGGGTCGCCGAGGTGCGGGAGTTCGTGGACGCGGTGGTGCGGGTCGCCCAGGGGGGTACCGCGCTCGATCCGGAGGTCGTGGCCCAGCTGCTGGGCCGCAGCCGTAAGCAGGACGTACTCGCCGGGCTCACCCCCCGGGAGCGTGAGGTGCTGGGGCTCATGGCCGAGGGCCGGACCAATTCGGCCGTCGCACGGCAGCTCGTCGTCAGTGACGGTGCCGTCGAGAAGCACGTCAGCAACATCTTCCTGAAGCTGGGGCTGTCCCCGAGCGACGGCGATCACCGGCGTGTTCTGGCCGTTCTGACCTACCTCAACTCGTGATCACCTGACACCGTGTCAGCGTCGGGGCGGCAATTCATGACAACTCGGGGCGCCCAACCGTCTCAAACAGGCGTCCATCATGCGATCGTCAAGGGAAGGTCGCCCTTACCGACGTACTGTTGATCCTGGGAGGGTCCGCGGGAGGACCGCTCCCAGGCCGCCGCCTCGAAGGAGGTCCAGTTCAGTGACCAGCCAGGTCAGCAGTCCAGCGGACAGTTCAGCGGAGAAGGCCGGCTCTGAGGTCGGAGCCGTTGTGGGAGAACAGCGCAACGCGGCGGGCGTCAAGGCCGTACGCCGCCTCGATCGGGTGATTATTCGGTTCGCGGGGGACTCCGGGGACGGGATGCAGCTCACGGGGGACCGCTTCACCTCCGAGACCGCGTCCTTCGGGAACGATCTGTCCACTCTGCCGAACTTCCCGGCCGAGATCCGAGCGCCCGCAGGCACCCTGCCGGGCGTTTCGTCTTTCCAGCTGCATTTCGCCGACCACGACATCCTGACGCCGGGGGACGCGCCGAACGTGCTCGTGGCGATGAATCCGGCCGCGCTGAAGGCGAACCTCGCCGATGTGCCGCGCGGCGCGGAGATCATCGTCAACACGGACGAGTTCACCAAGCGGGCCATGCAGAAGGTGGGGTACGCGGCCAGTCCGCTGGAGGACGGTTCGCTCGACGGGTACAGCCTGCATCCGGTGCCGCTGACCACCCTCACGGTGGAGGCGCTCAAGGAGTTCGCGCTCTCCCGCAAAGAGGCCGAGCGCAGCAAGAACATGTTCGCGCTGGGGCTGCTGTCGTGGATGTACCACCGGCCGACCGAGGGCACCGAGAAGTTCCTGGCGGCCAAGTTCGCCAAGAAGCCCGAGATCGCGGCCGCCAACCTCGCCGCGTTCAGGGCCGGTTGGAACTTCGGGGAGACGACCGAGGACTTCGCCGTCAGTTACGAGGTCGCGCCGGCCTCGACCGCGTTCCCCACCGGCACCTATCGCAACATCTCCGGGAACCTGGCCCTGTCGTACGGGCTCATCGCGGCCAGTCAGCAGGCTGATCTGCCCCTCTACCTGGGCTCCTATCCGATCACGCCGGCCTCGGACATCCTGCACGAGCTGAGCAGACACAAGAACTTCGGGGTCCGCACCTTCCAGGCCGAGGACGAGATCGCCGGGATCGGGGCCGCGTTGGGCGCCGCCTTCGGCGGGTCGCTGGCCGTCACCACCACCTCCGGTCCGGGCGTGGCGCTGAAGTCCGAGACCATCGGGCTCGCGGTGTCACTGGAACTGCCCTTGCTGGTCATCGACATCCAGCGGGGCGGGCCCTCCACCGGGCTGCCGACCAAGACCGAGCAGGCCGATCTCCTTCAGGCCATGTTCGGCCGCAACGGCGAGGCGCCGGTTCCGATCGTGGCTCCGCGCACACCCGCCGACTGCTTCGACGCCGCCATCGAGGCCGCCCGTATCGCCCTCACCTACCGCACTCCGGTCTTCCTGCTCTCCGACGGGTACCTCGCCAACGGCTCCGAGCCCTGGCGCATCCCCGAGGTCGACGAACTCCCCGATCTGCGGGTGCGGTTCGCGCAGGGGCCCAACCACACCCTTGACGACGGCACCGAGGTTTTCTGGCCCTACAAGCGGGACCCGCAGACCCTCGCCCGCCCGTGGGCCATCCCCGGCACCCCCGGACTCGAACACCGTATCGGCGGCATCGAGAAGCAGGACGGCACGGGCAACATCTCGTACGACCCGGCCAACCACGACCTGATGGTCCGTACCCGGCAGGCCAAGATCGACGGCATCGACGTACCGGATCTGACGGTCGACGACCCGTCCGCCGCGGCCGACACCCTGGTGCTGGGCTGGGGTTCCACCTACGGGCCGATCACCGCGGCGGTACGCCGGCTGCGGACGGCCGGAGAGGCGATCGCGCAGGCCCATCTGCGCCACCTCAATCCGTTCCCACGCAATCTCGGCGAGGTGCTCAGGCGCTACGACAAGGTCGTGATCCCCGAGATGAACCTCGGCCAGCTCGCCACGCTGATCCGGGCGAAGTACCTGGTGGACGCCCACTCGTACAACCAGGTCAACGGTATGCCGTTCAAGGCCGAACAGCTCGCCACGGCTCTCAAGGAGGCCATCGATGGCTGAGACGTCAGCGGAAGGCGCCGCCACCGGCTCGATCGAGGCACTCACTCTGGTGCCCAAGGCCGAGGCCAGGCAGTCCATGAAGGACTTCAAGTCCGACCAGGAGGTGCGCTGGTGCCCCGGCTGCGGGGACTACGCGGTCCTCGCCGCCGTCCAGGGTTTCATGCCCGAGCTGGGGCTGGCGAAGGAGAACATCGTCTTCGTGTCCGGGATCGGGTGCTCCTCCCGCTTCCCGTACTACATGAACACCTACGGGATGCACTCCATCCACGGCCGCGCGCCCGCGATCGCCACCGGGCTCGCCTCCAGCCGACGTGACCTGTCCGTGTGGGTCGTCACCGGTGACGGCGACGCCCTCTCCATCGGCGGCAACCACCTGATCCACGCCCTGCGGCGCAACGTCAACCTCAAGATCCTGCTCTTCAACAACCGGATCTACGGGCTGACCAAGGGCCAGTACTCGCCCACCAGCGAGGTCGGCAAGATCACCAAGTCGACGCCCATGGGGTCGCTGGACGCGCCCTTCAACCCGGTGTCGCTGGCGATCGGCGCGGAGGCGTCCTTCGTCGCCCGTACCGTCGACTCCGACCGCAAGCACCTCACCGGCGTGCTGCGCGAGGCAGCCGCGCACCCTGGCACAGCCCTCGTCGAGATCTACCAGAACTGCAACATCTTCAACGACGGCGCCTTCGAGGTCCTCAAGGACAAGCAGCAGGCCGAGGAGGCGGTGATCCGGCTGGAGCACGGGCAGCCGATCCGCTTCGGGGCCGACGGCGCCAAGGGTGTCGTACGGGACCGGGCGACCGGCGATCTGAAGGTGGTCGCCGTCACCGCCGAGAACGAGGGCGAGGTGCTCGTGCACGACGCGCACACCGCGTCCCCGACCACCGCGTTCGCGCTTTCCCGGCTCGCCGACCCGGACACCCTGCACCACACACCCATCGGCGTCTTCCGCTCCGTCGACCGGCCGGTCTACGACACGCAGATGGCCGAGCAGCTCGACACGGCGATTGTCCAGAACGGCAAGGGCGACCTCGGAGCACTGCTCGCCGGCGGGGACACCTGGACCGTCGTCGGATAGAAAGACGATCGGAAAGGGCTACGAGTGACTACTCGGCCCGGGCCTTCTCGGCCCGGGCCTCGTCGTATGCCCGGCGGGCCGCCTCGACGTCCGGCATGCGCTGCGCCGTCCAGCCGGCCAGGGCCTTGACCTGGGCGGCGGCCTCGCGGCCGAGGTCGGTGAGCGAGTAGTCGACGCGGGGCGGGATGACCGGCTTCGCGTCCCGGTGGACCAGACCGTCGCGCTCCAGCGTCTGGAGGGTCTGCGTGAGCATCTTCTCGCTGACCCTGCCGATGGCCCGGCGCAGCTCGCTGAAGCGGTACGGGCGCTCCAGCAGCTCCAGGAGGACGAGCACACCCCAGCGGCTGGTGACGTGCTCCAGGACGACGCGGTGCGGGCACATGCCCTCGAGCTCGCCGCCTCCTCCCACCCTTCCCGCTCCCGTTCCCGCTCCTGTTGCCGCTCCTGTTGCCGCTCGTGCTCCTGCTGCCGTATTCACCGGCGTGATCACTGCTGCGCTTACTCCCATGTGAGTACCTTACTTCAAAGTGGGTACTTTCCAAGAGTTAGCGCTTCTCCTAAGGTTAGTGCCAGTCCTCACCCGCACAAGGAGAAACGCAATGAGCATCGTCGTCACCGGAGCCACCGGCCAACTCGGTCGCCACGTAGTCGAGCAGCTGCTGGAGAAGGTTCCGGCCGACCAGATCACCGCCGTCGTGCGCGACGCCGAGAAGGCCTCCGGCTTCGCCGCCCGCGGTGTGAAGATCGCGATCGCCGACTACAACCAGCCGGAGACCTTCGACGGTGTCATAGCCGCCGGCGACAAGGTGCTGCTCATCTCGGGCAACGAGTTCGACAAGGGCCGCGTCGGCCAGCACAAGGTCGTCATCGAGGCCGCCAAGGCCGCGGGCGCCGCGCTGCTCGCGTACACCAGCGCCCCGGGCGCCCTGACGGCCGCGCTCGCCGACGACCACCGCGGCACCGAGGCGGCGATCTTCGAGTCCGGCCTCCCGTACTCCCTGCTGCGCAACGGCTGGTACAACGAGAACTACACCGAGCAGCTCGCCGTCGCCCTCGAGCACGGTGTCACCCAGGCCGCCGGCGAGGGCCGGGTCGCCTCCGCCGCGCGCGCCGACTACGCCGGTGCCGCTGTCGCCGTGCTGACCGGCGAGGGCCACGAGAACTCGACGTACGAGCTGAGCGGCGACACCGCGTGGAGCTTCGCCGAGTACGTCGCCGAGGTGTCCAAGCAGTCCGGCAAGGACGTCGCCTACAACGCCGTCTCCGCCGAGGTCCTGACCGGCATCCTCGTCGGCGTCGGCCTGCCCGAGGGCCTCGCCGCGACCCTCGCGGGCGTGGACGTCGCCATCGAGCAGGGCCAGCTGGCCGGCACCCCCGGCGACCTGTCCCGCCTGACCGGCCGTCCGACCACGCCGATCGCCGAGTCGATCGCCGCCGCGCTCAAGGCCTGACCCCAGTACCCCTCGGGGGCGCGCACTCCCCCGTCACGCCCCCGAGGACGCTCAGGAAGCCGACCCCCGGCTGTCATGACCGTATGCCGATACGAACATGACAGCCGGGGGCGCTCGGCGTTACCGTCGTGAGCGCGGATCCATATGGTCATGCGCTGATACGAGGGGAGATGCCGGTGGCCGGCAAGCCGACGGGTGAGCAGCGCACGGGTCTGCTGAACGGCTTCGCCGCGTACGGCATGTGGGGCCTCGTCCCGCTCTTCTGGCCGCTGCTGAAGCCGGCCGGGGCGGCCGAGATCCTGGCCCACCGGATGGTGTGGTCCCTCGCCTTCGTCGGCGTCGCGCTGCTGGTACTGCGCCGCTGGGCCTGGGCCGGCGAGTTGCTGCGGCAACCGCGCAGGCTGGCGCTGATCACGGTCGCGGCGGCGCTCATCACGGTCAACTGGGGCGTCTACATCTGGGCCGTGAACGCCGGGCACGTGGTCGAGGCCTCCCTCGGCTACTTCATCAACCCGCTCGTGACCATCGCCATGGGCGTGCTCCTGCTGAAGGAACGGCTGCGGCCCGCGCAGTGGACCGCGGTCGGCGTCTGCCTGGCCGCCGTACTCGTACTGACGATCGGCTACGGCCGGCCGCCCTGGGTCTCCCTCTGCCTGGCCTTCTCCTTCGCCACGTACGGCCTGGTGAAGAAGAAGGTCAACCTGGGCGGACTGGAGTCGCTGACCGCGGAGACCGCGGTCCAGTTCCTGCCCGCGCTGGCGTATCTGCTGTGGCTGAGCGGACAGGGCGAGTCGACCTTCGGCACGGAAGGCGCCGGACACGCGGCCCTGCTCGCGGCGACCGGCGTCGTGACCGCGCTCCCGCTGGTCTGCTTCGGCGCGGCGGCGATACGGGTGCCGCTGTCGACGCTGGGGCTGCTGCAGTACCTGGCGCCCGTCTTCCAGTTCCTCCTCGGCGTCTTCTACTTCCACGAGGCCATGCCGCCGGAACGCTGGGCCGGGTTCGCGCTGGTGTGGCTGGCCCTGATCCTGCTGACGTGGGACGCGCTGCGGACGGCTCGGCGGGGGGCGCGGGCGCTCAGGGCGGAGGTCGAGTCGGCGGTGCCGGCTCCGCCGGGGGTGGGGGTCGCGGTGGATGACGTGGTGGAGGCCGCGGTGGACGACGTGGTCGAGGCCGCGTCGCAGGACGTGCGCCGCTGACGGCGGGCGTTGCAGCGGGTGACGCCGGGCCGTTGTCAGTGGGCCACGTTATAAGTGGTTCTCATGACAGAGACGCCCGCGCAACCCCTCTCCCCCACCCCCGTCCACTGGAAACTGGTCGTCGACTGCGCCGATCCGCACGCGCAGGCCGACTTCTGGGGCGGGGCGCTCGCGTACACGGTCGAGGACCACAGCGCGCTGGTCGAACGCCTGCTGGGCGCCGGAGCCGTACCGGCCGAGCTGACCGTCGAGTCGCACGGCCGGCGCGTCTGGCGGGATCTGGCCGCCGTACGGCATCCCGGCGACCCGTACCAGGAGGACAGCGGGACCGGGCTCGGGCGACGGCTGCTGTTCCAGCGCGTCCCGGAGCCGAAGACGAGCAAAAACAGGCTCCATCTCGATCTGCACCCGGGCCCGGACCGGCGCGCGGCGGAGGTGGAACGGCTGACAGGGCTGGGGGCGACCGTGCTGCGGGAAGTCCGTGAGGCGGGTGGGGAGTGGGTGGTGATGACCGATCCGGAGGGAAACGAATTCTGCGTGCACTAGCCATGGGCATGACCACCATGTCCACCATGCCCACCCCGATCCCCTTGTCCAGACGCATATCCACATCCGTCCGATATGCGAAACCCCTGTCCAGATAGCGCTCTTGACGAACTGTTAGCCAGAGCTTCACCATCCAGGCACCCATCCACTGTGGAATCCCTGGGATTCCCAAGGAAATCGGAGCCCCCCACATGAAGCTCTCGGTTCCCGGACGTGTCACAGCCACCGCTGTGGCCGCCACCCTCCTCGCCGGCACCGCGCTCCTCACCACGGGCACAGCCGCCGGCGCCGCCTCCGCACCGGACGTCAGGCTCGCCGCCGCGCCCGACCTGCCCGTGGCCAACGTCAAGGCGCATCTGACCCAGTTGCAGTCCATAGCCACCGCCAACGGCGGCAACCGGGCGCACGGAAGAACCGGCTACCGCGCCTCGCTCGACTATGTGAAGGCCAAACTGGACGCGGCCGGATTCACCACGACCATCCAGCAGTTCACCGCGTCGAGCCGTACCGGCTACAACCTGATCGCCGACTGGCCCGGCGGCGACACCAACCAGGTGATCATGGCGGGCTCGCACCTCGACAGCGTCACCGCCGGCGCCGGGATCAACGACAACGGGAGTGGCTCCGCCGCCGTCCTGGAGATCGCGCTCGCTGTCTCCCGCGCCCAGTACCAGCCGACGAAGCACCTGCGATTCGCCTGGTGGGGAGCGGAGGAGCTGGGCATGGTCGGCTCCAAGTACTACGTCAACAACCTCTCCTCGGCGAACCGTGCGCGCGTCAAGGGCTATCTGAACTTCGACATGATCGGCTCACCGAACCCCGGCTACTTCGTCTACGACGACGACCCGACCATCGAACGCACCTTCAAGGACTACTACGCCGGTATCGGCGTCGCGACCGAGATCGAGACCGAGGGCGACGGCCGCTCCGACCACGCGCCCTTCAAGAACGTGGGCATCCCCGTCGGCGGTCTGTTCAGCGGCGCCGACTACATCAAGACGGCCGCGCAGGCGGCCAAGTGGGGCGGTACGTCGGGCCGGGCGTTCGACCGCTGCTACCACTCGTCCTGCGACACGACGGCCAACATCGACGACACCGCCCTCGACCGCAACAGTGACGCTGCCGCGTACGCCGTGTGGGAGTTGTCGAAGTAACCCGCACAGTTCACGGTCCAACTCCCCCGTACCGCGCTGACGATGGCATCGTACGGATGCCAAGATCGGTACCGCTGTACATCAGTACGCCGGTACATCAGTACGCCGATACGTCAGTACGTCGGTACGGGGGAAGGAACGTCAATGCGCAGGGCTGGTACGAGAGTTACGAGAGTGATGGCGGCCGTCGTCGCGGGGTTGGTCCTCGCCGGATGCGGTGGCGGAGGGGCGCAGCCCGAGAAGGCCGAGCGGGCCGCCGGCGCCGGTGATCCCAAGGCGGACGGTCAACCCGGCGGCTCGCTCGCCGAGTTGACCGTCCCCGCCGCCTACGATGCCGACCGCGGCTGGGACCAGGAGCTGTCCTGGGTGCGGGAAGGCGCCGAGACCGCGCCCGTCGCCGTCGCGCCCGATTCGGGGACCGTCGCGTACGTGGTCGCCGACCAGGCCGAGATGTACGTGCAGGTGCGCAAGGCCACGACGGGCAAGGTGCTGTGGACCAGCGCCCCTTGGACCCCGCCGGGTTCGCTGGACGACTCCGCGGGCAACGACCCCGCCGCCACCGCGCCCGGTTCGGTGACCGCCGTGAGCACGGGCGGGCGCGAGTACTTCGTCGCGTGGGCGCACGGGCTGGCCGGCAAGGACGAGCTGCACGACGGCAAGGAGATCGTCCAGGCGGTGGTGTACGCGGCCGACGCCGGCGGCGCCTCGAAGGACGCGGTCGCGCCGCTGCGTACCGTCGATGTCCCCGTGGCGGCCAACAACGGCACCGCCCAGGGCGAGGCGACCGTCCGTGACGGCGGCGGGGGCCAGGCCCTCGTCAGCTGGGTCGACGGGTTCGACGCCCACGCGGCGGCCATCGACGTCACGAGCGGCAAGGTCACCACCTGGGGCGACGGCACCGGCACGGTCGTCGGGACCAGTGGTCGGGGGCCTCTCACGAACGGCTCCGGCGGCGGATTCGGCGTATCAGGTGTATCAGGCGTATCCGGCGGCTGGTCCAGCTCGGACGTGACACCCGAGGGCGTCGCCGCCGAGCAGTCCGCCGGCTTCGGTCCCGACCTGGCCAACGGGACCGCGCAGACGGTCGCCGACGGGAAGGTCGTCGCTTCCTGGACCACCTCGAAGGCCCCCAACGCGGATGGTTCCCAGGAGACCGTGCGGACCGTGCACGACGCCGCGACCGGCAAGGTCCTGCTGCGTGCCGAGTGCCGCGACCGCACGCTCACCCAGATTTTCGACAAAGACGACACCGTCCTCGGGGACAGCGTCCTGACGTCCGTCTCACCGAACGGGCGCTATCTCGCGTACGGCTGGATGCTGTTCGACCTCCAGAAGGGCACCGCGGTCTGTGTCGCCGCGGGCGCGGGCGGGGACGAGGGCCGCAAGGACATGCTGATCGACTCCGTACGCGACGACGGTACGGCGTACGGAACGGTCGCGGGCTCGAGCCCGCGCGTCGCCGTCGAGATCCCCGCCTCGACAGGCACCCCGAAGGCCCTGCCGACCGGCACGGAGGTGCCCGCGTACACGCCGGCCGGCGCCGGCATCTTCCTCACCTGGATCGAGGGCGGCGGGATCCTGCTCTCCGGGCGCGCGGAGAGTTGAGCCCGGCCGGGGGGCGTTTCGCAGATCTCACGGTCGACGAGATCGCCGCCGCTGTGCGGTCGCGGGAGGTGACCGCCGTCGAGGTCGTCACCGACGCGCTCGCGCGGATCGCCGTCGCGGAGCCGGAGTTGTGCGCGTTCACGGAGGTGTGGGGCGAGGCGGCGCTGCGGCGGGCACGCGAGGTGGACGCACGGGTGGCCGCGGGTGAGTGGTTGCCGCTCGCGGGCGTACCGATCGCGGTCAAGGGGCGGTACGGGGAACGCGCGGCGGACGCGGTGCGGTTGGCTGCGGCGGGGTGCGTGGTGGTGGGGGCGACGTCTGTACCTGCGGCGGGGTCCGGTTCCGGTTCCGGACCCGTATCCGGGTCGGGGTCCGGGTCCGGGTCCGTATCTGGGGCGGGGTCCGCGTCAGGGTCGGGGCCGGGGTCTAGGTCCGGGCCCGTATCAGGGGCGGGGTCCGAGTCAGGGGCGGGGCCGGGGTCACAGCCCGGGTCAGGGTCCGTATCAGGGGCCGGGCCCGAGTCAGGGTCGGGACCGGGGCGCCAACCCGGGTCAGGGGCCGGGTCCGAGTCAAGTTCAGGACCGGGGCCCCAACCCGGGTCCGAGTCAGGGGCGGGAGCAGGGTCCGAGTCAGGGGCAAGGCCCGGGCCCGGGTCCCGGTCCGAGCCAGGGGCAGGGCCCGGGTCCCGGTCCGAGCCAGGGGCAGGGCCCGGGTCCTGGTCCTGGTCCGGGTCCGGGTCCGAGTCAGGGGCGGGAGCAGGGTCCGAGTCAGGGGCAAGGCCCGGGCCCGGGCCCGGGTCCGGGTCCCGGTCCGAGCCAGGGGCAGAGTCCGGGGCAGGGTCAGGGCCATGGTCCGGGTCCAAGTCAGGTGTCGGCGCAGGGCCAGGACCCGAGCCACGTGTCGGCGCAGGGCCAGAGCCCGAGCCACGTGTCGGCGCAGGGCCAGAGCCCGAGCCACGTGTCGGGGCAGGGCCCGGGGCCTCATGGCAGACGTGGGGGCTCGGGGCCGGTGGGTGGACCGTCAATCCGTGGCGGGCCGACCGGGTGCCCGGCGGTTCGTCGGCCGGGGCCGCGGCGGCCGTGGCTGCGGGCCTCGTTCCCCTCGCCACCGGCGCGGACGGGGCCGGGTCCATCCGTATCCCGGCCGCCTGGTGCGGGGTGTTCGGCCTCAAGTCGACGAACGGGCGCCTGCCGCATCCCGACCGGACGGGGCTGAGCGCGGTCGGCGCGGTTGCCCGGCGGGCGGCGGACCTGGAGGCGTACTGGCGGTGCGTCGCCGGGGGCTCCGGGGGCGCGGTGGAGGGTGCCGGCAGCTCGGCAGGTGCTGTGGGTTCGGTACGGGGGGGGCGAGTGGCCGCGATCAGCAGGACGCGCCACGCCCTCTCATCGCCCTCTGGTCCGACTCCCTCGGTTTCGCCCCCGCCGATCCAGGGCCCGCGCTCGTCGCGCACGGCGCCGCGCTGCGGCTCGACGGTGCCGGGGTCGTACGGCTGCTGCCACCCGACGACGTCCCCGTGCGCCTCGCCGACCCGGGGCCGGCCTGGCTGGCGCTGCGCGCGTCGGGCTCGGACGTGAACGTGGACGCGCGTAGGAATACGGATACGGATACGGGTGGCGGTACGGCATCCCCGCCGCGCACGCTCAACGACCAACGACTGGCGGAGCTGTTCAGCCGGGCCGACCTGCTCCTGACCCCCACCACCCCGAACCCGCCGCACGGTCACGAGGGCCCCGGAGACCGGTACTCGACCGCGCTCACCTGGGCGTTCAACCTCAGCGGCCACCCGGCGGCGAGCATCCCCGCGGGCTTCGGCCCGGACGGCTGCCCGGTCGGCCTCCAGGTGGTCGCCCGGCACGGCGAGGAGGAGGTGCTGTTGCGGGTCATGGCGGAGGCGGAGACACGGGCAGGCCTACGGGCGCCCCGGGCGCGGCCCCGGTGACGTACGTACGCGGAGTTCAGGCCGTGATGTCCTTCGTCGTGAACCGTGCCCAGGCCGCCGAGCCGAACACCGCCGCGTACACGGCCTGGAGGCCCAGGTTTTTCACCAGGTCGTCCCAGTAGACCGGTTCACGCATCAGGTCGGCGAAGGACAGCCAGTAGTGGGAGAAGAAGTACGGCTGGAGCGCGTGCAGTTGGGGTATCTGGTCGAGGATCTGGATGGTGATGAGCAGCCCTACGGTCGTCGCCATCGCCGCGATGCCGCTGCTCGTCAGGGTGGAGACGAACAGGCCGAGCGCCGCCACCCCGATCAGTGACGCGGCGACGACCAGCGCGATCAGCAACGCCCGCCCGAGACCCTCCGTGAAGCTGATGTTCGTACCGGAGATGGTCATCAGGTCGCCGAGCGGGAAGAGGAACGCGCCGATCGTGAGCGCCGATATCGCCACCACCAGCGTCGCGACCAGGCAGAACGTCAGTGTGGTCGCGTATTTGGTGAGGAGCAGGCGGGTGCGGCCGGCCGGGGCGACCAGCAGATAGCGGAGCGTGCCCGCGCTCGACTCGCCGGCGATCGCGTCGCCCGCGATGACGCCGATGGCCATCGGGAGGAAGAACGGGAGGGTCGCGGCCAGTGCCGTGAACACCAGGAACAGGCCGTTGTTGCTGATCTGCGAGATGAACGCCGGTCCCCCGCCGCCCTCGGGACCGCCGCCCACCGCTGACGAACCGTCGCTCGTCTCGATCTTCACGGCGATACCGAGGACGATCGGTACGGCTGCGAGCACGGCGAGCAGTGCGAGGGTCCGCCAGCGCCGGAAGGTGGTGACAAGCTCGCTGCGGAAAAGGCTCAGGCTCCAGAGGGGGCTGGGGGTGCGGGGAGTTCGCGTCGCACGGCCGGTATCCGTACGCGGGGTGCGAGAGGCAGGAGGGGTGGGAGGGGTAGGAGAGGTACCGGTGGTCTCAGCCCGCGACATCGAAGCCCTCCCCCGTCAGCGCCACGAACGCGTCCTCCAGGGACGCCCGTTCGACGCCGAAGCCCCGGACGCGGACGCCCGCGCCGACCAACGCGGCGTTCAAATCGGCGAGTTCACGATCGCCCTCGGGCACCTCGCCGGACACCCGGTCCTCGGTCACGATCACGTCGGCCACGCCCTGTTCCTTGAGTACGCGGGCCGCGTCCGCCGCGTCGGGCGTCGTCACGACCAGCCGACCCCGGGCTCCGGCGGCCAACTCGGCCACCGCGCCCTGGGTGATCAGTCGCCCCTGCGCCATCACGGCGGCGTGCGTGCAGACCTGCTCGATCTCGTCGAGAAGGTGGGAGGAGAGGAAGACGGTGGTGCCGTCGGACGCCAACTCCCGTACCAGGGAACGGATTTCACGCATCCCCTGCGGATCGAGCCCATTGGTCGGCTCGTCGAGGACCAGCAGCCGCCGCGGCTGGAGCAGCGCCGCCGCGAGACCGAGCCGCTGCTTCATACCCAGCGAGTACGCCTTCGCCTTCTTGCCGGCGGCGGCCGTCAGACCCACCCGGTCCAGCGCCGCGCCGACGCGCGCACGCCGGGTGCGCGGATCGGCGGTCGGGTCGGCGGAGTCGTACCGTACGAGGTTGTCGCGGCCCGAGAGGAAGCCGTACAGCGCGGGCCCCTCGATGAGCGCGCCGACCTGCGGCAGGACGGCGCGGGTGGCGCGGGGCATCGGCCGCCCCAGCACCCGCGCCGCGCCCGAGGTCGGCTCGATCAGGCCCATCAGCATGCGGATCGTCGTGGTCTTGCCCGAGCCGTTGGGCCCGAGGAAACCGAAGACGCTGCCCGCCGGGACGGTGAGGTCGAGAGCGTCGACGGCGAGCTGTCCGCCGCGATAGCGCTTGGTGAGGGCGCGCGTGACGATGACCGCGTCGTCGTCCCGGTGCGCCTCTTCCGGCTCCGCGGCGGACGGTTCCTCCATGGGCTCCCTCAATCGTCGTGCCTTACGCCGTCCCTCTACGGCCGTCCCTCTACGGCCGTCCCTCTACGGCCGTTTCCCTACGGCCGTTTCCCTACGGCCGTTTCCCCTACGGCCGTTTCCCCTACGGGAGTTACTTGTCCGCGTTCGCCGCCTTGACCAGGGCGTCCTTCGTGACCGCGCCGACGTAGACCTTGCCGTCGTCCGTCATCAGGGCGTTGATCAGGCGGGTCTTGAAGACCGTGCCGGAGCCGAAGTCGCCGGAGACCTTGTCGCCGAAGGAGCCGAGGAAGCCGCCGAACATCCCGGCGTCGGGAGAGGCGTCGCCCGACGGCATGCCGCCTTCGGCACCGGAGTCGAACACGGCGATGGAGTTCCAGCCCTCGCCGATGACCTTGCCGCCCTCGCCGACGCCGTCACGGTCGGCGCCGTTCGCCCAACCGTGGCCGTCAGGCCCCATGAGGCCCTCGTCGAACTCCTCACCGAACTCCTTGCCGAAGCCCTTCCCGAAGTCCTTGCCGAAGTCCTTGCCTGGCGCATCGTCGGCCTTGCCCGGGCCGCCTTCCTCGGTGACCTTGGTCCCCTTGGGCGGGGTGAAGTCGAAGGTGGAGGCGGCGGGCTTGGCGAAGTCGACGTCGACGAACCCGGCGTCCACGACAGCGGCCCCGCCGCTCGCCGGGGTGAGCGTGAACTTCAGCGGCGTCCCGGTCTTCGAGTCGACGGCGACGCTGATCGCCCCGACCGTGGAGCCGGACTCCTTCGGCTTGATGACCAGCTTGTACGCGTCCCGGCCGGCGACGTGGGCCGTCCCGTCGACGGTCACGGAGGTCGTGTCGTCGACCGCCTTAAGGGCCTCCTCGGCGAGCCGACCGGGCGTGGCGGGCACGTCGTCGCCGGGCAGAACCGGGTCCTTGCCCTTGCCGGCACCCTCGCCCTTCTCGTGCTTGCCCGCGGATTCGGGCGCGGTCGCGTGGAACGCCTCGTTCGACGCGCTGTCGTACGCCCACACCTCGTCGCCGTTGTGGATCACGCTGTACTCGGCGGCCTTCTCCAGCAGCGAGATCTTCTGCTTGTCGGGACCGTCCAGGGCGACGCGTACGGTGTGCGTGCCGGAGGCCAGTTCGAGAAGCTTGGCGCTCGGATCGGCTGCCGACCCCGAGCCGTCGGAATCCCCGCCGAGGCCACCGCCCGACAGCAGCCCGCTCTCCAGACCGCCGAGGTCGGGCAGCCCCAGGTCCGTACTGATCTTCACCGTGCCGGACAGCTGCTGTACGTCCGAGGCGGCGATCTTCTCGATGAGTTCCTGCGCGCTGATCTTCGGCAGATCGGGGTCACCGGAGCCGGCGAACGCCGGTACCAGCCCGATCGTCGCGACCGTCAGACCGATCACCACGGCCGGGGCGGCATAACGCGCGGCCTTACGGCGCCGGGACGGCACGTCCTCGGCCTCGATCCCGGCCTCGATCCGGTCCCCGGACTTGGCCTCTTCGTACGGTGCCATGTGTGCCTTACCTCCGTCGTCGGCGGCGGCTGTCCGTCCCACACTCTGTCCACCCTGAGCCGCCATTCTCACCCGAACCGGTGAGGAGTGGTGGTTTCCATCTCACCAAATCGAAGGTGGGGAATCGTCAGACCTTGGGCTCAACTCCACGTACTGCCACGGGATGACATGGAGGCGCCTCGCATCCCCCGACCCTTAGGGGCACATGCTCTGCTCATACAGCGCCGGCCAGCATGGTCAGCCCGTCCGGCGTTTGAGGACAAGGCCCGTCCAGGGCCGTAGCGGGGGTCTGGGGGCGGCAGCCCCCAGGAAGGGATGGGACGGGTAAGGGCGGCGGGGGCGAACCTCACCCCGCCCGATGCACCACCGCGTCGCACATCTCCAGCAGCGCGGCCTTCGCATCGCACTCCACCAACGGCGCCAACGCCGCCCGCGCATCCTCCGCATACCGCACCGTGTCCCGCCGAGCCTGCTCCAGCGCCGGATGCACCCGCAGCCGGGCCAGCGCCTCCGCGTGCCGGGCGTCGTCACTCAGGTCGGAGTCGAGCAGCTCGCACAGCGCGATGTCCTCGGCCAGCCCCAGTCGAGCCACCCGCTCACGCAACCGCAGCACGGGCATCGTGGGAATGCCCTCGCGCAGATCCGTACCCGGCGTCTTCCCCGACTCGTGGGAGTCGGACGCGATGTCCAGCACGTCGTCCGCGAGCTGGAAGGCGACCCCGAGCCGCTCCCCGTACTGGGTGAGCACATCCACGACGCTGTCGTCGGCACCGGACATCATCGCCCCGAACCGGCAGGCCACCGCCACCAGCGATCCGGTCTTGCCGCCGAGCACGTCCAGATAGTGCTCGACGGGGTCCCGCCCGTCCGACGGTCCCGCGGTCTCCAGGATCTGCCCGGTCACCAGCCGCTCGAACGCCTCGGCCTGCACCCGGACCGCCTCGGGCCCGAGGTCGGCGAGGATGTGCGAGGCGCGCGCAAACAGGAAGTCCCCGGTGAGGACCGCGACGGAGTTCCCCCAGCGCGTGTTGGCGCTGGGCACCCCGCGTCGTACCTCGGCCTCGTCCATGACGTCGTCGTGATACAGCGTCGCGAGGTGGGTCAGCTCCACCACCACCGCGGACGGCACGATCCCCGGCGCGTGCCGGTCCCCGAACTGCGCCGCGAGCATCACGAGCAGTGGCCTGAAACGCTTACCGCCCGCCCGTACGAGATGCTGCGCGGCCTCCGTGATGAAGGGGACCTCGCTCTTGGTGGCTTCGAGCAAACCTTCCTCGACAGCCGCCAATCCGGCCTGGACATCGGCTTCGAGAGCCTGGTCCCGCACGCTCAGCCCGAACGGCCCGACGACGGTCACGAGGGATCTCCTGTCTGCTGTGTCTACTGGCGGTCACACGGTGTGTCGATAGGTCGCTGCCCTCACTCGAGTCAGCGTATCCGGTCATGTTTCGATCACCGCGAGCGCCCGCCCGTCCAGGCCGGGCGGTATCGGATCACGACCGGAATGTTTTTGATCAGTCCAAAGCATGGACATTTATAAGCACACCGCGCCCATCTCCGGCCCTTTCCGGTGACCGACACATGTCCCAAAAACCTCGAAACACCCCAAATTCACCACTCGCCCCATCGAGACCACCCCTACCCCCCACCTCGTGATTCGAGTCACGCCGTCAATCAACCCACACCCCCTCCTCCCCGCAAACTCCCCGTTCACAAAGGCAAGTTACCCCTCCACCCATCCTTTACCATTTGCCCGTTTTATTCCCAATGTGTGCACGATATGGGCAAGTCCTGCATTTCCGCCCCTTGTTCCACACGTGTGCTCTCGCATACGTTTCGCGCCACACCGGGCGGATCGCCGAATCCTGCCGCCGCCCGTAGAGCAGACCACCACCCACCCACATGTGACTCACGCAGGCAGGAGCGGGGGACCCAGGTAAGCCGCCGGTCCGGACATCGACGCCGGAGCGGCTAGGGGTGAAGCCGCGCGCCGCAGCGCGCCCGGCCGGGCATCTCCCGCCCGAACCCGACAGCTCACCTCGTAGGCGCCGGAGAGGACTCACCATGCCCGCACGAGGTCAGCACAACCGCGCGCGAACCCTTCGCCGCCCGCTCGCACTCACGCGCACACTCGCCATCACCGCGACGGCTGCCGCAGCCCTGGCCATCCCCTTCCTGACCGCGACGACGGCCTCCGCCGCCCCGTCGGCCGCGTCGTCGACGACGACGTACTACGCGAACAACCTGGACGGCTGGATCCGCGAATCGCTCGACATCATGGCGCAGAAGGGAATCCCCGGGACGTACGACGGCATCTACCGCAACATCATGCGCGAGTCGTCGGGCAACCCCTACGCCATCAACAACTGGGACTCGAACGCGGCAGCCGGCACCCCCTCCAAGGGCCTCCTCCAGGTCATCGACCCGACCTTCGCCGCGTACCACGTCGCCGGAACCTCGTTCGACCCCTACGACCCGATCGCCAACATCACCGCCGCCTGCAACTACGCGGCCGCGCGATACGGATCGATAGACAACGTGTACGGGGCCTACTAGGCCGACCGTCCCTGCCCGGGTGGGGCGGGCGTCCTCTGGGCCGGACCCACGACGCCCGCCCCACCCGGGCTCATTTCCGCCTACCCGGCCCTACTGCCGACCGACCCGTGTCGCAGCCGAGGCAGGTACCGAGGCCGATGACGGTGCCACGGCCCGTGCCCGTGCCGGTGCCGGTGCCGACCCTGGTACCGGCACTTCCCGGTCCGCCCAGTCCTCCCAGCCCTCCCAGCCCTTCCCCCGCCCGAACAACCGCTCCAGCACCACCGCGATCCCGTCGTCCTCGTTCGAGAGGGTGACCTCGTCCGCCACCGCCTTGAGCTCGGGATGGGCGTTGGCCATGGCGACACCGTGGGCCGCCCAGTCGAACATCGGGATGTCATTGGGCATGTCGCCGAAGGCGATGGTGGCGGACGAGGACAGCCCTAGATACTCGGCGGCCAACGCGAGCCCCGTCGCCTTGGTGATGCCGCATGGCTGCAGTTCGACGGTGCCGGGCCCCGACATGGTGACGGTCGCGAGCGAACCGACCGCTCCACGCGCCGCCGACGCCAACTCGTCGTCGGACAGCGACGGATGGCGAAGCAGCACCTTGCTGATGGGCGCGGCCCACAGATCGTCCCGGCGCGGCACCTGTACGGCGGGCAGCGTCGGGTGCGGCATCAGGTACCCGGGTTCGATCAGCGTGAGCCCGTCGACCCCGTCCTGATCGACGGCGGCGTACAACTGCCCGACCTCGGCCTCGATCTTGCCGAGCGCGGTCTCCGCCAGCTCCCGGTCCAGGGTCACCGACCACAGCAGGCGGTCCGCGCCGGCGTCGTACAACTGCGCTCCCTGCCCGCACACCGCGAGCCCCCCGGCACCGAGGTCGTCGAGCAACGGCCGGACTCTCGGCGCCGGGCGACCCGTCACGACCAGATGACGGGCGCCGGCGGCCGTGGCGCGCGCCAGGGCGGTCCGTGACCGGTCGGAGAGCGTGTCGTCGGCGCGCAGGAGCGTTCCGTCAAGATCCGTGGCGATAAGTGCGTATGAGGTGGGAGCGGGCATGATCCAGAGAATACGGATCGTTCGACCCCTCGGTCGCCGCCCGAACCGGACGACGTTCGCCGTCCGGGCGGCAACAGCCCCGGCACAAGGGCCAGTTCCTGCCGCGGACACCGCCCCGGGAGGCCACGATCAGCACGACAACCCGATGCGGTGAACCCCTGGTTCACAAGATCGAGCGAGGCGCCCAGCCCCCACCCGCGCCTACCCGTACCCCACCGCCACACATATCCGGCACCGAGCCTCGACGTTCCCCGGATCATCGCCGGCTCCGTGCGCAGCTCGTGCCCGAGGAGATCCATCGCGGCGGTGTCGACGCGGTGGCCGGTCGCGGCTATGACCTGGTCGGCCGACAACTCCCGCGTACGACCGCCGAGTTCGCATACGGTCAACACCGGCCGACCACCGACGAACCCCACCCGCTGCCCCCGCTGCTCCCGCCCGGAGGATCCGCGCGAGCGGTAGGGATGCGGGGAGTAGGTGAGGGCCCACAGCGACCACGCGTTGCCGAACGACGACTCGGGCCGCCCACCCGTAACCTGTGGCGCGACCACATGACCACACGAGACGACCCCCAGCCCGCGACCGCGGACGGATCCGCGCCGCACCAGCCATCCAGACGGCCACGACAACGGCCGAGCCCGACAACAGGCTTCGACTGACGACACACGAGAGCGAGGCAGTGCCCATGCCCCCCTTCGATGTCCCCGAGGGCGACCTCTTCGGCCCGCACAACCTGCCGTACGGCGTGTTCTCCCCGGCCGGCTCCACGGACCGCCGGGTCGGCGTCCGTCTCGGCGACCACGTCCTGGACGCCGGTGCGGCAGCCGCCGCGCTCGGCTCCCCCTATGTCTCCGTCCTGGCCCGTCCGACCCTCAATCCGCTTCTCGCCGCGGGCCGCACGACCTGGTCCGACATCCGGCGCGCCCTCACCGCCTGGGTCACCGTCCCGTCCCACCAGGAGACGGTCGCCCCGCTCCTGCACCCCCTGTCCTCCGTGACGCTGCACCTCCCCTTCGAGGTCGCGGACTACGTCGACTTCTACGCGTCCGAGAACCACGCCCGGAACGTCGGCCAGATCTTCCGCCCCGACGCCGCCGACTCACTGACTCCCAACTGGAAGCACCTGCCGATCGGTTACCACGGCCGCTCGGGCACGGTCGTGGTCTCTGGCACCGAGGTCGTACGTCCCTCGGGCCAGCGCAAGGCCCCCACCGACCCGGTGCCGCTCTTCGGTCCGTCGGTCCGCCTGGACATCGAGGCGGAGGTCGGCTTCGTGGTGGGCACACCGTCGCCCATGGGCAGCCCCGTGGCCCTGTCCGACTTCCGCGACCACGTCTTCGGCCTCTGCCTCCTGAACGACTGGTCCGCCCGCGACCTCCAGGCCTGGGAG
The DNA here is from genome assembly GCF_040644035.1 of Streptomyces sp. NPDC047042. Taxonomy (NCBI): domain Bacteria; kingdom Bacillati; phylum Actinomycetota; class Actinomycetes; order Kitasatosporales; family Streptomycetaceae; genus Streptomyces; species Streptomyces sp. NPDC047042. The sequence goes on along the minus strand of NZ_JBEYVP010000002.1, from coordinate 262,104 downwards.
TACGTCCCGCTGGGCCCGTTCCTCGGGAAGTCCTTCGCCACGTCCGTCTCGGCCTGGATCACCCCGCTGGACGCCCTGGACGATGCCCGGGTTCCGCCGCCTGCCCGGACCCACCCCCTGCTTCCCTACCTCGACGACGCCGAGGAGGAACCCGGCGGCTTCGACCTGCGTATCTCCGTCGCCGTGAACGGCCACACCATCTCCGAACCCCCTTTCTCCAGCATGTACTGGACGGCCGCCCAGCAACTCGCCCACATGACCGTCAACGGCGCTTCCCTGCGCACCGGCGACCTCTACGGCTCAGGCACGGTCAGCGGCCCCACCGAACGCGAACGCGGCTCCCTCCTCGAACTCACCTGGAACGGCAGGGACGCCATCGACCTCCCCACCGGCAAGCGCACCTTCCTGGAGGACGGCGACGAGGTCACCCTCACCGCCTGGGCCCCGGGTCCGGGCGGCACCCGCGTGGGCCTGGGCGAGGTGACGGGCACCATCACCGCGTCGAGCTGAACGATGTGGCCCGGGGGCAGCCGGGGGCCGCCGGTCTACATCCAGTCCTCCGGCTCGGGCTCCATCTCCATCTCGGGCCAGTCGTCCGGCCCTCGCTGGTCGGACTCCGGCCCGGGGCCCGTACCGCCGCCGTCGCCGTCGCCGCCCGTGGGGCTGGGCCCTGCTGCTGCCCCGGACACCGGCGCCCCGCCCAGCGCCGCCAGCGTCTTCAGCACGCCCTCCCCGTATGTGGCGAGCTTCTTCTCGCCCACTCCGCTGATTCCGCCCAGCTCCGCCACCGAGCCGGGCCAGACGCTGACGATCTCCCTGAGCGTGGCGTCATGGAAGATGACGTATGCCGGAACTCCCTGCTCACGTGCCTGTTCACCGCGCCAGGCCCGTAGTGCCTCGAACGCCGGCAGCAGGTCGGCGGGCAACTCGACCGCCGCCGCCTTCGCCTTGCGCTCACCCCGGCCGCCGCCACCGGCCGACCGCGAGGTCGCGGCCTTCTTCGGTTCCTTCCGCATCGGCACGTCCCGCTCGCGCCGCAGCACCGATCCGCTCGCCTCGGTCAGCACCAGCGTCCCGTACTCCCCCTCGACCGCGAGAAGGCCCTGGGCGAGCATCTGCCGTACGACACCGCGCCATTCGCCCTCGGCGAGTTCCTCCCCAATACCGAAGACGGAGAGCTGGTCGTGGTCGAACTGGATCACCTTCGCGGTCCGCCGGCCCAGCAGAATGTCCACGATCTGGACCGCGCCGAACTTCTGGCGCCGTTCACGCTCCAGCCGCCACACCGTCGACAGCACCTTCTGCGCGGCGACCGTGCCGTCCCAGGTCTCGGGCGGTGCCAGGCAGGTGTCGCAGTTGCCGCAGCCGCCCGGCTCCGGGTCCTGTCCGAAGTAGGCGAGCAGTTGGCTGCGTCGGCACTGCACCGTCTCGCACAGTGCCAGCATCGCGTCCAGGTGCGCGGCGGACCGGCGCCGGTGCGCCTCGTCGCCCTCGGAGCCCTGGATCAGTTTCCGCTGCTGTATGACGTCGTTCAGCCCGTACGCCATCCAGGCCGTGGACGGCAGGCCGTCGCGCCCCGCACGGCCCGTCTCCTGGTAGTAGCCCTCGACCGACTTCGGCAGGTCGAAGTGGGCGACGAACCGGACGTCGGGCTTGTCGATGCCCATCCCGAAGGCGATGGTCGCCACGACGACCAGGCCGTCCTCCCGCAGGAAGCGCGACTGGTGCGCCGCACGCGTGCCCGCGTCCAGCCCCGCGTGGTAGGGCACCGCCTCCACGCCGTTGGCCGAGAGGAACTCCGCCGTGCGTTCGACGGAGTTGCGCGAGAGGCAGTAGACGATGCCGGCGTCGCCCGCGTGCTCCTCCTTCAGGAAGGACAGCAGCTGCTTCTTGGGGTCGGCCTTGGGAACGATCCGGTACTGGATGTTGGGCCGGTCGAAGCTCGCCACGAAGTGGCGGGCGTCGGGCATGCCCAGCCGCTGGGTGATCTCCTTGTGCGTCGCCTGCGTGGCCGTGGCCGTGAGGGCGATCCGGGGGACCTCGGGCCAGCGCTCGCCCAGCAGCGACAGCGCCAGGTAGTCGGGCCGGAAGTCGTGTCCCCACTGCGAGACGCAGTGCGCCTCGTCGATGGCGAAGACAGCGATCTTCCCGCGTGAGAGCAGGTCCAGGGTCGACTCCAGGCGCAGCCGCTCCGGAGCCAGGTACAGCAGATCCAGCTCACCGGCGAGGAACTCGGCCTCCACCGCTCGCCGCTCGTCGAAGTCCTGCGTGGAGTTCACGAACCCGGCCCGCACACCGAGGGCCCGCAGCGCGTCCACCTGGTCCTGCATCAGCGCGATGAGCGGCGAGACGACGATCCCCGTACCCGGTCTGACCAGGGACGGAATCTGGTAGCAGAGCGATTTTCCGCCACCGGTCGGCATGAGGACGACGGCGTCACCGCCCGCCACCACATGGTCGATGACCGCCGCCTGCTCGCCGCGGAAGGAGTCGTACCCGAAGACCCGGTGCAGCGTGGCCAGCGCCTCGCCGTCCACTGCCCCGGCCGGTCCGGCCACCGCGCTCGCGCCCGGCTCCTCACCCGCTGCCGTCATCACACCCGACCCGCCCATCACGCTCATCGCGCTCATCGTCGTGTCCCCCGTACGTCGCGCCTCGACCACTGCGTCCACCATAGGGGCCCGCACCGACAGTCCCGGAGTTATCCACAGGCCGCCCCGCCACACCTCCCTGCCTACTTCATGAACACGCGCCGGGCCCCGGTCCCACCAGGGGGACCGGGGCCCGGCGCGATGCGAGAAACCCGCTGCTCAGCGCACGAAGACGCCCGCCTGGTTCGCCAGATCGAGGAAGTACTGCGGCGCCACACCCAGCACCACGGTGACCGCCACCCCCACCCCGATCGTCGTCATGGTCAACGGCGACGGCACGGCGACGGTGGGCCCGTCGGCCCGAGGCTCGCTGAAGAACATCAGCACGATCACCCGGATGTAGAAGAACGCGGCGATCGCCGACGAGATCACACCGACCACGACCAGCGCCCCGGCACCGCCCTCGGCCGCCGCCTTGAACACGGCGAACTTCCCGGCGAACCCGGAGGTCAGCGGAATGCCGGCGAAAGCGAGGAGGAACACCGCGAACACGGCTGCCACCAGCGGGGAGCGGCGCCCGAGTCCCGCCCACTTGGACAGGTGGGTCGCCTCCCCTCCGGCATCCCGCACCAGCGTGACCACGGCGAACGCCCCGATCGTCACGAACGAGTACGCGCCCAGATAGAACAGGACGGACGAGACCCCGTCCGGAGTCATAGCGATGACGCCGGCCAGGATGAACCCGGCGTGCGCGATGGACGAGTACGCCAGCAGCCGCTTGATGTCGGTCTGGGTGATCGCGACGATCGCGCCGCCCAGCATGGTCACGACCGCGACACCCCACATGACCGGCCGCCAGTCCCAGCGCAGGCCCGGCAGCACCACGTACAGCAGTCGCAGCAGGGCGCCGAACGCCGCCACCTTCGTCGCCGCGGCCATGAAGCCCGTCACCGGCGTGGGTGCTCCCTGGTACACGTCCGGCGTCCACATGTGGAACGGGACGGCGCCGACCTTGAAGAGCAGGCCCATGACGATCATCGCGGCGCCGATGAGCAGCAGCACGTCGTTGCCCATGGTGTCGGCGAGGGCCGGGTCGACGTTCTTGACGGTGCCGTCGACGACCTGGGCGATGGTCCCGTACGACACCGAGCCCGCGTAGCCGTACAGCAGTGCGATGCCGAACAGGGTGAACGCGGAGGCGAAGGCGCCCAGCAGGAAGTACTTGACCGCGGCCTCCTGCGACATGAGCCGCTTGCGGCGGGCCAGGGCGCAGAGCAGGTACAGCGGGAGTGAGAAGACCTCCAGGGCCACGAACAGCGTCAGCAGGTCGTTGGCCGAGGGGAAGATCAGCATGCCGCCGATCGCGAAGAGCAGCAGCGGGAACACCTCGGTGGTGGTGAACCCGGCCTTGACCGCGGCCTTCTCGCTGTCGCTGCCCGGCACGGACGCGGCCTGCGCGGCGAACGAGTCGACGCGGTTGCCGTGCGCCTCGGGGTCGAGGCGCCGTTCGGCGAAGGTGAACAGTCCGACCAGGCCCGCCAGCAGGATCGTGCCCTGCAGGAACAGCGCGGGTCCGTCGACGGCGATCGCGCCCATCGCCGCGATACCGGCCTTGGTGGTGCCGTACCCGCCCGCCGCGAGCCCCACGACCGCGGCGAAGGCAGCGGTGAGGGCGACGACGGAAACGAACAGCTGCACGTAGTAGCGGGATTTGCGGGGCACGAACGCCTCGACCAGGATCCCCACGATCGCCGCGCCGATGACGATCAGGGTGGGCGACAATTGCCCGTATTCGATCTTCGGCGCGTCGATCTTGGAGATCGGATCGGCCGCCGTTGTCCACAGGCTGTGGACGGCTGATGCGCTCACTTGGCCGCCTCCACCTCGGGCTTGGGGTCCTTCTTATGGACGTCGGACATGGTCTGCTTGACCGCCGGGTTGACGATGTCCGTCAAGGGCTTCGGATAGACACCCAGGAAGATCAGCAGCACGATCAGCGGCGTCACGACCACGAGTTCACGCATCCTGAGGTCCGGCATCTTGGCGACCTCCGCCTTCACCGGGCCCGTCATCGTCCGCTGGTAGAGGACGAGGGTGTAGAGCGCGGCGAGGACGATGCCGAAGGTGGCGATGATGCCGACCACCGGGTAGCGAGCGAACGTGCCCACCAGCACCAGGAACTCACTCACGAAGGGCGCGAGGCCCGGGAGCGACAGGGTGGCGAGCCCACCGATCAGGAACGTGCCGGCGAGCACCGGGGCGACCTTCTGGACGCCTCCGTAGTCGGCGATGAGCCGCGAGCCGCGCCGCGAGATCAGGAAGCCGGCGACCAGCATCAGCGCCGCCGTGGAGATCCCGTGGTTGACCATGTACAGCGTCGCGCCCGACTGGCCCTGGCTGGTCATCGCGAAGATGCCCAGGATGATGAACCCGAAGTGCGAGATCGACGCGTACGCGACCAGCCGCTTGATGTCCCGCTGGCCGACCGCGAGCAGCGCCCCGTAGATGATGCTGACCAGCGCCAGTACCAGGATGACGGGCGTCGCCCACTTGGACGCCTCCGGGAACAGCTGGAGGCAGAAGCGGAGCATCGCGAAGGTGCCCACCTTGTCGACGACCGCCGTGATGAGCACGGCGACCGGCGTGGTGGCCTCCCCCATGGCGTTGGGCAGCCAGGTGTGCAGCGGCCACAGGGGCGCCTTCACCGCGAAGGCGAAGAAGAAGCCCAGGAACAGCCAGCGTTCGGTGTTCGTGGCCATGTCCAGCGAGCCGTTGGCCCGCGCCGCGGCGATCTCCGTCAGCGAGAAGTTCCCGGCCACCACGTAGAGGCCGATCACGGCCGCCAGCATGATCAGGCCGCCGACGAGGTTGTAGAGGAGGAACTTCACCGCCGCGTACGAGCGTTGGGTGGAGGCCGTCTCCTCGCCGTGCTCGTGGGCACGGTCCCCGAAGCCGCCGATGAGGAAGTACATCGGGATGAGCATGGCTTCGAAAAAGATGTAGAAGAGGAAGACGTCGGTGGCCTCGAAGGAGATGATCACCATCGCCTCGACGGCCAGGATCAGCGCGAAGAAGCCCTGGGTGGGCCGCCACCGGGTGTTCCCCGTCTCCAGGGGGTCGGCGTCGTGCCAGCCGGCCAGGATCACGAACGGGATCAGCAGCGCGGTCAGTGCGATGAGCGCCACGGCGATGCCGTCCACGCCCAGTTCGTACCGCACCCCGAAGTCCTTGATCCAGGCGCGTGATTCGGTGAGCTGGTAGCGGTCGCCGCCCGGGTCGAAACGGACCAGGATGATCGCGGCGAGCGCCAGGGTGGCGAGCGAGACGAGCAGCGCCAGCCACTTGGCGGCGGTGCGCCGCGCGGCCGGGACGGCCGCCGTGGCGATCGCCCCGAGGGCCGGGAGCGCCGCCGTCGCTGTCAGGAGGGGAAAGGACATCGGTATCAGACCGCCCTCATCAGCAGGGTCGCGGCGATGAGGATCGCCGCACCGCCGAACATCGAGACCGCGTACGACCGCGCGTAGCCGTTCTGCAGCTTGCGGAGCCGTCCGGAGAGGCCGCCCATGGAGGCCGCCGTACCGTTGACGACCCCGTCGACCAGGGTGTGGTCGACGTAGACCAGGGAGCGGGTGAGGTGCTCTCCGCCGCGGACGAGGACGACGTGGTTGAAGTCGTCCTGGAGGAGGTCGCGCCGGGCGGCCCGGGTGAGCAGCGACCCGCGCGGGGCGACCACCGGGATGGGACTGCGCCCGTATTGGGCGTACGCGACGCCGACGCCGATGACGAGCACGACCATGGTGGACAGCGTGACCGTGAGGGCGCTGACCGGCGGGTTCCCGTGCGAGTGCTCGGTGACGGGCTCCAGCCAGTGCACGAAGCGGTCGCCGAGGCTGAAGAACCCACCCGCGAAGACCGACCCGAAGGCGAGGACGATCATGGGGATCGTCATCGACTTGGGCGACTCGTGCGGGTGCGGCTCGGCGTGCTCGCCGTGGTGCTCGGCTGCGGGCTCCACGCTCGGTTCGGCCGGAGAGGCGGTCGGCTGGTTGCGCCAGCGCTCCTCGCCGAAGAACGTCATCAGCATGACGCGTGTCATGTAGTACGCGGTGATGGCCGCTCCGAGGAGAGCGACGCCGCCGAGGATCCAGCCCTCGGTGCCGCCCTTGGCGAACGCCGCCTCGATGATCTTGTCCTTGGAGAAGAAGCCGGACAGACCCGGGAAGCCGATGATCGCGAGGTAACCGAGCCCGAAGGTCACGAAGGTGACGGGCATGTACTTGCGGAGGCCGCCGTACTTGCGCATGTCGACCTCGTCGTTCATGCCGTGCATGACCGAGCCGGCGCCGAGGAACAGTCCGGCCTTGAAGAACCCGTGGGTCACCAGGTGCATGATCGCGAAGACGTAGCCGATGGGGCCGAGGCCCGCCGCGAGGATCATGTAGCCGATCTGCGACATGGTCGAGCCGGCCAGCGCCTTCTTGATGTCGTCCTTCGCGCAACCGACGATCGCACCGAAGAGGAGCGTGACGGCGCCGACCACGGTGACCACCAACTGGGCGTCGGGCGCCGCGTTGAAGATCTCGCCGGAGCGGACGATGAGGTAGACACCGGCGGTCACCATCGTCGCCGCGTGGATGAGGGCCGAGACCGGGGTCGGGCCCTCCATCGCGTCGCCGAGCCAGGACTGCAGCGGCACCTGCGCGGACTTGCCGCAGGCCGCGAGCAGCAGCATCAGGGCGATCGCGGTGAGCTTGCCCTCACTCGTCTCACCAGTGGCTTCGAGGACCGGCCCGAAGGTGAAGGTCCCGAAGGTGGTGAACATCAGCATGATGGCGATCGACAAGCCCATGTCACCGACGCGGTTGACCAGGAAGGCCTTCTTCGCGGCGGTCGCGGCGCTGGGCTTGTGCTGCCAGAAGCCGATCAGGAGGAACGAGGCGAGACCGACGCCCTCCCAGCCGACGTACAGCAGCAGGTAGTTGTCGGCAAGGACGAGCAGCAGCATCGCCGCGAGGAACAGGTTCAGATAGCCGAAGAAGCGGCGGCGCCGCTCGTCGTGCTCCATGTACCCGATCGAGTACACGTGGATCAGCGAGCCGACTCCGGAGATCAGCAGGACGAACGTCATCGACAGCTGGTCGAGCTGGAAGGAGACGTCGGCCTGGAAGCCCTCGACGGGGATCCAGCTGAACAGGTGCTGCATCAGGGTGCGGTGTTCGGCGTCCTTGCCCAGCATGTCGACGAAGAGGACCGCGCCGATCACGAAGGAGCAGGCGGCGAGAGCCGTGCCGATCCAGTGGCCGACGGCGTCGAGCCGTCGGCCGCCGCACAGCAGTACGACCGCTCCGAGCAGAGGCGCCGCCACCAGCAGCGCAATCAAATTCTCCACGATTCAGCGACCCCTTACAGCTTCATCAGGCTGGCGTCGTCGACCGAGGCCGAGTGGCGGGAACGGAACAGCGACACGATGATCGCGAGCCCGACGACGACCTCCGCGGCGGCGACGACCATCGTGAAGAAGGCGATGACCTGCCCGTCGAGATTGCCGTGCATCCGGGAGAAGGTGACGAACGCGAGGTTGCAGGCGTTGAGCATCAGCTCGACGCACATGAAGACGACGATCGCGTTGCGCCTGATCAGGACGCCGGTGGCGCCGATCGTGAACAACAGGGCGGCGAGATAGAGGTAGTTGACCGGGTTCACTTCGACGCCTCCCCACTGTTCGAGCCGCCGGCCGAACCACCGGCCGGGCCGCTGTTGGTGCGCTCCAGGCGGTCCTCGGCGCGCTGCTCCAGGGCCTTGAGGTCGCTGATGGCCTCGGCGGACACATCACGGATCTGGCCACGCTGCCGCAGTGTCTGCATGACCGACAGCTCGGCCGGGGTGCCGTCGGGCAGCAGGCCCGCGATGTCCACCGCGTTGTGCCGGGCGTACACACCGGGGGCGGGCAGCGGCGGCAGGTGCTTGCCGTCCCGTACGCGCTGTTCGGCCAGCTCGCGCTGGGTCTTGGCGCGCTCGGTGCGCTCGCGGTGCGTGAGCACCATGGCGCCGACAGCCGCGGTGATCAGCAGGGCGCCGGTGATCTCGAAGGCGAACACGTACTTCGTGAAGATGAGGGCGGCCAGGCCCTCCACGTTGCCGTTCGCGTTGGCCTGGCCGAGGCCGGCGAACTCCTTCAGGGAGGCGTTTCCGACGCCCGCGACCAGGAGGATGCCGAAGCCGAGGCCGCACAGCAGGGCCAGCCAGCGCTGGCCCTTGATGGTCTCCTTGAGGGAGTCCGCGGCGGTGACACCGACGAGCATGACCACGAAGAGGAACAGCATCATGATCGCGCCGGTGTAGACGACGATCTGGACGACGCCCAGGAAGTAGGCGCCGTTGGCCAGGTAGAACACCGCCAGGATGATCATGGTTCCGGCGAGGCAGAGCGCGCTGTGCACGGCCCTCTTCATGAAGACGGTGCACAGGGCTCCGGCGACGGCGACGGTACCGAGCACCCAGAACTGGAACGCCTCACCCGTGGAGGTGGAGTAGGCGGCGAGCGCGCTCATGCCTCTGCCCCCTCTTCCTCGGGCTTCTCTCCCTTGGAGACGGCCACTTGACGGACCGTGCCGGGTGCGGCCTCGGTGACCAGGCCCCGGTAGTAGTCCTGTTCGTCGGTGCCCGGGAAAATCGAGTGGGGCGAGTCGACCATGCCCTCCTCGAGTCCGGCGAGCAGCTGTTCCTTGGTGTAGATGAGGTTGGCGCGGCTGCTGTCGGCCAGCTCGAACTCGTTGGTCATCGTCAACGCGCGCGTGGGGCACGCCTCGATGCACAGACCGCACAGGATGCAGCGGGCGTAGTTGATCTGGTAGACGGCGCCGTACCGCTCGCCCGGCGAGTAGCGTTCCTCGTCGGTGTTGTCGGCGCCCTCCACATAGATGGCGTCCGCGGGGCAGGCCCAGGCGCACAGTTCGCAGCCGACGCACTTCTCGAGGCCGTCGGGATGGCGGTTGAGCTGGTGCCGTCCGTGGAACCGGGGAGCGGTGGTCTTCTGCTGCTCGGGGTACTGCTCGGTCAGCCGCTTCTTGAACATGGCCTTGAAGGTCACGCCGAAGCCGGCCACGGGGTTCTGGAAGCCGGGCTTCGTCTGCCCGGTCTCCTTAGGCTCCTCAGCCATCGGACGCCTCCTTTCCATCCAGAGATCCGTCACTGCCAGTATCCGACCCACCACTGACAATCAACTCGCGCTCCCGGCGCGGGCGCCTGCGCGGCACCGCCGGTGGCTCCTGTCCGGGCAGCGGCGGTACGGGGAATCCGCCCGCCATCGGGTCGAAGGCGAGGGGCTCGGCCTCGGCCGTCTGCTCGGCCTTGGCCCGGTCGCGGAACATGTCGGCGACGAAGGAGAGCAGAAGCAGGGTGATGACGCCGCCGCCGACGTAGAGGGCGATGTCGGCGAAGTCGTAGTTCTCGTTGCGCAGGGTCCGTACGGTCGCGACGAGCATCAGCCAGACCAGCGAGACCGGGATGAGGACCTTCCAGCCGAGTTTCATCAGCTGGTCGTAGCGGACACGCGGGAGCGTTCCGCGCAGCCAGATGAAGAAGAACAGCAGTAGCTGCACCTTGAGGACGAACCAGGCCATCGGCCACCAGCCGTGGTTGGCGCCCTCCCAGAAGGTGCTGATGGGCCAGGGGGCCCGCCAGCCGCCCAGGAAGAGCGTCACCGACACGGCCGAGACGGTCACCATGTTGACGTACTCGGCGAGCATGAACATCGCGAACTTGATGGACGAGTACTCGGTGTTGAAGCCGCCGACCAGGTCGCCCTCGGACTCCGGCATGTCGAAGGGGGCGCGGTTGGTCTCGCCGACCATCGTCACGATGTAGATCACGAAGGAGACCGGCAGCAGGACGATGTACCAGCGGTCGTGCTGCTGTTCGACGATGGTCGAGGTCGACATCGACCCGGAGTAGAGGAACACCGAGGCGAAGGCGGCGCCCATGGCGATCTCGTACGAGATCATCTGCGCGCAGGACCGCAGACCGCCCAGCAGCGGGTAGGTGGAGCCGGAACTCCAGCCCGCGAGCACGATGCCGTAGATACCGACCGAGGCGACCGCGAGGACGTAGAGCATCGCGATCGGCAGGTCGGTGAGCTGCATCGTCGTACGGTGGCCGAAGATCGAGACCTCGTTGCCCGCCGGGCCGAAGGGGATGACCGCGATCGCCATGAAGGCCGGGATGGCCGCGACGATCGGCGCGAGGATGTAGACGACCTTGTCCGCGCGCTTGACGACCAGGTCTTCCTTGAGCATCAGCTTGATGCCGTCGGCCAGCGACTGGAGCATGCCCCAGGGGCCGTGCCGGTTGGGGCCGATGCGCAACTGCATCCAGGCGACGACCTTGCGTTCCCACACGATGGAGAACAGCACGGTGATCATCAGGAAGGCGAAGCAGAAGACGGCCTTGACGACGACCAGCCACCACGGGTCGGTGCCGAACATGGAGAGGTCTTCAGCGGCGAGGTACGGGCTCATGCCTCCACCTCCTTGGGGGCCTCGGAGGCGAGGGTCGCCGGGCCGATGCGGACGAGTGCGCCGGGCAGCGCACCGGTGTCGGAGGCGACGCCGCCTCCGGTGGAGTTCAGCGGCAGCCAGACCACCCGGTCGGGCATCTCGGTGACCGTGAGGGGGAGTTCGACCGTCCCGGTGGCGCCGGTGACGGCGAGCAGGTCGCCGTCCTTGACTCCGGCTTCGGCGGCCGTGGCGGCCGACACGCGCGCGTGTGCGGCGTGCCGGGTCCCGGCGAGCGCGTCGTCTCCCTCCTGCAGCCGTCCCTGGTCGAGGAGCAGCCGGTGCCCGGCGAGCACCGCCTCGCCGGCGGCCGGCCGCGGCAGCTGGGCGCCGATCTCCAGCGGGTTGGCGGCCCGCGCCCCGTCCCACGACCCGAGCCGGTCCAGTTCCGCCCGCGCGGTCCGCAGGTCGGGCAGCCCCAGGTGTACGTCCATGGCGTCGGCCAGCATCTGGAGCACGCGTCCGTCGGACGGCGCCAGGCGTCGCGTCATCTGGTCGGGCTTGAGCGCGGCCTCGAAGGGGCGGCCCCGGCCCTCCCAGTTGAGGAAGGTGCCCGCCTTCTCGGCGACCGCGGCGACCGGGAGTACGACGTCGGCGTGCTCGGTGACCTCGCTGGGCCGCAGTTCCAGCGACACCAGGAAGCCCACCTCGTGAAGGGCTTCACGCGCGCGTACCGGATCGGGCAGGTCAGCGACCTCGACCCCGGCGACCACCAGAGCCCGCAGCTCTCCCCCGGCGGCCGCTTCGACGATCTGGCCGGTGTCGCGGCCGAAGCGGTGTGGCAGCTCGGCCACGCCCCAGGCGGCGGCGACCTCGTCCCGCGCGCGCGGGTCGGTCGCCGGACGTCCGCCCGGCAGCAGCGACGGCAGCGCGCCCGCCTCGACAGCGCCGCGCTCGCCGGCCCGGCGCGGAATCCACACCAGCTGGGCGCCGGTCGTGGAAGCCGCCCGTACGGCAGCGGTGAGCCCGCCCGCCACAGCGGCCAATCGCTCGCCGACGACGATCACCGCACCCTCGGTGCGCAGCGCCTCAGCGGCCTTCGTCCCGTTCTCCTCCAGCCCGAATCCGCTCCCGAGCGCGTCCAGCCACTCGGTCTCGGTGCCGGGGGCGGCGGGCAGCAGCGTGCCGCCGGCCTTCTCCAGGCCGCGCGTCGCGTGCGTGGCGAGCGAGAAGACCTTCTGTCCGTGTCCCCGCCAGGCCTTGCGCAGCCGCAGGAAGACGCCGGGCGCCTCCTCCTCGGACTCGAACCCGACGAGCAGGACCGCGGGCGCCTTCTCCAGCGAGGCGTACGTGACACCCGTACCGTCGAGGTCGCGTCCGCGTCCGCCCACCCGGGCGGCCAGGAAGTCGGCCTCCTCGGCGCTGTGCACGCGCGCGCGGAAGTCGATGTCGTTGGTGTCGAGGGCCACGCGCGCGAACTTGCTGTACGCGTACGCGTCCTCGACGGTGAGCCGGCCGCCGGTGAGAACGCCCGTGCGACTACGGGCCGCGAGGAGTCCCTGGGCCGCCGCTTCCAGCGCCTCGGGCCAGGAGGCGGGCTCCAGGACACCCGCGGCGTTGCGTACCAGGGGCGTCTGGAGCCGGTCCGGCTTCTGCGCGTACCGGAAGCCGAAGCGCCCCTTGTCGCAGATCCACTCCTCGTTGACCTCGGGGTCGTTTGCCGCGAGGCGCCGCATGACCTTTCCGCGCCGGTGGTCGGTGCGGGTTGCGCAGCCGCCGGAGCAGTGCTCGCACACCGAGGGCGAGGAGACGAGGTCGAAGGGACGGGAGCGGAAGCGATACGCCGCCGAGGTCAGCGCGCCGACCGGGCAGATCTGGATCGTGTTCCCGGAGAAGTACGACTCGAAGGGGTCGCCCTCACCGGTGCCGACCTGCTGGAGCGCGCCGCGCTCGATCAGCTCGATCATCGGGTCGCCCGCGATCTGGTTGGAGAAGCGGGTGCAGCGGGCGCACAGCACGCACCGTTCGCGGTCGAGCAGCACCTGTGTGGAGATCGGCACGGGCTTCTCGTAGGTCCGCTTCTTGCCCTCGAAGCGGGACTCCGCCTGACCGTGCGACATGGCCTGGTTCTGCAGGGGGCACTCGCCGCCCTTGTCGCAGACCGGGCAGTCCAGCGGGTGGTTGATGAGCAGCAGCTCCATCACACCGTGCTGGGCCTTCTCGGCCACCGGCGAGGTGAGATGAGTCTTGACGACCATCCCGTCCGTACAGGTGATCGTGCAGGACGCCATGGGCTTGCGCTGGCCCTCGACCTCGACGATGCACTGCCGGCAGGCGCCGGCCGGGTCGAGGAGGGGGTGGTCGCAGAAGCGCGGGATCTCGATACCGAGCTGTTCGGCGGCGCGGATCACCAGGGTGCCCTTGGGCACGCTGATGTCGATGCCGTCGATCTTCAGCGAGACGAGATCTTCCGGCGGGACCGCCGCGTCGCCCCCTCCGGAGGGAGCGCTCGTGGTCACCGTCATGCGTTCACCTCCGTGCGGTCGGCCCAGGCCGTGGACTTGGCCGGGTCGAAGGGGCAGCCCCGGCCCGTGATGTGGTCCTCGTACTCCTCGCGGAAGTACTTGAGGGAGGAGAAGATCGGCGAGGCGGCGCCGTCGCCGAGGGCGCAGAAGGACTTGCCGTTGATGTTGTCGGCGATGTCGTTCAGCTTGTCGAGGTCGGACATGACGCCCTTGCCGGCCTCGATGTCGCGCAGCAACTGCACGAGCCAGTACGTTCCTTCACGGCAGGGCGTGCACTTGCCGCAGGACTCGTGGGCGTAGAACTCGGTCCAGCGGGTGACGGCCCGGACGACGCAGGTGGTCTCGTCGAAGCACTGGAGTGCTTTTGTGCCGAGCATGGAACCCGCGGCGCCCACTCCTTCGTAGTCAAGAGGGACGTCGAGGTGCTCGTCGGTGAACATCGGCGTCGAGGAGCCGCCCGGCGTCCAGAACTTCAGCCGGTGGCCGGTGCGCATCCCGCCGCTCATGTCGAGGAGCTGGCGGAGCGTGATGCCGAGCGGGGCCTCGTACTGGCCCGGATTGGTGACATGGCCGCTGAGCGAGTAGAGCGTGAAGCCCGGGGACTTCTCGCTGCCCATCGACCGGAACCATTCTTTGCCCTTTTGCAGAATCGCGGGAACCGACGCGATCGACTCGACGTTATTCACAACAGTTGGGCACGCATAGAGCCCTGCGACAGCAGGAAAGGGGGGACGGAGCCGCGGTTGACCCCGGCGGCCTTCGAGCGAGTCGAGCAGTGCGGTCTCTTCACCACAGATGTACGCGCCCGCGCCCGCGTGCACGGTGAGTTCGAGGTCGAGTCCACTGCCGAGGACGTTCTTGCCGAGGTAGCCCGCCGCGTAGGCCTCACGTACGGCCTCGTGCAACCGCCGCAGCACTGGTACGACTTCACCGCGCAGATAGATGAAGGCATGCGAAGACCTGATGGCATAACACGCGATCACAATGCCCTCGATGAGGCTATGCGGGTTCGCGAAGAGGAGCGGGATGTCCTTGCAGGTTCCCGGCTCCGATTCGTCGGCGTTGACAACTAGATAGTGTGGTTTTCCATCACCCTGAGGAATGAACTGCCATTTCATTCCCGTGGGGAATCCCGCACCGCCGCGGCCACGCAGACCGGACTCCTTGACGTACGCGATGAGGTCGTCCGGGGTCATCGCGAGGGCCTTGCGGAGTCCCTCGTACCCCTCGTGCCTCCGGTAGACGTCCAGGCTCCAGGACCTGTCCTCGTCCCAGAAGGCCGACAGCACGGGTGCGAGCAGCTTCTCGGGGCTCGTCTCGTTGATCTCCGGTGCCAATGTCATCACTCCCCCTCCTCGGTGACGGGCCCCGCCGGGTGGGAGGGGTCGGAAGCCGCCGTGTCCTGCGGCGCGTCGTGCGAGCTGAGGTGCTCGGCGGGCGACGGCTCGTGCGGCTGGGCGCTCCTGGTGGTACCGCCACCCCGGGGGTGCACCACGCGCGCGGGGCTCTCGCCCTTGGCCAGCCGGAGCCCGGTCAGCGAGGCGGGACCGGCGCTGCCGCTCGCCTCGACGGCCCCGTCCCGGGTGTCGGGGAAGCCGGCCAGGATGCGGGCGGTGTCCTTGAACGTGCACAAGGGGGCACCGCGCGTGGGCTCGACCTGTACACCCGCGCGCAGGTCGTCGACGAGGCGCTTGGCGCTGGCCGGGGTCTGGTTGTCGAAGAACTCCCAGTTGACCATCACGACGGGTGCGAAGTCGCAGGCCGCGTTGCACTCGATGTGCTCCAGGGTGACCTTGCCGTCCTCGGTCGTCCCGCCGTTGGCGACTCCGAGGTGCTCCTGGAGGCTCTCGAAGATGGCGTCGCCGCCCATCACCGCGCACAGGGTGTTGGTGCAGACGCCCACCTGGTAGTCGCCGGAGGGGCCCCGGCGGTACATGGAGTAGAAGGTGGCGACCGCGGTGACCTCGGCCGTGGTCAGGCCCAGTACCTCCGCGCAGAACCGCATCCCGGTGCGCGTGACATGGCCCTCCTCCGACTGCACGAGATGCAGCAACGGCAGGAGGGCGGACCGGGAGTCCGGGTAGCGGGCGATGACCTCGCGGGAGTCCGCTTCGAGCCGGGCTCGAACGTCGTCCGGGTAAGCGGGCGCGGGCAGTTGGGGCATGCCCAGGCTGACGCCCTCGGGGGTGGTGGTCACCGGTCGACGCCTCCCATCACGGGGTCGATGGACGCGACGGCGACGATGACGTCGGCGACCTGGCCGCCCTCGCACATCGCCGCCATGGCCTGCAGGTTGGTGAAGGACGGGTCCCTGAAGTGGACCCGGAAGGGCCGGGTGCCTCCGTCGGAAACGGCGTGCACCCCGAGTTCGCCCTTGGGTGACTCGACGGCCGCGTACGCCTGTCCCGGCGGGACGCGGAAACCCTCGGTCACCAGCTTGAAGTGGTGGATCAGGGCCTCCATGGAGGTGCCCATGATCTTCTTGATGTGGTCCAGGGAGTTGCCCAGGCCGTCCGGGCCCAGGGCGAGCTGCGCGGGCCAGGCGATCTTCTTGTCGGTGACCATGACCGGGCCGGGCTGCAGCCGGTCCAGGCACTGCTCGACGATCCTGAGCGACTGGCGCATCTCCTCCAGGCGGATCAGGAAGCGGCCGTAGGAGTCACAGGAGTCGGCGGTGGGGACGTCGAAGTCGAACGTCTCGTAGCCGCAGTAGGGCTGGCTTTTGCGCAGGTCGTGCGGGAGGCCGGTGGAGCGCAGGATCGGGCCGGTGGCGCCGAGGGCCATGCAGCCGGCCAGGTCGAGGTAGCCGACGTCCTGCATACGGGCCTTGAAGATGGGGTTCCCGGTGGCGAGCTTGTCGTACTCGGGAAGGTTCTTCTTCATCTTCTTCACGAACTCGCGGATGTGGTCCACCGCGCCGGGCGGCAGGTCCTGGGCGAGTCCGCCGGGGCGGATGTACGCGTGGTTCATCCGCAGGCCCGTGATGAGCTCGTAGATGTCGAGAATCATTTCACGATCACGGAATCCGTAGATCATGATCGTGGTGGCACCGAGTTCCATACCGCCGGTGGCGATGCACACCAGGTGCGAGGACAGCCGGTTGAGCTCCATGAGGAGCACACGGATCAGGGTGGCGCGGTCGGGGATCTGGTCCTCGATGCCGAGGAGCTTCTCGACGGCGAGACAGTAGGCGGTCTCGTTGAAGAAGGAGGTCAGGTAGTCCATGCGCGTGACGAAGGTGGTGCCCTGCGTCCACGTGCGGAACTCGAGGTTCTTCTCGATGCCGGTGTGCAGATAGCCGATGCCGCAGCGGGCCTCGGTGACCGTCTCGCCGTCGATCTCCAGGATCAGGCGGAGCACGCCGTGCGTGGAGGGGTGTTGCGGGCCCATGTTGACGACGATGCGTTCGTCGTCGGCGCGGGCCGCGGACTGGACGACCTCGTCCCAGTCGCCACCGGTGACCGTGTAGACGGTCCCCTCGGTGGTCTCGCGCGGAGTTGCGTGCTGCGTGCTCATGAGTACGACCTCCGCTGGTCCGGAGCCGGGATCTGGGCGCCCTTGTACTCGACGGGGATGCCGCCGAGGGGGTAGTCCTTGCGCTGCGGGTGGCCCTGCCAGTCGTCCGGCATCATGATCCGCGTCAGGGCCGGGTGACCGTCGAAGACGATCCCGAAGAAGTCGTACGTCTCGCGTTCGTGCCAGTCGTTCGTCGGATAGACGGAGACCAGGGACGGGACGTGCGGGTCGCTGTCCGGGGCGCTGACCTCGAGGCGGATCAGCCGGTTGTGGGTGATCGAGCGCAGGTGGTACACGGCGTGCAGCTCGCGGCCCTTGTCCTGCGCGTAGTGGACTCCGCTCACGCCCGTGCAGAGTTCGAAGCGCAGAGCGGGGTCGTCGCGCAGGGTCTGGGCGACGGCGAGCAGGTACGCGCGTTCGACGTGGAACGTCAGCTCGCCGCGGTCGACGACCGTCTTCTCGATCACGTTCTCGGGGACCAGGCCCTGTTCCTCCAGGGCGCCCTCGAGTTCGTCGGCGACCTCGTCGAACCAGCCCCCGTAGGGCCTCGCCGAGGCGCCGGGGAGCCGGACGGAGCGGACCAGGCCGCCGTAGCCGGAGGTGTCGCCGCCGTTGTTGGCGCCGAACATGCCGCGCTGGACGCGGATCTCCTCGCCGCCGTCGCCGCGCTGGCCGGGGAGGTTGGAGGCGGCGAGATCCTTTTCGGGGTTGACCCCCTCGGCGGGCCTGTCCGCTCCGGTGCCGTTCGCGTCGCTCATCGCAGCAGCCCCTTCATCTCGATCGTGGGGAGTGCCTTGAGCGCGGCCTCCTCGGCCTCACGGGCCGCTTCCTCGGCGTTCACGCCGAGCTTGGAGGACTGGATCTTCTGGTGGAGCTTGAGAATCGCGTCCATCAGCATCTCGGGCCGCGGCGGGCAGCCGGGCAGATAGATGTCGACCGGGACGATGTGGTCGACGCCCTGCACGATGGCGTAGTTGTTGAACATGCCGCCCGAGGAGGCGCAGACCCCCATGGAGATCACCCACTTGGGGTTGGGCATCTGGTCGTAGACCTGCCGCAGCACCGGCGCCATCTTCTGGCTGACCCGGCCGGCCACGATCATCAGGTCCGCCTGGCGGGGTGAGCCGCGGAAGACCTCCATGCCGAAGCGGGCGAGGTCGTAGCGGCCCGCTCCGGTGGTCATCATCTCGATGGCGCAGCAGGCGAGTCCGAACGTGGCGGGGAAGACGGACGCCTTGCGCACCCAGCCCGCGGCCTGCTCGACGGTGGTCAGCAGGAATCCGCTCGGCAGCTTTTCTTCGAGTCCCATGGTCAGAGGCCCCTCAGTCCCATTCCAGGCCGCCGCGCCGCCATACGTACGCGTACGCCACGAAGACGGTGAGCACGAAGAGCAGCATCTCCACGAGCCCGAAAACACCCAGGGCGTCGAAGGTGACGGCCCAGGGGTAGAGGAAGACGATCTCGATGTCGAAGACGATGAAGAGCATCGCCGTCAGGTAGTACTTGATGGGGAACCGCCCACCGCCGGCCGGCGTGGGTGTCGGCTCGATCCCGCATTCATAGGCTTCGAGTTTGGCCCGGTTGTACCGCTTCGGGCCGATCAGCGAAGCCATGATCACGGAGAAGATCGCAAAGCCTGCCCCGAGGGCTCCCAGTACGAGGATGGGCGCATACGCGTTCACCGCTCCTCGCTCCTCTCAGTCGGCACTGACTGCTGGCGATTGCATCGGGCTCACGCCACCCCGTCCGCCCCGCGAACCACGCCCGTCCCGGCGAAGATCGAGAACATGTGAAGCAGGTCACAAGCCCAACTGCCCCGCATCCTATGCCCGGCGGTCTGTGATCTGCGACACGGGGTATTGCCGAACCTTTGTGATCTCCACCACCTGACGAAGGATCATGAAGTCGGATGAGCGGTGATCTTCACACGCGAAGCGTCCACGCGATCACCAGAGGTGACATTTTCTTCGGTTACCGCTGGTCAGAAGCGGCGTCTCCATATCAAGAGACTTCTCTTGCATGCAAATTGGAGATGGACAGGACCGCTTGATAGTGGACCGCGTTCACACATCGGCGGGAGGCGGGTGACGAATGTGGATGCCCCGCACGCGCGTGCACGCGTTCACGAGCGACGGCGACCGCGGATTCCCGCGCGAGACGCAGCCCGGGCAGTGACCGTTCCGTGACCTGTGCCACATCGGTGAAGGGCTGTGAAGATCGGGGGTTGGCCACGGACCGCAACCGATGGTAAGCAGCGGGCAATTCGGGCGTACCGACGAAAGTGCATGATCACAGCCATGATCACCGATGTCCGCAATGCCCGTTACGGCGTCAATAAAGAGTGACGCACAGGAAATTTGTGGGCTCCGTTGAACAACTGTGGCGCACCACACGTTTCTTGAAGGTATGGAGGAGCCCCTGGTACCGCTAGTACCCATGTCCCACACCGCTACCGCTCACATACGAAGCCACCGGAAGCCCCGGCGTGCCGGCAGCTCGTCGCTGGCCATGCGCGCAGGAGTCGCCGGTGGCGTTCTCAGCACCCTGGCAGTGGCGGGTGCGTCCAGTGCGGCGAACGCCGCCGAGTCCGTGACGCAGACACTCGAACTGCCCGCCCTTACGGCCGACCTGTCCGCCCAGATCGCCGAGTCCGCGGACGCCACGCAGCAGGCCGCCGCGAACTACGAGCTCCGGGCCGAGCGCGACGCCGCAGCCGCCAAGGCGGCCCAGGAGGCCAAGAAGGACCTCGCGGAGGCGAAGGAGAAGGCGGAGGCCAAGGAGAAGGCCGAGGCCGCCCGCAAGGCCGCTGCGGAGGCCGCTGTCTCCCGCTCCGCCGAGCGCGCGACGCTGAGTGCGTCCAGCAACGAATCGAGCTCCGCCTCGAGCTCGCAGACGTCGAAGGTGGCCGCCCCCGCGAGCGGCAGCGTCGCCACCGTCATCGCCTTCCTCAACGAGCAGCTGGGCGACGCCTACGTCATGGGCGCCACGGGCCCCAACGCGTGGGACTGCTCCTCCCTGGTGCAGGCCGCGTTCAAGCAGGTCGGCGTGGACCTCCCCCGGGTCTCGCAGGACCAGTCGACGGTCGGCACCGAGGTCTCCCTCTCCAACCTGGAGGTCGGGGACATCCTGTACTGGGGTGCGAAGGGTTCGGCGTACCACGTGGCGGTTTACGTGGGGAACGGCCAGTACCTGGACGCGGCCAACCCGTCCAAGGGCGTTGTCGTCCAGGACCTGTCCGGCTACCCGGCGTCGGGTGCGGTGCGCGTTCTCTGAGCGGACTGCCGAAATCCACGGGCGAGGGTCGCTGCCACTGGTCGGCAGCGGCCCTTCTCCGTCCCCTGAGGGGGTGGCTGTGTGAGGCTGAGGTCTCGGTACTTCTCAGCACACACAGCAGAAGGAGAGACAGCGATGCCTCGTGTCTTCGTACAGGGCAGGCCCGTCGACTCGTACCCGCGGCTCACGCCCGAGTCACGGCGTGGGGCCGTGCGGCGGATCACCGAAGTGGGCGAAGAGGTCCTGCACAAGCCGTGCCGGGACGTGACCGAGTTCGGGCCCGAACTCGCCGCCCTCATCGACGACATGTTCCTGACGATGTATGTGGCCGATGGAGCCGGGCTCGCGGCCAACCAGGTCGGCGTCGGACTGCGGCTGTTCGTCTACGACTGCCTGGACGACGACGGTGTCCGGCATGTCGGGCACATCGTCAACCCGGTACTGGAGCCGCTCGACGCCGACGACCGGCGCCTCCTCGACGAGGGCGAGGGGTGCCTGTCCGTGCCGGGGGCCATGATGGACGTACCGCGCCCCGATCGCGCTGTCGTGCGCGGGCTCGATCAGGACGGGAACTCTCTGGTCATCGAGGGGACGGGGTACTTCGCCCGGTGTCTGGAGCACGAGACGGACCATGTGAACGGACGCGTGTATCTGGACCGGCTCTCCAAGCGGGAACGGAAGGATGCGCTGCGGCAGGTGGCGGACCGTCGCGAGGGAGTGTTCGCGCGACGGGCCGCCAAACAGGAGGCCCTCAACTCCTGAGAGCCCCTCACCTCCTGAGAGGCCCCATCTCACGAGAGGCCCTCTCCTCCTGAAGGAACCTGCGCCGACTACGCCTTCGGGGCCACCTTGCTCAGGCCGTTGATGATGCGGTCCATCGCGTCGCCGCCCGTGGGGTCGGTCAGGTTGGCCAGCATCTTCAGGGTGAACTTCATCAACAGGGGGTGGGTCAGGCCGCGTTCGGCCGCGATCTTCATGATCTTCGGGTTGCCGATGAGCTTCACGAAGGCGCGGCCCAGCGTGTAGTAGCCGCCGTAGGTGTCCTTGAGCACGCGCGGGTAGCGCTGGAGCGCGATCTCCCGTTGGGCGGGGGTGGCCCGCGCGTGGGCCTGCACGATGACGTCGGCGGCGATCTGGCCGGATTCCATGGCGTAGGCGATGCCCTCGCCGTTGAAGGGGTTCACCAGGCCGCCCGCGTCGCCGACGAGCAACAGGCCCTTCGTGTAGTGGGGCTGACGGTTGAAGGCCATGGGGAGGGCGGCACCGCGGATCGGGCCGGTCATGTTGTCAGGGGTGTAGCCCCAGTCCTCCGGCATCGACGCGCACCAGGCCTTCAGCACCTCGCGCCAGTCCAGCTCCTTGAAGGAGTCGGAGGTGTTGAGCACGCCGAGGCCGACATTGGACGTACCGTCGCCCATGCCGAAGATCCAGCCGTAGCCGGGGAGGAGGCGGTCCTCGTTCCCCCGCCGGTCCCAGAGTTCCAGCCAGGACTCCAGGTAGTCGTCCTCGTGGCGGGGCGAGGTGAAGTACGTGCGCACCGCGACGCCCATCGGGCGGTCCTCACGGCGGTGCAGGCCCATCGCCAGGGACAGGCGGGTGGAGTTGCCGTCGGCCGCGACCACCAGCGGGGCGTGGAAGGTGACCTCGCGCTTGTCCTCGCCGAGTTTCGCGTGCACGCCGGTGATGCGGCCGGTGCGGGCGTCGGTGATCGGGGCGCCCACGTTGCAGCGCTCGTGCAGGCGCGCGCCGGCCTTCTGGGCCTGGCGGGCGAGCTGTTCGTCGAAGTCGTCGCGCTTGCGGACGAGGCCGTAGTCGGGGAAGGAGGCGAGTTCCGGCCAGTCGAGCTGGAGGCGGACGCCGCCGCCGATGATGCGGAGGCCCTTGTTCCGCAGCCAGCCGGCCTCCTCGGAGATGTCGATGCCCATCGCGACGAGCTGCTTGGTCGCCCGGGGCGTGAGACCGTCGCCGCACACCTTTTCGCGCGGGAAGCTGGTCTTCTCCAGCAGCAGCACGTCCAGTCCGGCCTTCGCCAGGTAGTACGCGGTCGTGGAACCGGCTGGCCCGGCTCCGACGACGATCACATCGGCGGTGTTTTCGGAGAGGGGCTCGGTCACGACGGGTTCTCCCCAAGACTCGGAAATCTACGTGCCGACCGGCACTGGACATGGGCAGTCTATTCAGCAGTACTGATCACCCGGCTGAAGGGCTGCCCCGTGAACCGAGCGCTCCCCGTAGTACGCCTCCGTGTTCCGACCGACGAGGACGCCTTCGCCTGGCATCGCGTCTTCGACGACCCCGATGTCATGGAGTTCCACGGGGGCAGGTCGGCGGAACTGTCCCACTACGAGGAACTCACCGCCCGCCAGCGCCGGCACGACGCCGAGTACGGCTTCTGTTTCTGGACCATGCTCGACGAGTCGGACCAGGTCATCGGCTTCACGGGCGCCCAGCCATGGCCGCGGGAGTGGGGCCCCAAGGGGGAGATCGAGATCGGCTGGCGGCTCGGACGGGCCCACTGGGGCCAGGGGTACGCCACCGCCGCGGCCGAGTTGACCCTGGAGAGGGTGCGCTCGGCGGGCGTGTCCAGCGTGGTCGCGATGGTCCTCGCCCGCAACGAACGGTCCATCGCGGTCACCCGGCGGCTGGGCATGCGGCTCACGGAGGTGTTCATCACACCGACGCTGGGTCAGGAGGGGCACTGTTACCGGCTCGACCTGTGATCGCGGGCGGAGAGGGGGCGGCGGCTACGGCTGCTTGAAGCCTCGGTGCAGGGCCACGACACCGCCCGTCAGGTTGCGCCAGGCCACCTTCGACCAGCCCGCGTCGCCCAGCAGTTCGGCCAGGGCGGGCTGGTCGGGCCACGCACGGATGGACTCGGCGAGGTAGACGTACGCGTCCGGGTTCGAGGAGACCGTGCGGGCCACCGGGGGCAGGGCCCGCATCAGGTACTCCGTGTACACCGTGCGAAAGGGCGCCCAGGTCGGGTGCGAGAACTCGCAGATCACGACCCGTCCGCCGGGGCGTGTGACCCGGTACAGCTCGCGCAGGGCGGCGCCCGTGTCCTGGACGTTGCGCAGCCCGAAGGAGATCGTCACCGCGTCGAAGGTGTCGTCCTGGAAGGGCAGCTTGGTGGCGTCGCCCGCCGTGAAGGGCAGCCACGGGTGGTTCCGCTTGCCGACCCTGAGCATCCCGAGGGAGAAGTCGCAGGGGACGACGTACGCGCCCGTGCGGGCGAAGGGCAGGGAGGACGTGGCCGTACCGGCGGCGAGGTCGAGGATCTTCTGCGCCGGGCGCGCGTCGACCGCCTTCGCGACCTCCTTGCGCCACACGCGGTCCTGGCCGAGCGACAGCACGTCGTTCGTGAGGTCGTACCGTTCCGCCACGTCGTCGAACATCGAGGCGACTTCGTGCGGCTGCTTGTTCAGGGATGCGCGGGTCACGGGCCCATTGTGGCAGTACGTACCGCACGGCCTCCCGGCGGCACGGGCATGGGGTGGGGTGAGGTCGGTCGGTTGGCGGGCGCGCGCGGGTGGGGGCCTTCGCGCAGTTCCCCGCGCCCCTGAAAGGCAGGTCCGTTTCGCCGCCCTCCGCCGGAAGAGCGGCTCTCTATCTGCGTCGGTGCACCAAGCGGCCCGCGCAGACCGTGGCCACGCACGTGCCCGCGTCGAACACGGCCAGGTCCGCCCGTTCGCCCTTCACGAGTGCCGGAGTCCGCGTGGACGCGAGTACGGCGACCTCGTTGCGCTCGGCGGCCGAGCGGAGGTCGGGTGAGGTGACGTACGCCGCCAGCACCGCCACCGCACCCCCCTTCAGCACGGCGTGCACGCGTTCGCGTGGCGTCGGGGCGTCCGGGAGCGGGCCCTCGTGGACGAGCCCGGGGCCGAGGACACCGGGCCATCGCCGCACCCGCGCCCCCGGGAACCGCTCGGCCACCTCGGAGAGCGGGCCCACAGCGGCGACCCGGCTGCCGTCGACCGCGACGGCACCCTCCTCGAGGGGCTCCAAGTCCCAGCCGACCCGAACCTCGTCGGCGGCGTGAATCGTCAGCACGGGCAGGCCGGTCGGCCGGTCGGCAGCTGGTCGGTCGGGGGCATCCGGGCGGTCAGTTGGAAGCCAGCAGCTTCAGTTCGGGGTGGGCCGTGCCGCCCTCGATCGCGGTGGACGAGATGTGGGACATGACGCGCTCGTCGACCGGGTCGTTCGCCGGGTCCTCGTGGACGACGATGTGCTCGTACGTCGTGGTCCGCTGGGCGGGGACACGGCCCGCCTTGCGGATCAGGTCGATGATCTCCATCCGGTTGGAGCGGTGCTTGGCACCGGCGCTGGAGACGACGTTCTCCTCCAGCATGATCGAGCCGAGGTCGTCCGCGCCGTAGTGCAGGGACAGTTGGCCGGCCTCCTTGCCCGTGGTGAGCCACGAGCCCTGGATGTGGGCGATGTTGTCCATGAAGAGGCGGGCGATGGCGATCATGCGCAGGTACTCGAAGATCGTGGCCTGCGTACGGCCCTTGAGGTGGTTGTTCTCGGGCTGGTAGGTGTACGGGATGAAGGCGCGGAAGCCGCCCGTCCGGTCCTGTACGTCACGGATCATCCGCAGGTGCTCGATGCGCTCGGCGTTGGTCTCGCCGGTGCCCATGAGCATGGTGGACGTCGATTCGACGCCCAGCCCGTGCGCGGTCTCCATGATCTCCAGCCAGCGTTCGCCGGACTCCTTGAGGGGCGCGATGGCCTTGCGGGGGCGCGCGGGAAGGAGTTCCGCGCCGGCGCCGGCGAAGGAGTCGAGGCCGGCCGCGTGGATACGGGTGATGGCCTCCTCGACCGTCACCTTCGAGATGCGGGCCATGTGCTCGACCTCGCTCGCCCCCAGGCTGTGGATGACGAGTTGCGGGAACTCGGCCTTGATCGCGGCGAAGTGCTTCTCGTAGTACTCGACGCCGTAGTCCGGGTGGTGGCCGCCCTGGAACATGATCTGCGTACCGCCGAGTTCGACAGTCTCCGCGCAGCGGCGCAGGATGTCGTCGAGGTCGCGGCTCCAGCCCTTGGCCGTGTCCTTGGGGGCGGCGTAGAAGGCGCAGAACTTGCACGCCGTGACGCACACGTTCGTGTAGTTGATGTTGCGCTCGATGATGTACGTCGCGATGTGCTCCGTACCCGCGTAACGACGGCGGCGTACGGTGTCGGCGGCCGAGCCGAGGGCGTGCAGCGGGGCGTCGCGGTAGAGGACGAGCGCCTCTTCGGGGGTGATCCGCTCGCCCGCGGCGGCACGGTCGAGGACGGCTGTGACATCAAACGACTCATGGGCGGCGTTCTCGGTCACCGGGCGTCCCTTCGGATGGCGTAAGGCGGACCGTTCCAGCCTACGTCAGTGCCCTGCCGCGCCTCACGTCAGGCCGTATACGCGCCGATCAGAAGCCCGACGAACGCTCCCGCGATCAGGAACGGGCCGAAGGGGATGGATGTCTTGCGGCCGGCGCGCCGGGCGACGACCAGGGCGAGCCCGTACAGCCCGCCGAACAGGAATCCGGCGAAGGTGCCGAGCACGACACTCCCCCAGCCGTACCAGCCGAGGACAGCCCCCAGTCCGAGGGCGAGTTTCACATCGCCGAAGCCCATGCCGCCCGGGCTGATGAGGAAGAGCACGAAGTACGCGCCGCCGAGCAGCAGAGCGCCCAGCAGCGAGGTCGGCCAGTCACCGGCGTGCTCTGGCAGCAGTGCGGCCACGCCCAGCAGGACGAGGGCGGCGGCGGCCAGCGGGAGGGTGAGCAGGTCGGGCAGCCGCTGCACCCGGAAGTCCACGACCGCGAGCAGCACCCCGACGGGCGCGAGCAGCAGCCAGGCCCCCAGCTCGGGCCGGGTACCGGTCGCGGCGGCGAGCGCGGCACACACGAGCGCGGTGGCGAGGGCGAGGAGGGGGGCGCCGGGTCCGTACGACGCCCTCGTACGACCGCCGCTCGCGTTGGACGCGGGGCCGGTCGCGCCGGTCGTGTGGCGCCCGGCGTCCCCGGCATCGTTCCGGCCCCTGCCGGGGCTCGCGTCGGCGTGCTCACCGCCGAGGCCCGCAGCCGCCTGCTCACCGCCGAGGTCCGTATCGCCCTGCTCCCCGCCGGCGCTCGCATCAGCGTGCTCACCGCCGAGGCCCGCAGCCGCCTGCCCACCGCCGAGGCCCGTCTCGGCCTGCTCACCGCCGAGGCCCACAACCGCCTGCTCCCCACCGAGGCCCGTATCGGCCTGCTCACCGCCGAGGCCCGCAGCCGCCTGCTCCCCACCGAGGCCCGTATCGGCCTGCTCACCGCCGAGGCCCGCGGCGGCGCAGCTCGGGCAGCGGGCCGGGCCCAGCCAGGCGCCCAGTCGGGCGCCCAGGGGGTGGCCCTGGGGGCAGTGGTTCCGCCAGGGCTCCTCGGGCGGGACGGAGAAGCGGTAGGCGGCGCGCGGGAGGAGCGTTCCGGCCGCCGCGCCCCAGAGGGCGGCGGCGACCACGATCAGCTGGTCGACGCTCATCCCACGGCCGTCGTGCCGTCGCGCCAGGTCGGCAGCAGCTCGTCGAGGAGTGCCTCGGTGCGCGGCGGCAGGCCGCGGGCGCCGCTGCGGCGGATCAGGTCGGCGGCGACCTGCTGCAGCTTGCCCGTGTCGCCGGTGGAGTGGGTGGCGCGCAGAAGTTCGTGCCACAGCCGCTCGTCGCCGGGGGCGGAGTTGAGGGCCGCGTCGAGCGCCTCGATGGCCCGCTCGGCACGGTTCTTCACCAGGTGGAACTCAGCGAGCGCGAGCCCGATGTCCGCGACCAGCAGCGGGAGTTGGGCGTCGATGATCTCGTGCGTGAGCCAGCCGTAACGCCCCTCGGGACGGTCGGCGAGCAGCGGCCCGCGCACCAGCGCGAGCGCGTCGGTGAGCAGCCGTCCGCGTACGACCCGGCTGTCGACGCCCTTGCCCTGCGTGGCCTCGTGGTAGAGCGAGCGCAGGACGTCGAGGTCGGACACGACCGACTTGGCGAGCGTGAGCCGCCCGTTGGAGTCCGTGGCCAGGCGCGGGGTGCCGTCGGGGTCGGTGCCGAGCCAGACGCGCAGCCGCTCGAGGAGCGCTTCGCGTACGTCGTCGGTGACACCGCGCGGCCAGAGCGCCGAGGCGAGGACACGCGGGTGCACGCCCTCGCGGTGCAGCAACAGCAGTGCGAGCGCCTCGTGTTGGAGCGGGCTGCGCTCACCGTCCGGGGTGTCGAGGCCGATGATCTCGTACGGGCCCACGAGCCGCGCGTACACCGCCGGCCGTCCCTGCTCGCTGATGTCGACGAGGAAGGGGGGCGTGGTCGTCGGGCCGTCCGGGGTGTTGTCGGGGTCGGCGTTGACGAACAGCTCGACGATCGCCCGCTGTTGGGCGACGGGCAGTACCTGGGCGTCGAGTTCGAGCCCGAGGAGGGGCGCGAGGAGCTTGCCCTCGCCGGTGATCTCCATCTCCCAGGCGGCGCCGGGCAGGTCACCGCCCTCGGTGCCGACGAGGTAGCCGATGCCCAACCGGCTTGCGTCGGCGGCGAGTTCGGCCAGCTTGACGGCGTCGTCGGCGGAGGGCTCGGCGGCGAGGAGTACGAGGTGCGGGGCCCAACGGGTGTGCTGGGCGGGGCCGGTGCGGCCGGTGAGGACGGAATCGTGACCGGCGGCGCCGAGCGCTCCGCGTCGCTGGCGGGTCTCGGCCTCCATGGTTTCCACCAGGGCCTCGATGCCGTCGAGGTGGCGCAGCCGGTTGGGGGCGAGGGGGGTGAGGTCCTCGCCGAAGCCGACGAGGGTGATGGTCATGCGGTCCGACCACCCGTTGGTGGCCAACTCGGCTGCCACAGAGGCGAATACGGCGGCCCGGTCGGACTCGCTGCCGCTCAGCGAGACAATGCCGGGCACCGACTCGAGATTGAGCAGCAGGCGCGAGTCGTCCATCGTGCCAAGGCTGACGAGGCCCGGGTAGGGAGCGGCGGTGTCGACATCCTCGTACCGCTCGGCGTCGGTCCGGGACAGCAGCCAGAAGGTCTGGTCCTGGCCGAGCTGCCAGGGGGCCGGGGGCTTCCCGGCGGGCTGGGCGAGCTGGAGGTGCAGGTCACCGTTGCTGAGCCAGGCCGCGTAGACGGTGGGCAGGGGGCGGGACTCGCCGGCGAGGGAGGCGGCGAGTCCGCGCAGCGAGCGGTCGAGCAGGCGTACGCCTTCGGGGTCGGCGCCGATGAGGAGCGCGTCCTGGGCGTCGGCGGCGGCACCGGTGGGCGTGGGCGGCTCCATACCGCGCCGCCCGCCGACCGCACCGAGCGCCGACTGCCACAGGGCCTGACGGCGCCGGCGCCCCAGGGCGCCGAGAAGACCGGCGGCGAGGAGGGGCGCTCCGACGAGGGCTTCGGGGAGGCCGAAGGAGAAACCGGCGTCGGATTCGGCGGAGGCGGAAGTGGCGGCGGTGGCGGTGTCGGTGTCGGTGGCTTCTCCGGCCGGGGTCGCGGTGTGCTGCTCGTGCAGGACAGCCGGGTTCGCGTGCGTACCGCCGGTCTCGGGACGCTGCTGGGGGAGGCTGATGCGGGTGGTTTTGGTGTCGAGGGAGGCCGTGCCGCCCTGCCGGCCGCCGCCGGTGCCCTGGGCGTGGTCGCCGGTCTGGGCGTACTGGTTGATCTGCTGCGCGACGTGCGGGGAGACGGTGGAACCGGCGTCGGGAGCGGTGGGGGAAGCGGTGGCGCCGGTGCTGGGCATCTCGACGAGGTCGCCGCCGCGGGCGTCGCCGGGCATCTCCATGATCCAGCCGGGGCGGATCAGACTGGCCTCGGAGAGCCGCGAACCGTCCGGCTGCACACGGTCCTTGTTGAGCTGGTAGATCTCGCCGTACCGGCGTCCGTCGCCGAGGTGGCGCTGCGCTATCTCCCAGAGCGAGTCGTGGTGACGGCCCTCGGGCGGCTGGATCCGGTAGAACTTCGTGGCGCCGGCCTTGACCGACGGCCCCCCGACCTCCGCGTGACTGGCTGCGTCGGCGGCCTGCTGGCCGAGCGCGGCGGCGGTACTGGCCGCCTGTTCCTGCTGCTGCGCGAACATCCCGCTCAGCGAACCGCCGGGCGTGACCTGCGCGGAGGCGACGGTGCCCTGCTGATTGCCCTCGATGCTGTGGCCGAGCTGCGAGAGGCCCGGTGTGAAGGAGGCGGCCGTGGCACCCACGAGCAGCAGCGCGGCGACGAGTTGCCGCGCGAGCAGCTGACTCGGCCCGGCGCCGGGCACCCGCCCCGGCATCCCGACCCCGGAGAGCGCGGCCTTCACCTCGACGAGCACGCACGCGGTGAACTGGGCCCAGGCGATCCAGACGATGACGCCGAGGATGTTCTGGAACGTCTTGACCGTGATCTCTTCCTGCAGCCAGTCCAGGGAGGGCGACCCGTCCGGGAACGGCCAGCCGATGACCACGGCGAGCGCGTAGGGCACCCCGACGAGCAGTCCGACGAGGGCGACGAACGCCAAGAACGCCTTGACGAAGTCCCCGAAACTGCGGCGCCGCCTGGGGAGGGGCTGGGGGGTGCGGTTCCTCGGCGTCGACGAACCCCCCGCCCCCGGGGCGTTCCCCGGACCCGGCGAGCCTCCCGTCCGGCTGCCCGTGGGGCTTCCCGTCCGGCTTGAAGTGCTGCGTCGCGGCATGGCGGGTGTCCTGGGTTCGTGTCGTGTGGGGCGGAGTGGAAGCGAGATGTGGGGGTGTACTGAGCCTATCGGGATCTTATTTCGGACGCGGGTGTCGGTCGACATCAGGACCGTTCGCAACCGCCACGACACACTCCTCACGGTCCCCACACAACCCCCTGGCGGCACACAAATGCCCTCTACGCACCCCTGATAGCTTCGTTCTCTGCCGTACACACGCCAGTCCGCCCCCGGGGAAGATCAACCGTGGCCCGCCGCGCCCTGTCCGTCACCGTCACCGTCACCACGCTCACCGCGACGACGGCTCTTCTGCTCACCGGATGCGGCGGGGGCGAGAAGTCGTCGCCGGACGACATCAAGGGGGCGGATTCGGGAGTGAGTAGTCCTTCGGCATCGGCCTCAGTGTCAACATCGGCGCCGGCCGGGGCCACACGTCCGGTTGTCACGCTGCCCGCCAACTTCCAGCTGACGTTCGAGGACTGGACGAGCGGCGATCCCGAGGAGCAGGCCCTCCTCACCGACGCCAAGGAACAACTCCGGGCCTGATACGCGTCGATCATCGCGAACAAGCCCGACGGCAATGAAGCCCTCGCCTTCTACGACACAGAATCGGGTCTTGCACAAGACCGAGAGTGGATCAAGACATACACGGACAAGAACCTCACGGTGCTCGGCAAACTGCCCGCATTCGACCCCAAGGTCACGATCGGCAAGAACAAGACCTCGGCGGCCCTCTACTACTGCACAGACGAAAGCAAGGCCTACTCGAAGAACCGTAAAACCGGCGAGGTGGAGGGAAATCCCGCCGGGACAGACCCCGAGATCTTCTACATGGCCAGCCTGGCCAAGAACGAACAGGTCTGGCAGAACGTGTCGCTCCGTTCGGAGCGGGGCGCTTGCGCGCGATGAGGCGCTTTCACGCATGGCCGCCTCTGACAGCTGCGTCGCTCATCACGGTCCTCCTGACGCCCGCATCGGCCCACGCTGTCGGAGGTGGCGGCGTCAACGGGCCAAGCCGATCGCCCTCCACCTGAGCCCCGGTACGCCGGACGCGGAAACGTACCCCACCTCGGGCGACTGCACGATCAACCCCGACGGTTCGATCGGCACCCCGTACACGCAGGGCAACGCCGGCAAGACCCCACCCTGCGGCATCAGATACCTCCGCGCGACAGACGGCAGCCCCTACCAGCTGACGGCGTCCATCACCTGGCAGATCACCACGCCTTCGTGCAGCGAGCCGACCATCCGCTCTCCTTTCCATCTTCTGTTCGGTTCGATCAACGAGCTATGCCGCGACGAGGTCACCCCCACGTACTTCCCTCGCCGCCCATCCCTGCTCAGCGGCTGCCAGCCCCACAGGTCGGCACACGAGCCGACCAGAGCCAGCCCCCGCCCCTCCTCCATGTGCGTGAGCCGCGTCAACACCTCTGCTGAGGACGGCGGTTGGGGCGGCTCGGGGTCGCCGTCCCATGCGCCGACGCGCAGTACGCCGGCCCTCATCCGCAGGCGCAGGGCGACGGGGCCCACCACGCGACAAATGCGCCTGGGGCAGAGCTGCGCAAGCTGCGCGAGGCCGCTGGCCTGAAAGCCAGCGAGGTGGCGGCGTTCCTGAACTCGACGTCGACCCAGATGAGTCAGGTCGAGGCAGGCATCGCAGGCGTCAGCAGTGACCGTATCCGTCGCCTGGCAGCCCACTACGGCTGCACGGACCAGGCGTTGATCGAGTCGTTGGTGACAATGGCCGGCGAACGGGGACAAGGTTGGTGGGACGAATACCGGGGAGTCCTGCCTCCGGTGAACCTGGACTTGGCCGAAGCGGAGCATCACGCGTCGCTCCTGCGTGAAGTCCTCATCACCTACGTACCCGGACTCCTCCAGACCCCCGACTACGCCCGAGCCCTCTTCGCGTACATGCGCCCTGAGCTGCTCGAGAGCGAGCTGACACCCCGAGTGGAATTCCGCATGGGACGCCGCACGGTCATCGAGGGCGACAGCCCCACTCCGTACGAGACGACCGTCCACGAGTTCGCCCTGCGCACCCGCGTGGCCGACCGCCAGGTCTCCCGGGCTCAACTCCGGGAGATCCTGGACCAGGTCGAGCAGGGACACGCGACCGTGCGCGTCATCCCCACCGACCAGGACGGCTTCGGAGGTGCCGGTGCCTCGATGATGTACATGGACGGTCCGGTACCCCAACTGGACACCGGGCTGCACGAAGGCGCCACTGACACGGTGTTCATCGACGCGGAACCCCAACTGAGGATGCTACGAACGCTTTTCCATAGGGTGGAGAAGGCGACGCTGGACCCCACGGCGTCCAGGGACTTCATCCACCGTCTGTCGAAGGAACTGTGAGGCGCCCCTCATGACTCAGGCCCCGAACTGGCAGAAGTCCACTTTCTCCGGCGGCGCGGAGGGCAACGCCTGCGTGGAGATAGCCGACTTGCGTACCCGGATCGCGATACGCGACTCCAAAGAACCCGCCCGTGGCGCCCTTTCCTTCCCCACCCTCGCCTTCACCACGTTCATCAGCAGCCTCAAAGCGGACGTGCGATAGATTCACACGCGCGTACTGATACAAGCGTTGCAGGTGTTACGGGGGCGGGATACGCGTGTCTCACAGGCCGGCGGACTGGCACATACTCGACCTGGACCAGGACCCCACCCCGGGCGACCCCCAACGCATCCGCAAACTCGCCGGCACGCTGCACGACTTCGCCGAGGACGTCTCCGAGGCTCTGCGCAGTATCAAGGGGCTGGCCACCGAGGACGAGATCCTCTCGTGGGCCGGTAAGACGGCGGAGGTGTTCGCGGAGGAGTTCGCTGACGCGCCGAAGAGACTCCGCAAGCTCAAGAAGTCGTACGACCTCGCCGGTGACGCCCTCGCCTCCTTCTGGCCGGACCTGGAAGTCGCCCAGGAGAAGGCGGACAAGGCCCTCCGCGACGGACGCACGGCACACGCGGATCTCACCTCGGCGCAGTCAGCCCTCTCCGGCGCGAACGACTGGGTACGCACGGCCACCGAGAAGACGGATTCGTACGACCCTGCGAAGAGCCCGCGTAACGACGTCCCGAAGCCCGACGAGGCCGAGGTCCGCCGGGCCACGCGCAACGCCCAGCACGCCAAGGAGAAGCAGGCCTCCGCCGAGCGGGATGTCGCGAGCGCACAAAGCGCCCTGGACGCGGCGAAGAAACTCGCTCAGCAGGCCCGGGGGCTACGCGAGGAGGCCGCCCGCCGCACGGTGAAGAAGCTGGAGGAGGCCTCCGACGCCGGTATCCCCAACCGCCACTGGTGGGAGGAGATCGGCGACTGGGTCACCGACAACTGGGACGAGATCGTCACGGTCTGCAAATGGGTCGTGACCGTCGTCGGCATCATCGTGATGATCATCGGCGGGCCGTTGGGGTGGCTGGTGTTCGCCGCCGCATTGATCGTGATGGCGGACACGTTAAGAAAAGTTCTCAACGGCCAGGCGGGCTGGGGCGATCTCGTATGGGCAGCCTTGGACTGCATACCCGCCACGAAGGGCTTCACCAGCATCGCCAAACTCGGCAAGCTGTGGAAGGCCGGGGGGCTCAAGGCCTTGGGCACCGGGTTCATGAAGGGCATCGGCGGCGGCCTTCTCAAGAAGGCGTCGCAGATCAGATCCGGGGAGGGTATTCGCTCGATCACCCGCCCATTCAAGGGATCAACAAGACTCTTCGGCGGGACGATTCCTTACCGAGCACTTTCACCAAAGGCAAGGCAGCTCGCACGAGATTTGTCCAAAGGACCCGTACGCATCAGACCGAACGAGGTCAATGTGTCCCACATGGCCGAACTTCAGAAATTCCACGGCGTGGAGCATGCGGTGGTCCAGAATTCTGCAGGAGAAATGAGACTGTTCCAGGGAGAAGAAGTCACCACGATAATTCCCAGAAATCTGCGCGACGAGGGTTACAGGTTCACAGTCCACACGCATCCTGAAGATCGAATTCCCGGCCCACCCGACGAACTCGAAGCGGCGCGCGGCACCAAGAACAGCATGAGCCGCGACCTGGACAACAAACGTACGCCGCACACGGAGGTGGTGATCAGCCGAGACGGCAACCTGCGGTTCTTCGACAACAACGGCGTACTGGACCTGCCACAAGGAACTTATCCACCAGGAGGGCCGATCGGTGAGCGCGGCGGAATCATTCCCGTGCCCGGCCTATAGTGTGCACACGCCTTCCGCCGGCACCCGCACCTACCGAAGCGACAGGTAAAAAATCATGCCCGACCTCAATCGATGCCAGATCTGCGGCGATCCGGCGCCGCCAATCCCTGGCCAGTGCGAAGAAGTGACCGGATACCGGCTGATCCGGGATCCGTGGGCTGCTGTCCCCGCATTCCTCGACGGAAATATCCATTTTTCATGCCTCGAGGGATCCGACAGGAGCACAGAATTCCTGGTGGACTTCACGCGGATGCTGCAGGCGGGGCACGAGGAGGTTGTCAGCCTGGACGGATCCTTGCCGCCACTGACCAGGATGGGGTTGAGCATGACCTCGATCTTCTCCGGCTCAGAATGCAGCGTGTTCCAGAGCACCGTTGCCGACCGGTGGATGGTGGTGAAGCGTACAGGCCCCTGGTACAGGCTGAGGCACACGGATCTTCTTCGTATCGCCGAAGGGATCACACCGAAGTCCCCATCCGAGGCCATCACTTACCGCTTGCCCATGGACCTGGGCGCCCAGGTCTCCGAGTGGAATCTCCCCGAGCTGCTCACGGCCCTCGGAGTCGAGGGCCGGTATGC
Source organism: Streptomyces sp. NPDC047042 (assembly GCF_040644035.1). Classification (NCBI taxonomy): domain Bacteria; kingdom Bacillati; phylum Actinomycetota; class Actinomycetes; order Kitasatosporales; family Streptomycetaceae; genus Streptomyces; species Streptomyces sp. NPDC047042. Next base: position 227,291 of record NZ_JBEYVP010000002.1, on the reverse strand, counting down.
CACGTCGGCAGGCCCAGAGCCAGTCGAGTACGAGGTCCTCGACTACTACCCGCCCAAACTCCTCCTGGAGTATGCGGCCGTAGCATCGCTGCCCATTCCCGCCGAGGCGCTCATATTCCTGGCGGAGTACGCGACTACCTACGCACCTATCCGATTCGATGATGTGGATTCCACGCAAGGCTAGTCAGATTCTTGATCGTCGCCGGCATCAGACTGTAGGTGGATCTATCTCCGACCCCGATCAGGGGGGAGATCGGAATCCGCGCTAGCGAAAGGAGATTGCGTTCCAGATGTCCAGTTTCTCGCTGGCAGTTCCCGATTCCTGGTGGGAGTTCGAAATCCGCCCCGAGGGCAGGGAGGCAACCGTTCGTGCTCTGGTCGACGAACGGGTTCGTGAAGTCCCCGAACTGGCCTCCTATCGTGCCGATTTGACGGCAATGCTCCGCAAGATGGCGAAGGACGCCCACGAGTCAGGTGCCCTCTACCTGGGCTGCATGGCGGAGAACTTCGACGGCGTCCCGCTCTCCGCGACCGTGACCGTCTCCGTACTCGGCGCCAAGAACACGCAAGGCGTCGCCCTGTCCACCGACCCCCGCGCCATCGCCGACAGCCTCCGCACCATCACGCCTCGCCGAGAGGGCGATGCCTGGCGTACGGTCACCACCGTCGATATCCCAGAAGTCGGCGTCGCCGCACGGACATTCGGCGTCGAGGACGTTCCTGTCGCACAGGGCGACAGCCGTACTCTCCGGATGGTGCTGACCCAGACGTATATCCCGGTCCCGGGAACCACCGATCAGGTCGTCCTCGTCTCAGGGGCCAGCCCTGTGCTTGACCTGGCGGAGGCGTTCCACGACATCTTCGACGCCGTCACCGGAACGTTCCGGTTCATCTGATCAGCGGTGCACTTCTTCCGGTTGGCCCTCGTGCAAGAGCCTTCGCCTTCCACCTTCCTTTTCAAGGCCGAGGTCGACGGCACCCACGAGTTGTTCCTGGCCCTCGACAAGACACTCGACTCGATCCGGCCTACGGACGCCAACGGCAATCCCGTCGCAGCGGTTCGCATGAGTCTCAGCGACGGGAACGTATCGGGGGACAGGAGGGCCGGCGACGACGTGGAGATGCTTCACTTTCCGTACGTCATAGGCGTGGCGTGTCACACAGCCTCGCGATGGCGAACTCGACGAGTTCATCGAGGTCGGTTTCCCTCGGCGTGCCGCTCTGGGTGTTCCACTCGGCGACGAACCACGCGCCGTGCCATTCGGCACGCCACACATCACCGCGCCGGTTCTCGAACTCGACGAAGCTCCCGGTTCCGCCGTCCATCAGCCGAAGCTCCTCCACGAGCCGCGCCGGCTCGGTGAGGCCCCGTCCCGGGTTCGTGCTCCTGCCCCGGTCCGCGTGTTGGCGTACCGCATCTTCAGGAAGGGGAGCGGCTCCCGGTCGAGGTGGTTCAGGCGCAGCATGCGGTACCTGGTGATGGCCTCGTCGAGGGTTTCCTCGCCGGAGAACTCGCAGGCGTACGCCGGGAAGGTCAGCCGGACGTGTGGGGTCAGGTCCGGATTCTCCACGCGGTAGAAGCGGTGGACGTCAGGGGCGATGCCCACGACCGTGTCGAAGCGATGTCCTGCGGGTGGTTCGAAGCCGTCGAGCGCGCCCAGGAAGGGGTTGCGGGCGAAGATCGCGTCCTCGTGATCCCGGGCGAAGCGGAGGGTGCTGACAGCGAGGTCCTGGTCGTAGGAGTTACGGCCGCTCAGCTGGAGCAGCCGATTCCCGTCGGCGGACAGCGCCCCCGCGAAGTCGATGCCGGGCGCCGGCGACCAGTGCCAACTGTCGGGCAGGCCTGGAAGCGGCTCCGCGCCACGAAAGCCGGTCACTATGGCATGAACGTCCATGGCCCTTCACGACCTCATGATCCGTCGATCCCTCGATCCGCCAATCCCCCGGTCCTCCGAGTGACACAGGGCTGCCTGTACCCGCCGAGGATCTCGTCCGCGCCAGTCGCCGTCGTCGGAGACGTCAACGGCCACCGTGTCCTCACACCTCACACCTCACACCTCACACCCGCTCAGGATCGGCGACCACGCAGGGCCCGCCAGGCGTCCTCGGCCGCGTACGTGCTCTCAAGCCGCCAAGTCTCCAGCTTGTCCCGCACCTTTGACACCGCCTTCCGCCACTTGAACCATCGCGGCAGCTGGGAGAACGGTACGAACGTCAATGTGTCGTCGACGGCGTTCTCGGCGAGCCCACGATGACCCACCGCGCGCAGCGCGGCGTACAGCTCCGGAGTCAGCTCGCCGTTGAGCCGCGCCGCAGCGCCCGCCGCGGTGAACGCGAACCCTCGCTGCTCACGGTCCGGCAACTGCATCGCCCTGATGATGCGCGGCGAGGCCTCGGCAAGAGAGCAGTTGAAGGCCAGCCCGATCGCGGCGGAGCCGAGTGAGCTCTCGCCCCGTTCGTACGCCTCGTCCCACTCGGTGGGATCGTCGAAAAGCAACAGGCTCTCGTCGCCGTCCCAGTTCCACCCGGCCACCTTGTTCGCCTCCTCCCGAGGTCAGCTACGTCGGCGCAGGGCCTGCCAGGCATCTTCGGCCATTCCTGAGGACCGCAACCACCACCCCTCCAGCGGCGACGCCTCCTGAACCAGCTACTCGGCGAACCGAAACGTCGAAGTGATCGCGTCGAAGATGTCGAAGAACGACTCCGCCAGGTCCAGCACCTGGCTGCTGCCCGCCACCAGTGCCACCTTGCCCTCCTGGCCCGGTACCGGGATGAACGTCTGCATCAGCACAGCGCGGATGGTGCGGCCGAGTTCGTCGCCCGGTACGGCGATGTCCTCCACCCCGTACGTACGCGCCGCCGGGCCGACGCCGGGGATGTCGACGGTCGTCACCTTCCGCCAGCTGTCCCCTTCCCGCTTCGCCTCCTTCAGGGCCAGCTGGCCCGCGATGACCGCCGGGTCGGTCGACAGCGGCGTACCGTCCTGTGCGCGGCCGCCGACCATCGAGACCGTCACCGAGCCGGTGATCGGGGTGTCGCCGCCGAAGCTCTCCGCCATGCAACCGCAGTACAGCGCACCCGACTTCCACGCGTCCGCCGCCGCCTTCTGGAGGAACGTCGTGTACGTGTCGCGGTGCTGGGCCAACTCCGGGCGCTGCCGCAGCCGTTCGTCGACCATGCGGCGGATCGAGTCGTCGCGCGACTCGGGGCGTACGTCGAACTCCCACCACGACTCCGGGACCTTGATCCGGAAGCCGCCTCGCTCGACCGTCTGCGCTTCGCTGTAGCGGGCCATGTCCTCTGCTTCACCCCGTTCGCTCGATCTGCCGTGCCGGCAGCGTTCCGTTGTACGGTGCCGGTCGGACGTCGGTCAGACGCCGATCAGACTACGAGGCGGTCCAGGGGGACTCACACATGGGCAAGGGCAAGTCCGACCTCACGCTTCCGCTGAGCGAGCTGGAGGACTACGGCAGCCGGCTGCGTTCCATCAAGACCCGGCTGAACCACACCAAGAAGCTCTTCGCGTCCTACAAGGACGACATCGGCGACGGCAGCGTGAACGACGCGCTGGAGGACTTCGAGTCCAACTGGGAGGACGGCCGCGAGGACATCACCCAGCAGCTCGACGCCCTCGCCGACATGTCGGACGCCGTCGTGCGCGAGTTCAAGAAACTGGACGACGAACTCGCCAAGCAGGTCAACGAGAAGATGACCACCAAGGACACCAGGGACGGCGGCAAGGGAAGCCCAGGGGACAGGTGATCCGGCCCCCGACGTTTCAGCGTCAACCCCTATGAGACGAACTCCCTCTCTGCCGGATCAATTCACACGCGCGCAGGTCGTCGGGATCTGGCCGCCACGCACTACATACCAATCGCTTCCGAACCGCCCGCACTGTCGATACCTGGTCCCACCGCGGTTGAACGTCATGACGCAGCTACGAAGCTGGTCGCCCCGATAGACGTAGTGGTCCACCGGACTGTTCGGGTTCGCGGAGAACTCGCCCCTGCCCGGTCGTCTGACTGCGACCTTTTTCCCTGACACCGTCAGCCATACGCACTTGCTCTCGGTTCGGCCGGGAGTAGACGCCGCAAGCCCTGTAAGTGGAGCGGAAACAGCAACCACCGGAGCCGCAGCCGGGAAGCCCAGTGTGCCCGCGCACAGGGCTGCACAGGGCTGCACAGGCGAAGTTGATCAATCGATTCATGCGTGATTCAACGTGGACCGTGCACTGCCGCTATGGCTCCTGCCCAAGGTTCACCCCTGCAGGTGACTGCCTCACCCCACCTCGTTCTCCGCCACCGCCTCGCCCCGTACCGTCACATCCCCGCCGTAGAACAGGCCTGTGAACACCGGCGAGTACGTCAACTGCACCTCGACCTGTACCTCGTTGGCGTTCGCCGCCACGCAGTGGGACGCGCCCGTGTCCGCGGCCGACATGCCCATCTCCTGGGCGAAGGCCTTCACGCGTGCGTCGCAGTTCTGGAAGTTGATCGGGGCGCCCGCCGCAGCGTTGCCGTAGAGGGCGTCGAGGTCTATGTCCTGGGCGGCGTAACGCGCCGCCTGTTCCGCGATGTCCGCCGCCCGTTCCCGCTTCGAGATGGACATGCCGCCGTCGATCACGAAGGCGGAGAGGGAGAGGAAGAGGAGGGCGAAGATGATCACGGCACCGGCGCCCGACCCGCGGTCGTCCAGGTGGGCGCGGCGTGTCCTGCACCAAGTTGAGCACTTGGACCAGGTAGAACCGGTGGGCCGGGCGGACCACGTACCCGCCGAGGTCCCAGCGCCGCCTTCCTGCCGACCGATCCGACCACTCCGGCCGATCGTGCCAATCCGGCTCATCCGCGTCACCCCGCCTTCCTCTTGAAGGGATCCAGCGGCGCCGTGAACGACCCCGTCAGTCGCGTCGGGATGTCCAAGCCCAGCATGGCCAGACCCCGTACCTGGCAGCTGACGTCGACCGAGAAGAGGTCCGCGTCCGCGAAACCGGCGCTGGTCTTGGTCACCGTCACCGGGCCGTCGCAGATGTCCGTCAGGTCGGCCTCCGCCGCCTCGCGGGCCTCCGCCATGGCGAGGCCTTCCTCCCACTGCAGGGAACCCGAACGGGCCGCGTCCCGTGCAGCCCCGTCCACTGCCCCGCGCCCGTCGACCAGTTGGCCGAAGGCCACCAGGACCAGGATGAACATGATCATCACGGGGGCCAGGATCACCACTTCGACGGTGGACAGGCCGCGGTCGTCGTCCCGGCTGCGAACCGGGTTTGCCCGTACGCGAGTTACGAGAGCAGGGATGTCCATCAGTTCTCCCCTTCCCGTACGAACCGCTCCACCGGCCCCACCGACTGCGCATGCACCGTCAGATCGAACCCCGGGAACACCGTGGGTACCCGTGCCGTGATCTCCACGCCCACCGTGTTCTGCTCCGGCTGGAGCATCGTCACGTTCGGTGCCAGGACCAGGCTCGGGCCCAGTTGCTGGATGTAGCTGTCCACCACGTCCTGCGCCTCGCCCCGCCAGACGCCCGGCTGGTCGTGCGCCATGGCGCGGGCCTTGCGGGCGCCGGCCTGGGCCGCCGCCTGGGCGACGTGGTCCGCGAAGAAGTACAGCGCGAACTGCACGGTCGCGAAGATCATGAAGAAGAGTACGGGCGTCAGCAGCACGAACTCGATCGCGGTCATCCCGGAGTCGGACGAGCGAGGAGAGCCGGGCGTACGAGGAGAGCCGGGCGTACGAGGAGAGCCGGGCGCGCGGGAGCCGAAGTCGCCGGAACCGGAGTCGCCGAAGCCGGAGGCGCCGGAGCCGGCCTCCCGGTTTCCGCCCGTGCCGGCGTCACCGCGGGTGGACGCCGACCTGCGTGCGGCCTCCACCCTGCGGCGTACCCATCTGTCTGCGCCACCCACGAGCAACAACCCCGTCAACTCGGCCCCGTACACCCCGTTTTCGTACGTGCGATCAGCAGGTGCCGCTTGCCTTGGCGCCCTTGATGCAGTCGCCGACCTTGTTGGCACCGTCGCTCAGCGCGGTGTTGATGATCGCGGCGACCACGCCGACGATCGCCACGACGACCGCGGAGATGATGACCCACTCGACCGCGGACGCACCGCGGTCCAGCTCGCCGGAGCGGGCGCGCTGCACCCGGGCCTGCAGGAAAGTGACCAGGAAGTCCATTACCGGGATCCCGGTGTTGAAGTTCCGTCCATTCATGGCGAGTTGTCCTCTCAAAGCGAATCTTGGAGCATTGGCAGTACTGGGGAAACGACTCAGACCTGGAAAACGCGCATCGCCGCCGGATAGATCAGGAACACCAGGAACCCCGCACACAGCAGCAGCTGCGCCACGAGCATCGACTGCGACTTCTCGCCCGCGCTGCCCTCGATCTCCGCCAGTTCGCGGTGCCGCATGGTCTCCGCGCGGGAGGCGAGCGACTCGCGGACCTTCGCGCCGTCGTCCGCGACCAGGGCGAGGGAGGCGGAGAGGTCCTTGAGTTCCTCGACGCCCAGTTCCTCGCCCAGCGCACCGAGCGCCTGCCACTGACTGGTACCGGTGATACGGGCGTCCGCGAGGGCGTTGCGGATGCGCTGGGTCGCCCAGCCGTCCGACACCTCCGCCGCCGCCATCAGCGCCTCGGGCAGACCCCGGCCGCCGGCCAGGCTCATCGACACGAGGTCGAGGTACGCCCCGATCACCCGCCGCAGGTCGCGCCGCTTCTCGGCCGCGTCCCGCCGTACCTCCAGGTCGGGGAGGAAGAAGAAGACCAGCGCGAAGAGCAGCGCCAGCCAGACCGGGATGGCCGGGCTGCTGGCCATGCTCAGCGTGTAGACGATGACGAAGAGGAACGGGCCGAAGAACAGACCGGCCGCGCCCAGCAGCACCTTCGTCGCGAGGAAGTTCTCCCAACTCCGGTCCAGGACAGCGAGGTCGGCCCGCAACGAACGCTGCTCCCAGCCCTGCTGGAAGTAGACGTCCGAGACACGCGCGCCCACTTGGGCCCGGAACGAGCCGATCCGACCGGCGTCCTGCGTGCGATGGGCCGACTCGTACGCCGCTCCCCGCGCCCGCAGCGCGTCGATCCGCGCGACCTGCGAGACCGCACTCCGCTTCGACGGCATCAACGCCCGTACGAGGACGTAGATACCGAGGCCCAGAGTCGCGCCGACCAGCACGGGCATGGTCAGGTCGTTCATCGACGTACCCCCTCTTCAGCACCCGCGGCTCCGGCCCCGAACGGGGGCTGCCCCGGCGCGGCCTGGGCAGGTGTCCTGGGCCGCACGAACTGCACCGAGGAGTTGTCCCGTACCAGGAAGCGTTCGGGCGTCTCGATGGTCGACAGCTTGCGCAGCCACCAGAAGCCGAGCGCGAACAGGCCGCAGACGCAGGCGAGTACGAGCTGCCCGATCGGCGTGCCGTACGGCTCGACGAACTCCCGGTTGAAGATGGCGAGTCCGAGGACGAAGCCGACCGACACCACGACAACGATCTGTACGGACCGGCGAGTTGACGACCGCTGCGCCATGACGCGCTGCCGCATGTCGACCTCCTCGCGCGCCGACTTGGCAAGTGCGCCCAGGACTTGACGCAGACCCGGGCCACGCAGCCGCGCGTTGAGGATGAGCGCCGCCACGATGATGTCGGCGGACGCGTCGTTGATCTCGTCCGCGAGCTGCTGGAGCGCGTCGGGGAGCGGGGTACGGGAGCGGAGCCGGTCGACCATCGCGTCCAGGTGCGGACGCAGTACCGGGGCCGCCGCGCGGGCCGACGCCGGGATCGCCTGTTCCAGACCGACCGCGCCGGCGATGGTGTCGCGCAGCGACTCCGTCCAGGAGGCGAGGGCCTCGACGCGCCGCATTCCGGCCCGTTCCTCCGCCGCGCCGCCGAAGAGGCGGTCCCAGAAGAAGACGAGGACGCCGGCCGCGATACCGGCCACCGCCCACCGGGTGAGCACCAGCACGGCGAGTCCGACGAGCGCGGCGAGCGAACCGCGTTGCCCCGCGAACTTGATGAGTTCGTTGGCACGTTCGCTGGCCTTCTGCTTCTCGTGCTCGGGCTTGGCGGGCAGCCCGCGGATCGCGATCGCGAGCAGCGCGAGCCCGCCGCCGACGGCGATGCCGGCCACGAGCGCGTACAGAACCTCCATGGAGAACAGTCCGCCCATGGAGCCGAGCGAGCCGACCGCCATCGAGTGCGTGTCCCCGTACGCGTAAGGCGACGCGTGCGCCGACGCGTGCGTCGACGCGTGCGTCGACGCATTACCGCTGAGTGTCGTCGTGATCATGGTCATGGTCACCCCCAGTTCCCGCCGGGCAGCCGGTACCCGTGCGCGACCAGTTCGTCGAGGCAGGAGATGGGCGCGTGCGGCACGATGCGGCCGTCCGGGGTCTCGGCGAAGACCTCGCTGGACAGCACGCGGCCGTCCACGCCGTTGACCTCGCGGACCGACGTCACCATGCGCTGGAGGCGGCCGCCCGTCTGGTAGTTGTTGCGCCGCTGGATGAAGACGACGAAGTTCACGGCGCCCGCGACGAGCATCTGGCTGGCCTCGATGGGCAGCCGCTCGCGCGCCTGGAGCGCGTACGTGGAGATACGGTTGAAGACCTCGTGCGAGCTGTTGGCGTGGATCGTGGAGAGCGAGCCGTCGTTGCCCTGCGACATCGCGTTGAGCATCGTCACGATCTCGTCGCCGAGCACCTCACCGACGATGACGCGGGAGGGGTTCATACGCAGCGACCGCCGCACCAGCTCGGCCATCGAAATCATGCCCTGCCCCTCGGAGTTGGGCAGCCGCTCCTCGAACGCCACGACGTTGGGGTGGAGTTCGGGAAACTGGTCGAGGCCGAGCTCCAGCGCACGTTCGACGGTGATGAGTCGCTCGTGCGGCGGGATCTCGTTGGCGAGGGCGCGCAACAGCGTGGTCTTACCCGCGTTCGTAGCACCCGCGATCATGATGTTCTTCCGGGCGCGCACGGCACAGGCCAGGAAGTGCGCGACTTCCGGAGTCACGGTCCCGTTCCCGACCAGGTCGGAGATGAAGACCTTGCCCATCCGCGCACGACGGATGGAGAGCGCCGGCCGCCGGGTCACGTCCATGACGGCCGACAGACGGGACCCGTCCGGCAGCCGCAGGTCGAGCTGCGGATTGGCGGAGTCGAAAGGGCGGGAGGAGAGCCCGGAGTAGGCGCCGAGCACCTGGATCAGCTCGATGAGCTCCTCGTCGGACTCGGCCACCGGGTCACCGGCGACCTCACGCCCGTCCGAGTACCCGACGAAGACCTGGTCGTACCCGTTGATGTCGATGTTCTCGACGTCGACGTTGTCGAGCAGCGGCTGCAACCTGCCGACCCCGAACAGCGCGGCGTGCACAGCAGCCGCGTACTGCTCCTCGGTCTCGGCGTCCAGCGGCGTACGCCCGGCGTTGATCTCGGTGCGGGCGTAGTCCTCGAGGATCTGGGCTATGACGGCCCGCGCGTACTGCCGCTCGTCCTCGCCGGACATCGGCGTGACGTTGGAGGCCTGGTCGAGCCGACGCTGCTCGGCGATCCGGTCACCGGCTTCCTGCCGGAACCGTTTGACCAACGAGTGGTCGACAGCGGTCATCGCCCGGCTCCGGCATGACCGGAGTACCCGGTCTGCTGCCCCGGCTGCTGGCCATGCTGCTGACCGGGCAGGTGACCGCCTGCGCCCTGCTGCTGGACCTGGCTGGGTACGGACCACGCCGCGCCGTACTGCTGATACAGATCCGAAGTCACCTTGCGGGCCGACCGGATGAGCATCGACTTGTCGAGCCGCCCGCGCTTGCGCCCGGCCAACTGCTCGGCCCCGGCCGGGTCTTCGGCGAGCGTGCCGACGACACGGGCACCCGTCTGCGCGTGTACGAGCATGTCGTTGACCTGGTTGACCAATTTGCCCGAGTTGTTCGGGTCGGCGACGAGGATGACCCCGATGAGGGGGGTCGCGAGACTGGCGGCGCCGCGCGAACCGCCGTGCAGCTTGGTGGAGAGAGCGGCGGCGCGGTCGCGTACACGCGCGATGGCTTCCGGCTCGGTCCTGGAGATGAGCAGCACGAGCGCGGCATGCGGGAACAGCTCGACGACAGGGGTGTCCCCGCTGATGCGTCCGCAGTCGGCGATGACGTCGGCGGGCGCGTTCGGGGAGTCGGCGAGCTGCGCGAAGGCACTGCCGAGGGTGGGCCAGAGCCCCGCGAGCCCGGCGGCCTGTTCAGCGATTCCCAGCCCGACGAGCACTTCGAGCCCGCCGCTCAACGGCTGTACGTGGTCCCAGAGTTGATCGGGGACGAGGCCGCGCCGCGCGGTCGCGGCGATGGACAGCATGCCGGTGTTCGGGTTGAGCATCCCGCCGTGCGCGGCGGCACTGCGGTACACGAGGTCGCCGCCGGCCGGGTCGGTCTCGGCGAGCAGTGCCCGCCGAGGCCAGACCGCCGCGAGCGCGACGGCCGCGGTGGTCACGCCGGGTGAGCCCTTGTCGGCGGCAAGAACGATGAGCGCCATGGTTCCGGGGCCGCCTTCAGCTGCTGGGGATGAGCACGAGGGCCACTTGACCGGTGGCGGCGGCCTGGGCGAGGTCGGCGGCTTTGGTGGCGTCTACGGTGAGGGTGACGGGGAGGTTGGTGCTGCTTATTACCTCACTGTCATCGGAGTTCTTCACCTCGGTGACCTTCGCCTTGTCCACGATCAGACTGGTGCCGGCGCCGGACGAGGAAGAGCCGCTGGCACCCGTACTGGAGCCCGTACCGGTGCCGTTGGAGGTGACGCGGTAGGCGGCGACGAGGTCTCCCTGCTTGAGGCCGATCGGGTACTGCCCCTCCTTGAGGGAGAGCCCCACAATGGCCTGGCCGGCGACGAGGCCCGTCTCGCCGGTGAACATCTGCCCGACGGGGACGACGCCCTCAGGGATCGCGCTGACGGCCTTCAGCTTCATCAGGCCGGTCAGCTGCTCCCACGGGATGTAGTCGATGCCGTCGGCGGCCGAGACCAGGACGGACGCCGTGTTGGCCTTGCTGACGGACCCGCCGGCCGGAATCGGCTTGGTCACCTTGACGACCTCGATCCGGTCCCCCGCCCGCAGCACCAGCATCGTCGCGCCCAGCGCACCGACCAGGATCAGCAGGACCGCAAGAGCGGCAAGAGCCGGTTTGCGCTCGCGAGGCGGCGTCGGGAGCCGCTCACCGGACATCGGCTGAGCGGGCACCGAGGAACGGCCGCCGCCCGCACCCGTACGCTCTTGGATCTTCACGCAACAGCTCCCCGTACACCCAAGAAAAATTCTGCCAATTCAATCGCCAAATAGGACACTTCACCCGCGATACGCGTGATCCACGCGATCCGCCCTCGCTGGGACGTACCGGCCGACCCGGCCAATTAGCCAGCGCTGGAGTGAGTGTCAAGCGATGGCACCGTATCAGCCGCACATAAGCCCCTCAAGGCGCGTTCTGGATCGTGAACAGCGAGGAGCACAACGTTATTCACGTGCAACTACGGCCGTACGGTTCCCCGTTGGGCACGGCGATCCGGTAAGGGCCCGCGCTGTGCGCGCGCGAACTGTTGCCGACCCGACATCCCCAGGTCAGCAAACCGCGGCCACCGCGCCCACCTTCACCACGGGTCACTCATGAGGCCTGCACGATTCGCTCACGCGACGGGGGCGGACCGGTTCCGCCTCACGAGGCCTCGAGGGTTTCACTACGGGCGGGCGCCCACCCGCAGCGCCGCCTCGAAGAGCTCCAGGACCTCGTCCGGACTCAGCTCACGCCGCTCCGGCCCTCCCGACGCCTCTCCCGACAGAATCCAGCCACCGTCCCACTCCACCCGCCAGACCTTGCCCAAGCGGTTCTCGAACTCCACGAACCCGCCGGAGGAGTTGGCCGGCTCGGGAATCTCCTGGCGGACGATCCGCGGGTACGTCAACGCTCGCCCGGGATTGGTACTCCCGCCACCGGTACGGGGGTTGTCAAAGCTCATCTTCACGAACGGCACCGACTCGCGGCCGATTTCTGCTGGATGGAGCATTTTTGTGTACCGGGCCTCCGCCTCGTCGAGGGTCTCTCCCCCTGAGAACTCGCAGGCGTACGCGGGAAAGACGATGTGCGTCACGGAGGTGAGGTCGGGATTCTGCGCCTTGTGATGCCCGTGCACCTCGGGGACGGCGACCGCGACGGCGTCGAACTCGTAGCCGGGCACCCGCAGACCCTCCATGAAGCCGAGGAAACGCCCCTCCCCGCAGTAGCCCTGCTCATGGGCGCGGGCGAAGGACAGCACTCCACCGCCATGCCCCGTCCAGGCCCTCGAGGGGCGACGTTGCGGAAACCGGCGATGGTGGCCTGGAGATCCATGGTTCCTTCCAGGCGTGGGGAGCGGGGAGGCGGGAGAACCGGGTGATGGGAAAACCGGGAGTGGGTACCGGTCAGGAGCACGAGTAGTCTGGGCCTGTCTCCTGGCTGTATCTGGCGTCCATCATGGCTCCTCCTCGCGAGTTCTTACTCTTCTCCATGGCCTCCATGTTGTCCGGATCGTTGTAGAAGTCGTTGCGGCTCGCCCGGCCGGTGAGCCTGCCCTCCCGGTTCCAGTGGTCCACCACCGCTTCCCGGTGCTCATAGGTGCAGGCCCTGGACAACCTGGACACCATCCCCCCGCATTGGCCGCACTGGCCGCCTCGCCGCGAGATCATCCGCGCCGAGACGGGTGGCGACATGAGCCAGTTCGGCACCGCGCACCACCTCGCCTCCTGGATCGGAGTCTGCCCCGGCCAGAACGAATCCGCCGGTGTCAGCAAGTCCGGACGCACTCGCGTCGGCAACAGCAACCTCAAGCGTCTGCCGGGTGTCGCCGCCATGACCGCCATGACCGCCATCCGGAACAAAAACTCCTACCTGCGCGACTACTACTACCGGCCGGCGGCCAGGCGAGGAGGTAAGCGGGCGCTGGTCGCCGTCATGCACAAGCTCGCCATCCCGATCTGGGACGTCATGAAGGATCGCGTCCCCTACCGCGCACTCGGCGCCGACTACCTCAGCAGGTGAGCGACCGGAATCGCCCTCCTCAGTCCTCGAAACGATGAGTCTCGCGCTTGTAGGGCTGGAGCACGAAGCTGATCCGGTGGGGTCGCCAGAGGTCGTCATTCTCGCTCAGAATCAGCTCGCCGTTCTTCCGAAGCAGCCAGATCGACTCGTACTGGAAGTGAAGTACGGCCTCACCGTCGATCTGCTCCAGCAAAGGGAGCACCAGGCGGAGCATGTCGTCCTGCTGGACGCCGACCTCGACGCCCTTGGCCATGCGGAACGCTGCGGAGACCGTCGGCGTGAAGTGCAGATCGGCGACAACGGGGTGCCAGGGGTGCGGTGTTCGCTCCTGGGTCACCCGGATCGAGGTGCCGTGCCGGGTGTTCACGCCCGGGTCCAGGAGCAGGTCGGGAGTGACCGTGGCATCGAATACACCGATGCCCTTACCGATCTCAGCCAGCCGAGCCGCGACCTCGGTCGCCGACGACTCCGTCGCGCACTCGAGGTCGTAAGAGATTGCCATGCTGATCCTACGGATAGAGGTGAACTACATTGCCGGCACGGTCAATGACCACGACCTCTTTCAGCCCCTCCATGGGCCAGTCCTGGAACTGCGACTGCAATGCTCCGAGGTCGGCGTCGCTGTCTCCCAGATTTAGGACCACCCGGTCCGTCTGACCTGCGTCCACTTTCTTCTGAACGGCGGACCAGATAGAACGGGGATTCTTGGCGGTCGGAGCGTAGTTGTCGAATACCTGGCCTTCGATACGGAAATCAGGATTCTTCCCGTTGATCGTACCCGGCGTCTGTTCCACGTCGTAGCCCTGTTTTGCCAGGGTATCGGCGGAATGCACCTCCCGGCCTTTCGCCCGTACCGTCTCGGCGTCATCGTTCCTGCTGAGCGATTCCGGCCTCCCACGTGGCCGGGCCGCCGGATCAGGCTCACCCGACGGCTTCGTACGACCCGCCTCCGCCGATGCGTCCCAGTCACCGTCTCCTCCGCCTCCCCCACCGTTCCCGTCGGACGTCATGTCCACCCGGTCCGGCCCCGCCGCGTCCTGCATGATGTTCGCCATCCCGGCTCCTGCCAGGGACAGCCCCACACCGATCTGCGCGGCGGCGGCGACGTTGATGGGGATGCCGATGGCCGCCCCGAAGCCCGTGGCGTCCAACAGCCCACCGCCGATCTCCTCGCCGGCACCGAGGGCGGCGAGGCCGAGGCCGCCGAGAACCGTCATCGTGGAGCCGAGGTCGTCCACCATGGCATTACCGATGGACGCGAGATCCGATACGGCGACCTCGCCCACGTCCTCCAGGGCGTCCCCCATGTCACCGAGCAGATCACCGGCCTTGTCCCACCCGGAGTCGTGCATCCCGTCGTGGGTGATGGCGCGCTGGATCACACCGGCGGCCTTCTTCGCGGCACTGTCCCGCACGTCCTTCGCGTGCTGGAGCGCTGTCTGCGCGGCCGTGAGGTCGTCGGCGGCCCGGTCCCGCTTCTCCTTCAGCCGGGCAAGTTCGGGGTCGTCGTCAGGGGTGCCGTCCGGCAGCTTGTCGATGGCCGCCTTGGCCGACTCGTGGTCATCGTGGGCGGTATGGCCGTCCCGCAGCGCCCGGTCGGCCAGGTGCTGGGCGTGTTCCAGGGCGGAGGCCCAGTCGGCGGTGCTGTCGTCCCGGACACGCGTGCCCATGGCCTGCGCGGCCTTGTCGTAGCGGTGGTACGCCTTACGCAGTGGCCCCAACGTGTCCTTCGCGGTGTCGCGAAAGGTGTCGGCGGCCTTGGACTTCCACGACTCGACAGCGGACAGCGCCTCCACGTCGCCGGCCTCGCCCCGGATGTCGTCGGCGACGTCACGCAGCGACTGGCCAAGCAGCGCGATGGCGTCAGGGTCACCAGGGACCGGGTCGCCGTCCTCCCCCAACACGGACCACTCATGGACGGGGGGACGCCTCACTTCCCCGCCTTGGCGTCCTGTCGGCGCAGTGCGGCGGCCAGCTCCGAGTCGATCGCGTCGTAACTCTTCGCGGCGTCCCAGGTGATGGTGCCCAGCGTCCTGATCTGCTCGGCGAGATCCTTGCGGTGGATCTTCCAGTTGTCGGCGAAGTCCTGGAAGGCGTCGGCGACGAGCTGGTTGCCGAGTTCGGCGGTCGCGAACTCGTCGGCGGGGTTCGCACGGTTGGTGAAGGCGTCGTAGATCCGCTGGAGCGCACGCGAGCACTCCTTGATCCGCTTGGTGTCCGCCTTGATGTCACTCATAGATCTTGATGTCACTCATAGATGTCACGCATCGCCCGAGACTGTCCGACAAGCCGCTCCACCCTTACCGTGCCCCCCATGCGCATGCCAACAGAGGAATTTAGCGAGCTCGCTTGAGAGCAAGACAAGACAAGCACCAAGGGCGAGCAAAGGATCTTCGCGAGCCCGCCTCCGGGGCCATCACATGTTCGGGCAAGATCAGGAAACGACTGACACCCGCAAGAGCCTTGTACTGCTGTCGGAACCCCACGCCTCCGGCTACGGACGGACGGTCGAGACCCCGTACGGAGAGCCGGTCAGTTTCACTCTGGCCACCGGTGAACGCGTGAAGGTCGATACCAGCACCTTCCCGACGCGGGACGCGTAAGAGGTCGGGAGTCGGATCGCGTCCTGTGCTCCGGTGGGGCATACGCCCGCCGGACAGCCACCGCTCGAACCGACAAACGGCTTACCGTCGGCGGTCTCTGAACCTGGGTTCTGGATCACTTTCAGTGCCAGGGCCACGGAGGGTCACCGAAACCGCGATCATGAACGGCCTCGTGCGGTGAGGAGGACGCGTTTGCGGAGCAGGTCGAAGTTGGCTCGGCCGAACATCTGCCTCTTCAGCATTTTGATCTTGTCGTTGTGACCTTCGACGGCGCCCGGCGGGAATTGGTGGGATGCGGGTTGTCCGCGAGGTCGTACACCGCGGCCGTGATGCGCATCGCCGCATCCTGGTGCCTCTCGTTGAGAGCGGCAAACTGGTCGACGGCAGCGTCCGACCAGACGATCTCGCAGGTCACCGTTTGCGCGTCCCGTCAGCGTTCAAACCGAAGCGCGCGGCAACATCCGCATGGGACACCCAGCGCCTGACGCCGGTCTTGCTCTCCTCTGCGGCGGCGAGATCGCGCTCGCCTTCGAGTTGCTGGAAGTAGTCGAGCAGCTCTATCGGAATCACAGCCGCGATGGGAGTGCCGTGATCCGTGATCTCCACAGTCCTACCGCCATGCCGCACTTCATTGACGACCTTGCCCAGGTTGTTCCGGGCATCCGTAAGCGTGTAGGAGGCACCCATGGTGCAAATCCTACATTTTGCAGGATACCGGCGAAGTGAACACGTACAGGGCGGCCAGAACGATCCGGTCTCGATACGCAGATCGGGGCACCGCCACGCCGAAAGACCCGGCTCCGTCCAGCCATACTGCTCTCAGGAGGTGAGCTGCCATGACTGTCATGAGCGATCTGATCGAGCGAGGCGGTATCCCCGAGGGATACAAGGTCGAGATCTTCGACGGAAGGGTGATCATGACCCCGCAGAGCCCCGAGCAGGACTGGACCGTGTCTGACGTCAAGGACGCCGTCAAAGCCGCGGGCATCGCTCGGGAACGCGTCTTCGGTGACGTCCTGGTCACCTTCCCTGGCGAGAACGACGCGGCGCCGGATCTGACGATCGTCGACTTCGACGCCGAGCGCCGGAAGAACAGCTACTCCTGTCTTGACGTGTTGGCCGTCGTCGAAGTCCCGTCCGAGCCGGACGACGAGAAGGACTACGTCCGGAACGTACAGAAGTACGGGCGGTTCGGCATCGACTTCTACATGATCGCCGACCCCTTCAGCAGGACGGTCACGCTGCTGTCGGAACCGCACGCCTCCGGCTACGGACGGACGGTCGAGACCCGGTACGGAGAGCCGGTCAGTTTCACTCTGGCCACCGGTGAACGCGTGAAGGTCGATACCAGCACCTTCCCGACGCGGGACGCGTAAGGGGTCGGGCAGGCCGGATCGTGTCCTGTGGTCCAGTGGGGCTCACGCACCCGCCGGACAGCTACCGCGATATCGGACAAGACGACTTGCAGTCTTACGCTGCCCAATCATTCGGGGACGAGCACGCTTCTGGGTGAACACGGGCAGGACACAGGACGCGTCGAATTCGCCCCAAAAAATTCACAAAGGCCCCTGCAGTGAAGCCGATCCAGCGTGGCAGGAGCACAGGCGCCCCAGATAACGTCAGGGCTCTCAGCTGTATCGACATCTCACGGGGAGCCCACCTTGAAGCGCCGCTCTTTGCCCGTTGCTGCCGCGCTCACCGCGACCGCAGCCCTGTTGCTGACGGCCTGCGGCAGCGGAGACGACAAGTCCACCGACAACGACAAGATCGCCGGCGCCGAACAGAGCACGCCGACACCGACGAAGTCGGCGGAGCCTTCGGCGACAGCGGCAGCGGCGGAGGACAAGCCGGACGGCGTGGACGTGTCCCTGCCGAAGGACATGAACTTGGTCTTCGACTGGACCAAGCCGACGAACAAGAACGAGGCGGCGGCGATGGATGATGCCGCGAACTTCATGCGCGCGATTTATCACGGCGTTGACAAGCGCACAACCAAAGATGCAGCTCTGGCCGCCTACTCCACAGGCGATGGACTGAAGTACGGCAAGACACAGATCGACGTCAGGCTCAAAGGCGGCTGGACGGCAACCGGCACCCGGCGCCACTACCAGGCCACCACCCGGTCCGCGTCGAACGGCAACTCGGTCGAGGTCGCGTTCTGTGTGGACTCAAGCAAGTTCTACTCCAAGGAGGTCAAGACCGGAAAGGTCCTGAAAGGCGCGCCCAGCATCACGGATTTCGACTACTTCAAGATCATCATGGTCAAGCTCCCCACCGGAGACAGCCTGTGGCAGGCGTCCAAGGTGTACGTCGAGGCGAAGGCGGCGAAGTGCCAGTGAGCAGAGGACGCCGTACAGCCCTCAGCAGCCGCACTGTTGCCTTGACGCTGGCCTTGGGCATCCTCACCTTTACGGAACCTGCCTACGCGGGAGAGTTGCCGGGCAACACCCAGGGCTCCAATACAGAGCAGTCGGGCGGCAGCGACAGCACCGGCATCTACGCCGCCGCCCAGATCCACTACTCCGGCTCCGTCGCCAAAGGCGGCAGCACCGGCAACGTAACGTCGGCCGATGTCAACTGGACGCCCCCAGCCTGCTGGTACGCCCCCTACCTCGGCGCCAAGGACTTCAAAGCGAAGATGTCCAAAAGCATCGAGGACCAGCTGAACACACCCGGCATGGGAGGCACCGCCGGCTCCGCGATCGGCGAAGTGCAGCGCCACTACGAGGACGACTACGGCTGGGCCGACACACCCGGCTACAAGGACTACAACGTCGACAAGGACGGCAAGGGGATGTTCTGGGCCGGGGTCGCGAACCCCAACGAGCCCGACGTTCTCAAGCGGAACTCGTGCAGCGACCTTCCCTTCTGGGTCGACAACGGCGAGGCTCCTCCGCCCCGGTACGAACAGGCCATCAGCCCGGAGATACTCGCCGGCCTCGCCTACCAGCACATGCAGCTCCCCGACACCAAGGTCACCCTCGCGCCCGCCGCCAACACCAAGGTGAACCTGCCTACTTGGGCGTGGCTCGACAAGGCCGTCTTCAACGAGGTCCAGGCAACGGCCGCCCTCAACGCCCCCGGCCTCAACATCCAGGCCACGACCACCGCCAAGCCGGTCTCCCTCAGGCTGGAGCCGGGCACCGAGGACGCCCAGGTCTACCCGGCCTCCGGCGAGTGCGCCATCAACGCCGACGACTCCATCGGCGAGCCCTACGCCCCAGGCAAGTCCAGCCAGACCCCGCCGTGCGGCATCAAGTACCTCCGCTCCTCGGGAGACGGGACGTACCAGCTGAGGGCGACCATCACGTGGCACATCACCTGGACCGGCACCGGCGGCGCGGGCGGCAACCTGCCCGACGGGACGTTCGGCAGCGAACAGGCGGTCACCGTCCAGGAGATCCAGGCCGTCAACCGCTGAGAGCCGGGTCGTCGGCTTGGGAACAGCAGTCTGTCCGGAGGGAACAGAATGGCAAACGACTCAGATCTCAAGGTGAATGTCGATCTTCTCGTGGAGTCGGAATCCCGGCTCCGCAAGCTGAAGAAGGAATTCAGCAACCTGGAGGCACGCAACGACGACATTCGCGAGCACTGGGGTAGCAGCGGCATCACCGACGCCATGGATGAATTCGTGGACAACTGGGACGACTACCGCAAGGCGCTGCTCGAGAATATCGACGTCGTAGGCCAGCTGGTGAAGGCCACCATCGACGGCTTCACAGGCTTGGACGCCGAACTCGCCAAGCAACTACGCAAAGGGAAGAAGAAGTGACGACGGCGCCAAGAGCTCGCCCCCGTGACTGGCATCCGCTGGCGGAATCGGACCCGGTACCAGGCGATCCCGATGAGATACGTACCGAGGTCAGGCACATAAAGGGCGTCGCGAGCTCCCTCCGCGAACAGGCCCGGCTACTGCGCGGCATCGGCGACGACAACGAGCTCAAAGGCGAATACGTCAACGCGCTGCGGGACAAGTCCGAAGAGCTGGAGAAAAAGCTGCGCGAAGTGGCGGAACGCTACGAGCGTGTGCACGGATATCTACATAGCTGGGCCGGTGAACTGGAAGACTTCCAGAGGCAGGCCGACAAGGTTCTGGCCAACGCGAAGCAAGCCCAGGAGGAGGCAGATGCTGAAAAGAAAAAGGCCTCGGAGAAGGCGAAGCCAGGCGAGCCCAGCCCTTCCCCCAGCGGTACGGACCATGACCCGCTGAGCGAGTACCGCCTTCAGCTCTTCCGCATTGAGGCAGAGCGGGACGAGCGGGGCGACCATTTCGCCGGCAAGATCCGCGACCAACTCGACGACGCCATCGAAGACAGCTTCTGGGACGACGTCAAGGGTTGGGTCTCCGACAACGCCGAACTCTTCAAGGCGATCGGCGACTTCCTCGGTGATCTGAGCGGCATTCTCGGCATGCTGGCCATCATCACGATGCCGTTCCCACCCCTGGGAGCAATCTTCGCGACGGCGGCCGTCATCACAAGCGGCCTCGCGCTGCTCAGCCATCTCACGGCCAAGGCGGGCGGTGCCGACGTCAGTTGGCTGAGCATCGGCCTGGACGCACTCGGCTCCATTCCGGGTGTTGGCGCGTTCGCCAAGGGGGTCAAGGTCGCCGATGGGGCGGTCGCGGCTGCTCGGGCCACGCGGCTGGGGTCGGGGGTCCGCGGCGTCACCACGATCGGCCGGAACATCATCGGGATGGGCGACAACGTCGCGGGGGCGGTGAACTACACGGTCAAGGGCAAGACCATCGGACTGTGGGGACTCAAGCACGGCGGCCTGATCAAGGCCGAGGGACTCATGGGGCGTATGACCATGGTGGCCGAGCAGACCGTCCACAACGGCCAGTGGCTCGGAACCCGCGGTCTGCGCCTTGCGAGCGGGGGCAGGTGGGCGATCGACCCCATGAGTAACCTGGGTCGCGGTATCGACGCGGGCATCAAGATCGCTCCCAAGCTGTGGTCGATTCCCACACATCTCGGTGAAGCCATTCATCCCGGCGACCGGTTCGAATCGGCGGTCGCCTCCTGATGAGGACGGACAACCCTGTGAACTGGCACCCGGAATCCGGTGAGACGGAACTGGCACGCTACCCGGTCTCGTTCGCGACGGGCAGCGCCGCGTCCGTCGAGGGAAGACGTTCCTTCCGTGACCGTCAGCGCAACGACATCGAGCCTGAGCTGGACGACTGGCCTGCAGGTCCCGCGTTCTCGGTCCGACGCCTCCCAGGGAAGGCCGGAGTGCACGTCGGTACCGCCGTTTCCGGCGTCTTCGCCGTGGTCGGAGGAATCCTCTCCGACCTCTTGGGCGGCAGCACGGTCAACCCCGAGCCGGGACGCGGGAAGTTGGAGGATCGGGAGAACGAAGTCGACGACTTTCCGGTCATGTGGGCCGACGCCGGGGACACCGCCCGTTCGCTGCCCTGGCAGCTCGACCCCGCCCGACGTGCTTCGGGGTATGCCACGGAGATCGTCCTGACCACACGACGCCTCGTCGTCACTGGCTCCGGCACTCTGCTGTGGGAGACACCGCGAGAAAACGTCGCCGAAGCGACCCGCCGACGATTCAGCATCGGCCAGTCGGACTTCCGGCTTCTTTTCCGGGACGGATCCTGGGCACGGCTGACCACACGCACCTCGGACCATACGACGGAGCTTGTCGGCCTGCTTTCCGGAAGCCACCGCCGACTGTCCGAGGCCGAGCTCACGGCGGAACAACAGGAGCGGATCTCCCGTTTCACCGCGACCCTGCCCACGGGGGCAACTCCGTCCGCTCTCACCCGGCTGCCCAGCGGACTCGTCAGGGTCCAGTCGACCGTGGCCGGAAGTAAACCGGGGGTGACTTCCGAGTCACGGGGATTCGTGATGGACGAGGCCGGTCGGGACGCGAAACCGCAGCCCGGAGACATGGGACAGGGCAAGGACTGAACGTGAGCATCAGCAGCATGGGCTCGTCGGGTACTCCGACAGTCATCGACGCTCCGAGTGTCCCACCCATGTCGTTCGTAGCGCCGGACGGTTTCCACGCGCTGCCCGTCGACGCGGACCCGGAAGACAGGGAAGCCGCTGCCGGCGAGTTCGCACGCGGGCTGTTCCCCGAAGGCGACGACAATCTGTGGGACTCGTCAGCACCGTTCTACGCCGGCCTCACCCAAGTCTTCGCGGACGTGGGCATCGCGTACTCCGCCATGTGCGTGTTCAGCGACGACAACGGCGGCGTAGTGCATTGCTCGTTCACCGTAGGGGCCGTCGCGTCCTCGCACACCAGGCCCGAGGACGCCGCCGAAGTGATCGAGCAGGGCCTCGCCCGCGATCCACTCACCGACAGTCGGCGCATGACTCTGCCCTGCGGCCCGGCCGTATCGAACATCACGCTCCGAGAAGTCACCATCGGGCCGGAGCTCACTGCGACAGGCGAAGAGGGCAGACTTCTCACCGGCCAGATCCAGGTTTTCGTCCCCTTCCCGGATGCCCCATTCGTGGCCGTTTTCACGCTGGACACCGCTGCCATGAATCACTGGGGAGAGCTTTGCGACATGACTGCGGCCATCCTCCAGACGGTGTCCTTCGTAGCCCCGGTTGAGGAGTCGTCCCCGACGGCAATGGCCTGAGTCGACAAGGAGAAACGGGTGGCCGAAATCTCGCGCGACGAGCTGCCGAGGCTCTCGTCGAGTGGTTCGACGCCGTGATGGCGAACTTCCGCTGGAGGCAAGGATGAGCGAGTTCTGGCCGATCATCGACATCGAGTACGTCGACGAGTACGCCTGGGTCGTCGTTCCACCCCGGGCGGGCCCATCGGCGCCGTTCGACGAGTGGGCCGACATCCAGGCGTGGGGTCGTGACTACGCGAAGGACCTTTGGGAGGACCGGGGATTCGACCCGGGCCCGAACGGCGTGGACTTCGTCGCCGGAACCCTCACACGCTGTGCGGAGTCGTTCTGCCCACCGGGCTCAGAGCACTGGCTCTTCCTCCACCTCGACCACCCCACCGACCTCCCGATCCCCGTCTGCGTGGCCATCGGGCCTGCGCAGCACCCCCGCCAGGAGACCCTCCGGGCCCTGACCCTGGCGGACGATCCGGAGGCCGTGGAGCCGCCTGTCGTCAAGACCTTCAAGGCTGAACGGCTGGGTGAAGGCCTGACGGCCTTCCGGTACATCCCGCAGGACGACTCGCCGCATCTGCTCGCCTGCGTGCGTTACGCCTGGCAGGTCGAGGAGCACGGGGCCGACGTCGTGATGTGGACCGCGCTCGATGACATCCCGCGACTCATCAGCGCCTCCGAGGATTTGGAGAACCTCGCGCACTCACTGGCGATCTGGATTCCTTGAACCGAGACACCACGAAATCGAACCCACCAGTCTTGTGGCCGCCGTCAGACGGCCGTGGGTGCAGTGCCGGCCTTGAGTACCTCGACGAACGCCGCAAAGGTCTTCGACGGGAACGTGAGCGTGGCGTGGGCCGGGACTTTTGAGTCGCGTATGGCCACTTGGGTGAGCAGGGAGGCTATCTCCACGCAGTTATTGCCGTCGGCGCCGCCGGAGTAGGACGACTTCTGCCAGTTGTAGAGGGTGGTCACCGTGCGCCTCACAGTTCCTTCACCAGCCGGTGGACGAAGTCACGCGAACGGGTGGGTTCGAGTGACACGGTCTTCACCTTACGGAAGAGCGTTCTAGAGGCGGCGAGTTGGGCTGCGGAGTCGATGAAGGCTGTGCCGTGGGCTGTGTCTCGAAGCGCTGTGTCCAATCTGGGTACAACGCCACCCGCATAGGTCATAGTGCTCCAGGCTCCGCCGAAGTCGTCCAGGTCAAAGGGGATGACACGCACGGCGATGTGGTCCGCCTCCGAGAGTTCCAGGATGCTCGTGAGCTGGGCGCGCGAGAGGCCCCGATCACCGACTCTGATGCGCAGAGCAGCCTCGTGGATCACTGCCTCGTAGGGGACAGGAGCGGGACCCGTGATGATCGCTTTCCGTTCCATGCGATGCCTGACGCGCAACGTGAGGTCGTTGTCCGGGAGTTCGGGGACCCGGTACGAGAAGACGCGGCGGGCATAATCCTCGGTCTGAAAGAGGCCGGGGACGTGCAGGAACTCGATGTCGAAACGGTACGTGGCATGGTGTTCCAGCTCGGCGATGTCCAGGAATGAAGCTGGCAGCAAACCCTGGTACTTCTCCCACCAACCGCGTGTGCGTTCGGTCGCCATTGCCACCAGCGCCTCCGTCAACTCCTCGTCCGTGCAGACGTAGTTGGCGGCAAGCCGACGAACAGTGTCCTCACTCATGCCCACGACCCCGGACTCGATCTGACTCAAACGTGCCGAGTCCGTTCCCAAGGCTGCGGCAGCCTCGCGTCCACTGAGCCCTGCGGCCTCGCGGAGCTTCTGCAGTTCCGCGCCCAGGCGCCTTTGACGCGCGGTGGGTTGCCGCCTCCTGGCCATGGGGTCTCTCCTCGTTTCAACGGCCCTGGACGCTGACCTCGTTCGAGGGCAGATTATGACAACGAGTTGCGTGAGACCAATTTTGGTCTCTACTGTCAGTGACGCGACGCACACACAGCTGAACTCGGGACCCCGGATGCGCACCGCTCCGTCCTGCCACGACGGCTGCGGTACAGCCACCGTCCGCCACCCAGCCGCCCGGTCCTCAACCCCCCACCTCTGCAACGGAGTTCACGCATGCCCGAAGTCGACCCCGGTGTACCCGGCAACCTCCGCGAAGCCGACGCCCCCTGGGAATACCTCCTGTACATCCCGCACGACCTCCGCGCCGTCACCGTCTGCCGCCGCACCGTCCGCCTGGTCCTCACGATGCACGGTCTGATCCGCCTCACCGATGTCGCCGAACTCCTCGCGACGGAGTTGGTGTCCAACGGCGTACGGCATACCAAAGGACCCGTGGCCCTGCGACTGCACTGGCAGGCCGGAGTGCTGCGCGTCGGGGTGTGGGATGCCGACCCCGAGCCGCCCAAACCGCCGCCCTCCACAGAGGAGTTGACGCGGCTCACTCACCTGGAGGACGGACGCGGGCTCGCCCTGATCAGTTCCTGCGCCGACCTGTGGGGCTGGCAGCCGCTGACCAGGGGAGGCTTGCGAGGCAAGTATGTGTGGGGCGACCTCGTCGCGGGCTAACGCGTTGATCGCCGGGGTGTCAGACCCGCCCGCCCACGACCTCGTACTCCCAGTCCCAACGGCTCTGCCGCACCCCACCCCACGTCCCCATCACCACCGCCGCCACCAGGAGATACGCGAGCAGTTCCCCGTACGAGTTCGTGTCCACGTCCTCGACCGGTCGGGCGACGCCCTCGGGGTCGTACCGGATGCGCAGTGTGGTCCCCTCCGACACCCACTCCCTGCAGCCGTCGCCCTCGGACAGCGAAGGCCAGATCTCACGGCCGTCGGACGTCCGCACCAGACACTTGTCGGTCTTGCCCTCGTCCTTGCGCACCACCACGGCCTCGGTCCACACGCCGCGATCCGCCAGGCCGGCCTGATCGCCCGCCTGTTTGCCCAGTACGCCCAGTGCGACGCCCGCGACAACGGGCACGATGAACTGCCACGCGACCTTTCGCTGCCTGCGTGGAACTCTGCGCAGGCACAGCACCGGTACCAGCACCGACGCGAGCGGCAGCACGATCCAGGCAAGCAGCAGTGCCGCGCCGGCCAAAGGGTTGTGCAGAGGGGCGACGGGGACGAGCCAGGCCAGTCCTGCGGAGCCGGCGGCGCAGGCGAGGGCGAAGAGTGACCAGCGGAGCGTTGCGGTCCGTCGTGGCCAGGAATGCCTGGCCACGGACTCTTGCTTCGCCTGTGCTTCGGTCCGGGGCCCGTTCGCCGGCATGTCTGCCACGTTCGCCTCTCAGAACGCCACGGACAGCGTCTTCACAATGTCAGCCGCGGCCGCTTCCATCTCCTCGGCGATTCCCGGGACCGTCCAGGACATCAGGAAGACCAGCGCGCTCTCCGCTCCCGTCGGCAGCACTCCGTACGTCAGGGTCTCCAGGAGGACGCCCGGGCCGTCGGGGCCGGCTGCCGGCGTGGCGAAGTTCTGGCGGATGCGTACGGCGGGGCCGATGGGCACCTTGGTGGGTGTGATCAGCGGTGGGCCGAAGTCGTGGGCGCTGAAGGTCTCGGCCAGCCAGTCCAAGGTGATCCGGGGCACCGCCGTGTCGGGATGGATGAGGTCGATCTCCAGGGTGGCCAGCGCGTTCTCGAAGCCGTCCGGGTAGAAGGCGAAGGCATAGAAGGGGTCGCGGCGTCGGCTGTCCTCCGTGCGCGCGCGGAGGTCTTCCCTCAGCACCTGTACGTCGATGTCGTAGCCCGCCGCGCGGCTCCGCTCCCGGAGGTCGGCGGCCGTGCTCTTGGCCCAGCGTCTGACGTTGTCGGTCGGCTCGATCGCGAGCGGCACCCAGTCCGTCGGGCAGACGATGCCGCATTCCCGTAGCTCGCTCATGCGCTGTCCGTCCAACTGAGAGATCCGGCGATCGCGTCGAAGAGGTCGACCATGGCATCGGCGATCTGGACGAGTGGGGTGGAGAAGGTGAGGAGCAGGATCGCTTCGGCTCTCGGTATCTGCACCTGGTAGTCCAGCGTTACGGAGGGCAGCGCGTAGTCGGCGTCGGCGTTCGCGTCCGTGTCCGTGTCCGCCTTCGCCTTTACTGCTCCGGCCTCGCGCGCCGGGTCGTACGACTCGCGCACCCGGAGCGCCGGGCCTGCCGCGAGATCGACGACCGATACCTCCCGGTCGTCCTTTCCTTCGGCGGCCAGCCGGTCGGCCAAGTCGTGCAGGGCCGGAAGGCGGCCTCCCTGGGGAGGGAGGCCCAGGGCGATCAGCAGTGATGCCGGGATGGTGAGCGGGCCCGCCTGTTGGAGGCTGAGGTAGAGCTCGATGCCGCCTTCCTCGAAGGCCCTGGTCGCCTGCCCGATCATTTCCTGTCTGACCTGCGCCTTGAGTTGGGGCGCGTTGTCGATCCCCTTGAACTGCCTCTCCACGAGAGCGTCCACGGACTGCTCGCGGCGTTCCGGGGTGATGTTGACCCGGAACCAGCCTTCTGGCAGCAGCAGTTGGTAGTCGGCGGGCGGTGCCATGGGGTCACTCTCAGGCGCCGAGGTCACGATGTCTCCGAGACTTGAGGGCGGTCCTTGGTGAGGCGGCTGGCGAGCTGGTGCGCGATGGCCGGCCCCCACACGGCGATCACTGTCAGCGCAGAAAGGGCTCCCGCAACCTGAGCAGGCGCGCGGTCGGAGAAGAGACCGGCCATGAACAGCGAACTGAAGATCGGGATCACGATGACCTCTCCTCCACCGATCACCGATTCGTTCCAACTGGTCGCCCTACGTGCAGCCTTGCCATCCATCGGCGACATCTTCCTTGCGTCGCCCGCGAGTTGATGTGCTCTCGCCCAGAGGTCCGGACCGTCTGCGGCCCGCACCTCTGAGGCATGCTTGAACTTCTCATCAGATACGGGGATTTCGAGAGCCGCCACAAGCGCCGACCAGCGCCGTTCACCCTCCGGACCCGCGAACCACCACCGCCACGGCAACAGCGCGCGGGCCTGACCTTCGCCGTCCCGCAGCTCGACGCCCAAGCGGGCACCCGTTTTCGGGTCCGTCAGCCGCACCAGCCTCGCGATGCCATGCGCCCCACGCCGCGCGTACCACCGCTCCTCTCCCACGGTGTTCGTCAGGACCGCATCGCCGGGCAGCACCCGCACTGCCGCCGTTTCGAGGAACCGGCGGGTGGCATCGGCGCCCGATTCAGGAGAGGGCCTGATGACAACAGCACCCGCGAGCCGCGCGTCACCGCGGTTGCGCCACCAGGCGAGAACACGCACGACGACATCACTGCCGGGCACCAGGCAGAGTGAGCCCGCCGCGACGATGGCGCCCCAACTGCCGATTCCCAGCGAGATGGAGAAGGCCAGAGCGATGAACCAACCGGCCATTCCGATACCTCGGGCCCACCCGTTCCACACAGGTACGTCGGTTTCGCCCGCCGAGTCGTAGTCTCCGCCTCCTGGGCCTGCGGTTACGTCTCGGCCCCACGGCTGCGGGCTCTCCGACAGGGGAACGCCAAGGCTGTCCAACAGTTGCTTCAGGCCGGTACGGCTGAGGCAGTCCTGCGGGCTCAGATCCGCCGTCCCCATGACCGTCGCCTCGGGAAGCCACTGCTCGAGCGGAACCCGAAGCACGTAGCGTCCAGCAGCATCCTGGAAGACAACAACGCCCCAGCGTGTCACTGGCCGCTGCATCGCAGTTCCCCGGACATTGGCCGGCGGGAAGAAGACGGCCTGCCGAATTCCCTCGTCCCCGACGGGGTACCGGCGTTCACGCCCGCGCCGATCGCGTACCACCAGGCTGTCGCCGTCGGCGTACACGCGCGCGTTGCGTACGACGTCGAGGCCGGGGCCGCGCATGCTCTTCGGCCGGAGGGCCGGCTCGCGTGGTGCCGTGGCGCTCTTCGACTGCTCAGCCATCACTTGTCGTCCAAGCATCCTTGATCCCAGTCGCCGACCAGAGACCGTCACCCAGTCCGTCGACGCCGATGAGGTCACCGATCCCGCCCGTGATCGGACCCTTGTCCATGGCGTCCGTGAACGAGGCTATGCCAGTCGCACCCGCCCATATTCGCGTCTGCGCCTGGAACGTGTCTGAAAGGTTCGAAACCGCACTGCCGGAGCGTACGGAATCGCCGATATCGTCAATTCCTCTGCTTAGGGAGTCAAGGCCTGCGTCCCCGACCCTGGGACGCATTCCGTTCGCCCACGCCTCGGACCAGGTATTCCCCTTGAAGAGATCCCCAGAGTCCTTGAACGCCTTGAGGTCCTTGAAACTGTCGACCATTTCCTTGCCGATGGCCTTGGGGCTGAACGCCTCGGCCAGGCGCCCCGCACCCGGGAACCACCCCTTGGGTGCATTCGCGATCGCTTCCGCACCGGCCTTGCCGCGCAATGCGCCGCCACTCAATCGGTTCGCTTCTTTCCACGCCGCCTGAACTGCCTTGTTGTACGCGGCAGTCCCGCGCTTCGCGGCTACCCCCGCCATGGCATTACGGAACGCAGCCGAGCGTGCGACCCCCTTCGCTCCCGCCGCCGCTCCTCGCGCCCCGGCGATGGCTCCCCGGCCGATACCGAATGTGGCCAGGCCCACGACGTCCAGCGCGACGTCGAACCAACTCCCCTCCCCCGCGAGCGCCAGCACAATATGGCCGACCAGGGAGATGACCGTGGCGATCAGCGCGATCGTACCGAGTACCGCAGCGAGTGCCTGCCCGACGATGGGAATCCATCCGACCAACAGCGACAGGGTTCCGCAGATAGTGGCGACCCAGCCCAGAATGTCGACCAGTTTCTTGATCCAGCCGGCATTGTCGTGGACCCAGTCCTTGAACTTGTCCCACGTGCCGTCTTTCAGGCCGTCGTTGTCGATCGCGGTCCGGATGGCTTCACGCGCGCGCTTGACCGCCGCGTCGCGGACGTCCTTGGCGGCCTCGATGTCCCTCTTCGCCCGTTCCATCGCCGAAGTCGCCGCCTCCTGGCGCTTCTCCAGCTTCTTGCGCTGGGGATCGTCGTCCGCCGTGTCCTTGGGCAGGCCGTCGATCGCGCCGGTGCTCGTCTTCTGGTCGGCGTCCGCGTCCTGGGCGTCACGGAGCGCTTTGTCGGCGAGGGTCTGGGCGCGGTGCAGCTCGGAGGCGTACTCCTTCGACGAGCCGCCTTCGACCACCTTTTCGCCGAGGGCGTCCGCTGCCGCGTCGTATCGCTTGAAAGCCTTCCGCAGCTTTCCTTCGGCGCCTTCGGCCTGCGTACGGAACTCGTCGGCCGTCTTGCTCTTCCAGGCCTCGACGGACGAGAGCGCCTTGATCTCGTCCGCCTGCTTCTTGATGGATTCCGCGGTCTTGCGGAAATCCCGGCCGAGCGAGGCGATCTGCTCCGGATCTCCGGGGATCGGGTCCGAGGATTCCCCGATGACCGCCCATTCATCCAGCCTGGGACGCGTCACTTCGCGCCCCCTTTGCCATCCGTACCCTGTTTGTCCGCAGCCTGTCCCGTGCCCTGTTTGTCCGTGGCGCGGAGAGCTTCTGCAAGCTGGTGGTCGATGTCCTCATAGGCCTGGGCCGCCGTGGAAAGGATCTTCGAGAGCTTCTCTATCTCGTCGGTGAGCCGTTCCCGGTGGATCTTCCAGTTGTCGCCGAAGTCATCGAAGGTGTCGACCAGACTCCGGTCACCGAGTACGTCGACCCCGAGGCCGTCGGCCGGATTCGCGTTCCGGGTGAACTCCCGGTGGATCTTGGAGAGAGATCGTGCGCTCTCTTTGATGCGCGTGATATCGGCAGTCTGGTCCGACATGGTCTCCCCCTGTTGAGAAGCCTGACGGAACGCGGCCGAAGCCTGCTTGGACCCGTCCGCTCCCGCGTCTTCCATGGCTGCGCTGTTCATACCTCGCAGCCATCCGCATGGGCAAGGATCTGGACGCGGCCACGGCCGGGACGAGGCCGGGCGCCGGCTCGGTACGTACAGCGTCCGCTGCCGCACCTGGCCGGCGCCCCGCAGGCCTGACTGGCTGGGCTACTTCTTCGCCGACTTCGCCAGTTCCTCGTCGATCTGCTCGAACTTGTCCGCGGCCATGGTCAGGTAGTCACCCATGCCGTCCAGACCGTCCAGCGTGTCCTTCGCGCCGCGGGTGAACTCCTCGAAGTTCTCGTCGAAGGCCTTCGACGAGCTCTTCGTGACGTAGCCGGACTCGACCAGGTTCGCGATGTACTTGCGCAGGCCGTCCAGCTTCTCCTGAAGCCTTTCCTTCTCCTTCACGACATGCTTCGCAGCATCCCGCATGTCCTGATATGTGACATCAAGGTCCTTGGCCATGAAGCCGCTCCCTCGTGAAAGTGCCGCAGGGCCAACCCCCGTGGCTCCCCTGTTCCAACTGGCTGTTCCAGCTGGCTGAGGCAGCAGCTTACGGGTGTGGCGCGAGTGGAAACATCCCGGTTCTGGAACAGAAGCGGGCACGGAACTGTTCAACACCGTTCCGTCACCAATTCACCATAGGGAAGGGCCCTGTCCGCCCCTGTCCACACCCGTTGCCCTTCTGTCATATCGAGCGGATATCGTCACTCCCTACGGTGGCCGGCGTTGCGGAAGCGGCCACGGGGGCCGTTGGGGAGGACAACCGTGCGCCTGACTCTGACCGTCGTCGATCCGTTCGGCGGGGGCACCGCCGACGTCGTGCTCGACGCGGATCCCGAGTCCACCGTCGGGGACATCGCCCAGGAACTGGCGAAGCAGGTCGGCCACAGCGGCGCCCAGATCATCCCTCTTGGACAGTACGGGCAGCACGGGCAGCGCGGGCAACATGGGCAGCACGGGCGCGTGCCCGCCAACAACGCTCCCCTTGTCTATGTGGACGGTTACGCCGTCGACCCGAGTTCGAACGTCGTCGGCTCGCCCCTGCGCGAAGGCGCGGTCGTCAGCCTGCAGGATCCGGCCGGGTGTCTGCCCGGCGAGCCGACCGGGCTCGTCGAGCTGCGGGTCGTGGGCGGGCCCGTCGCCGGGTTCGTGCACCGGCTCGGGGTCGGGCGGTACGACATCGGCAGCGGGCCCGCCTCGTACATCAGGATCGACGATCCCGAAGTCGCCGCCCGCGCCCTCACGTTGTCAGTTGCAACCGACGGCACCTGCCAGGTCGCCGTGCACGGGGGCAGGGAACGCGGGGACAAGGAGAGCGGAGAGAAGTCGGGCGTCACCCTCGACGGCAAGGACATCGCCGACGTCGAAGGCGACGAGTGGCCCCTCGGCGGGCAGATCGCCATCGGCAACTCCCTTGTCGAGCTTGCCCGTTACACCCCGCCGAACGCCGCCCTCAAGTGGTCGGACGACGGCGTCGGCCTCGACTACAACCGCCCGCCCCGCCTCCGCTCCCCCGACCGGCAGACCAAGTTCCGGCTGCCGTCGCCGCCCCGGGACTTCGAGGCCCGGCCGCTGCCCTGGCTGATGGCGCTGACACCGCTGGTGGGCGCGATCGTGGCCGTGACCATCTTCGGGCGCTGGTACTACCTGATCA
Source organism: Streptomyces sp. NPDC047042 (assembly GCF_040644035.1). Lineage (NCBI taxonomy): Bacteria > Bacillati > Actinomycetota > Actinomycetes > Kitasatosporales > Streptomycetaceae > Streptomyces > Streptomyces sp. NPDC047042. The sequence continues at coordinate 195,615 of NZ_JBEYVP010000002.1, read as the reverse complement.
TGGCCGGCCTCAGCCCCATCATGCTCTTCGCCAACTACTTCATGGACAAGAAGCACGGGCGCAAGTCCCATGCGAAGCAGGTCAAGGAGTACAAGGAGCAGAAGGCACGGATCGAGAAGGACGCCCAGGACGCACTTCTCGCCGAGCGGCAGGACCGGCGGCACGCCATCCCCGATCCGGCCACCGTCCTCTCCCTCGGGACCGGACCCCGTACGCGGCTGTGGGAGCGGCGGCGTACGGATCGTGATCATCTGCTCCTGCGGGTCGGGACCGGTCAACTCCCCTCCGAGGTCGTGCTCGACGACCCCGAGCAGGACGAGCATCGCCGCCAGGTCACGTGGAAGATCGAAGACGCGCCTGTCGCGCTCTCGCTGCGTTCCCTCGGAGTCATCGGTATGGCCGGGCCCGGGGACTCGGCCCGCGCGCTCGGCCGGTGGGCCGTCGCCCAGACCGCCGCGCTGCAGAGTCCGATGGACGTCCAGTTCTATGTGCTGAGCGAGAGCACCGCGCAGGACAGCTGGGACTGGGTCCGCTGGCTGCCGCACACCAGGCCGTCCGGCGGACAGGACGTCAATGTCCTCATCGGTACGGACGCGGAGACCGTCGGCGCCCGGATCGGTGAGCTGACCCAGATTCTCGACGCCCGCAAGAAGGCGGCCGAGCAGAACAAGGGGCAGCGGGCGTCGTTCAGCGACCCGGACATTGTCGTGGTGTGGGACGGGTCCCGGCGGCTGCGGTCGCTTCCCGGTGTCGTCAAGCTGCTGCGTGAGGGGCCGGCCGTGGCGATGTACGCCCTCTGCCTCGACGCCGAGGAGCGGTTCCTGCCCGGTGAGTGCCAGGCCTTCGTCGTCGCCGAGCCCAAGGCCGAGGAGCACACCGACCCGGCGTACGCAGCCCACCACAACCAGGGTCAGCAGCAGGGCCAGGGATACGCTCAGCCGCAGGTCGCGGGCGGGTTCCCGTCCTTCCAGGCGTGGCACGCCGTCAGCAACGAGCCCGAGCAGCGAGAGAGGGCCGACAAGCTGCGGCTGCGCGTCGAGGAGGAGAGCGCGGAGCGACTGGCCGACGTACGGCCCGACTTCGTCTCCGCCGCCTGGTGTCTGCGCCTCGCGCGCTCCCTGTCCGCCCTGCGCGACATCAGCGGCGAGACCGAGGACTCGGCGCTGCCCGGGTCGAGTCGGCTGCTCGACGTGCTTCAGCTGGAGCCGCCTACGCCCGAGGCGATCACCGCGCGCTGGCGGATGGGCGGGCAGTCGACGATGGCCGTCATCGGTGAGTCGTACGACGGGGCGTTCGGCATCGACATCCGCAAGGACGGGCCGCACGGGCTCATCGCCGGTACGACCGGTTCCGGTAAGTCGGAGCTGCTGCAGACCATCGTGGCCGCGCTCGCCGTCGCCAACACCCCCGAGAACATGACGTTCGTCCTCGTGGACTACAAGGGTGGCGCGGCGTTCAAGGACTGTGTGCATCTCCCGCACACCGTCGGCATGGTGACCGACCTCGACGCCCACCTCGTCGAACGCGCCCTCGAGTCGCTCGGCGCCGAGCTGCACCGCCGCGAGCACATCCTGGCCAAAGCCGACGCGAAGGACATCGAGGACTACCAGGACCTGGTGCGCCGGGACCCGGCGTCCCACGCGCCCGTGCCCCGACTCCTCATCGTCATCGACGAGTTCGCGTCGATGGTGCGTGACCTGCCCGACTTCGTCACCGGACTCGTGAACATCGCCCAGCGTGGTCGTTCCCTCGGCATCCACCTGCTCCTCGCCACGCAGCGGCCGTCGGGTGTCGTGTCGCCCGAGATCCGCGCCAACACCAACCTCCGTATCGCGCTGCGCGTGACGGACGGCGGGGAGTCGAGCGATGTCATCGACTCCCCCGAGGCCGGGCACATCTCCAAGAACACCCCCGGTCGCGCGTACGTACGACTCGGCCACGCGTCCCTTGTCCCCTTCCAGTCCGGACGTGTCGGTGGACGCCGGCCCGGAGCCGCCGACCCGGCGGTCCTCATGCCCTGGTCGGGCGCGCTGACCTGGGAGGACCTGGGCCGGGCCACGCTGAAGAAGCCCAAGGTCGAGGCGCGGGAGGAAGAGGAGATCACCGACCTCAAGGTGCTCGTCGACGCCGTGCGTGACGCCAACCGGTCGCTCGGGATCCCGCCCCAGCACAGCCCCTGGCTGCCCGCGCTCTCCGAGACACTGCTCCTCGACGAGATCGAGGTCCCGGCCTTCACCGACCACGGCACGGGCAAGCTGGCGCCCGTCCCGTACGGCGTCGAGGACCTGCCGGCGGCCCAGGCGCGCCGCCCGGTCGTCGTCGACTTCGCCACCTTCGGGCATCTGATGATCGGCGGCGCCCCGCGCAGCGGCCGCTCGCAGATCCTGCGTACGATCGCTGCCTCGCTCGCCCGCACCCACTCCACCGCCGACGTCCACCTCTACGGGATCGACTGCGGCAACGGCGCGCTCAACGCGCTGAGCCGGCTGCCGCACTGCGGTGCTGTGGTCAGCCGTAACCAGACCGAGCGCGTGATCCGGCTGGTCAACCGGCTCAAGGGTGAAATGGGGCGCCGCCAGGACCTGTTGGCGGAGAAGGGGTTCGCCGACATCGGCGAGCAGCGGGCCGCGTCGGCGGAGGAGGAGCGGCTGCCGCACATCGTTGTACTGCTGGACCGCTGGGAGGGCTGGGTGCCCACCCTCGGCGAGGTCGACCACGGCTCGCTGACCGACGAGTTGACCACGATGATGCGTGAGGGTGCGAGCGTCGGTATCCACCTCGTCCTGACCGGTGACCGCACGCTGCTGGTGGGCCGGATCGCCACGCTCACCGAGGACAAGTACGGGCTGCGGCTCGCCGACCGCAGCGACTTCTCGACGCTCGGTATCCCGCACCGCAAGGTTCCGGAGGAGATTCCGCCGGGTCGCGGCTACAAGAACGAGTCCGGTATCGAGACCCAGTTCGCGCTGCTGTCGGAGGACACGACCGGGCAGGGCCAGGCCGCGGCGATCACCGCGATCGGGGAGGCGGCCGCGGCGCGGGATGCCCAAGTCCCGCGTTCCCGGCGGCCGTTCCGGGTCGACTCCCTGCCGTCCCGGATCTCGTTCGCGGACGCGTGGGGCATGCGCGACCCGGAGACCTCCGGGTCCCGGCTGTGGGGGCTCGTGGGCATCGGCGGCGACGACATCACGGGCTTCGGGCCCGACCTCGCGGCGGGTGTGCCGACGTTCGTCGTCGCGGGGCCGGCCAAGTCGGGGCGTTCGACGGTGCTGATGAACTTCGCGCAGTCGTATCTGTCGCAGGGGGTACGGCTGGTCGTCGCGGCGCCGCGTCAGTCGCCGTTGCGTCAACTGGACGGCATGGACGGCGTGTTGAAGGTGTACACCGGGGACGACATCGACGAGGACGACTTCGAGGAGATCATCGACCAGGCGTCGCTCGAGGAACCGATCGTGGTGCTCGTCGACGACGGGGAGATCCTGGAGGACTGCGACGCCGCGAGCCAGATGAAGAAGATCGTCTCGCGGGGGGCGGAGCGGGGGCTCGCGCTGGTCATCGCCGGCGACGAGGAGGATGTCTGCAGTGGGTTCAGTGGGTGGCAGGTCGACGCGAAGAAGGGGCGGCGGGGGATTCTGCTGTCGCCGCAGGAGTCCTCGAGCGGGGATCTGATCGGGGTGCGCATCAACCGGAGCATGGTGGGGGGGCAGGTCGCGCCGGGCAAGGGGATGTTGCATCTGGGGGACGGGGAGCTTCGTACGGTGGTCATTCCGGGGTGAGTTGGAGGGGGAGGGGGGTGGCTGGGGGGGGTGTTCTCGCCCCCGCCGCCCCTACCCGTCCCATCCTGTCTCTGGGGGCTGCGCCCCCAGGCCCCCCTACGGCCCTGAACGGGCCTTGTCCTCAAACGCCGGCGGGCTGGAAATTCGACCCCCTACCCCACCCGCGACATCCGAGCCACCGGATCCCCCGCCTCCGGGTTGTCCGTCTCGTACTTCAAGTCGTCGCCGACCGGCGTCAGCAGCACCGTGTGCGATCCCGTCGTGCACACGTCCCTGTTCGACTTGTCGGCGATCGATGTGACGACGAGCCTGCTCTTCGTGATCTCCTTCAGGAACAGGTCGTCGTCGCAGGTGCCCCCGATCGGGTCGGTCTGCCGGAACGTGCCCAACTTGGCGCCCACCGCCGCCCGCCCGACCGTCACCCGGAACGTCCCCATCGACAGCGCGCCGTCGAGGGCGACGGCCGGCCCCTCCCAGGTGCCGACGTAGGACGCGGGAACCGTCATCGTGCCGCTCGCCGGTCCAGGCACCGTGCTCGGTGAGGGGCTCTCGGCGGCCGGGCCGGTGTCGCTGCTCGCCGACGTGTCCTTGTCGCCGCCCTTGTCCGGCAGCAGGTCGAACATGTACACGGAGCCCACCGTGACCGCCGCCATTGCGCCCGCCACGGCGAGGGCCACCGTGCAGCTCAGTTTCCGTCCGCGCCCGCCGGCGACGGGTGCCGAGGTCGCCGCCACACTCACGGAGACCTTCCCGGGGGGCGTACGGTCGACCGGCTCAGGGTCAGGATCGGGCGCGGGCGCGGGTTCCGCATCGCGAGGCCCCGGCAGCACCGCGCCCGGCATCACCGGCGGCGGGCCGAACTCGCCCAGCCCCGGCACCGCACCCCCCTCCCGAGCCTCCGCCCCCGCCACCTCCAGGTTCAGCAGCGCCACCGCACTCCGGCTGACCCGCTCCACCACCGCCCCCGGCAGCCACCCGCCCGCCACCAGTCGGGCCGCGCCCTCCGGGGCGAGCCGTCGGGCCACCTCGCCGGGGGCCGGTCGCGCGGTCGGGTCCTTCGCCAGGCAGCGCACCACCACCTCCCGCAACTCACCGTCCAGACCGTCGAGTTCGGGGTCCTCGTGGACGACCTTGTAGAGGAGGGCGGCGGAGGAGTCACCGGGGAAGGGGGAGCGGCCGGTCGCCGCGTACGCCAGTACCGCGCCCAGCGAGAAGACGTCCGCCGCTCCGGTGACGGGCCTGCCGAGGATCTGTTCGGGGGACATGTAGCCGGGCGAGCCGACCGAGACGCCGGTGGACGTCAGGGACGCCGTGCCGTCCGTGGCCCGGGCGATGCCGAAGTCGATGAGGAGGGGGCCGTCGAGAGTGAGCAGGACGTTGGACGGTTTCACGTCCCGGTGGACGAGGTTCAGGGCGTGCACGGCGGTCAGCGCCTCGGCGAGGCCGGCGCCCAGTGCCCGTACGGAGTCGACGGGCAGGGGGCCGTCGTCCGTGATCGCGGCCGTCAGGGAGGGGCCGGCCGCGTACGCCGTCGCCACCCACGGCACCGGGGCCTCCGGGTCCGCGTCCAGCACGGGGGCCGTCCAGGCGCCGCCGACCCGCCGGGCGGCCTCGACCTCGCGCCGGAACCGGGCCCGGAACTCCTCGTCGAGCGCGAAGTGCGGGTGCACGATCTTGACCGCGACGGTACGGCCGCCCGCGCTGCGCCCGAGGTAGACCCGGCCCATTCCGCCCGAGCCGAGCCGCCCGAGCAGCCGGTAGGGCCCCACGACGGTCGCCTCACCGACGTCCAGCGGCTGCATGACGCCCACCTCTCCCCCGTACACACACCCACGACCCGTACACACACCCACGGCCCTTGCGCCCGCCCGTCCCGCGCGCGACCAGCAGCCTACGGCTCCAGCAGGTCGACCTCCACGTCCGCGGGGAAGCCTGTCGTCGGGCCGACCCGGCGGGCGAACTCCTGTACGGCCGCCAGTTGCGGACCGCCGAAACGGAAGTCGAGGGTCGTGAAGTAGCGCTCCAGGACGCCCGCGTCGAACTCCTCCCAGCGGGCGGCCTGTTCGGCGACCTTGGCGACCTCCTCGAGGGAGAGGTCGCGGGAGGCGAGGAACGCCTCGTGGACCTTGCGGGTGAGGACCGGTTCGCGGGCCAGGTAGTCCTTGCGGGCCGCCCATACCGCGAAGACGAACGGCAGCCCCGTCCACTCCTTCCAGAGGGTGCCCAGGTCGTGCACCTCGAGGCCGTAGCGCGGGCCGTCCAGGAGGTTGGCGCGCAGGGCCGCGTCCCCGATCAGTACGGCCGCGTCCGCCTCCTGCATCATCAGGCTGAGGTCGGGCGGACACGTGTAGTAGTCCGGTCGCACGCCGTAGCGCTCGGCCAGGAGCAGTTGCGCCAGGCGTACGGAGGTGCGGGAGGTCGAGCCGAGCGCCACCCGTGCGCCGTCCAGCCGGTCCAGGGGGACCTGGGAGACGAGCACGCACGACATGACCGGACCGTCGCAGCCCACGGCGATGTCGGGGAAGGCGACCAGGTCATCGGCGTTGCGGAGGAACTCGACGAGGGTGATGGGCCCGATGTCGAGATCTCCGCGCACCAGCTTCTCGCTGAGCTTCTCAGGGGTGTCCTTGGTCAGCTCGAAGTCGAGGAGCGTGCCTGTTCTCGCAAGCCCCCAGTACAGGGGCAGGCAGTTCAGGAACTGGATGTGGCCGACGCGCGGCCGGGTGCGAGAATTGTCCACCTCGCGAGGCTAACCGGCCTGCCCTACCATGAGACCTCCTGGGGGGTTGTCAAGAGCGCGCGCCGCCTCTCAAACGTCCGAGTGACGTGATCTTGACCTCTATTGCATTCGGGTGCCTGCATGCTAGGCTCGCCGCAAGTTGCAGTTTGGTTTCCCTTGCAGTACAGAGCCTGCGGAGCATGTGACCGCGGGCTCTCGTCGTATTCAGATGAATGCAGTTGTTTACAAGCTTTTGTTTACACCTTGCAGGTTCTGGAGCAGGGCAACCCTTTGGGCCCAAGGAGGGCTTATGGCTACCGGAACCGTGAAGTGGTTCAACGCCGAAAAGGGCTTTGGTTTCATTGCCCAGGAAGGCGGCGGCCCGGACGTCTTCGTCCACTACTCCGCGATCAACGCGAGCGGCTTCCGCTCTCTCGAAGAGAACCAGGCGGTTTCCTTCGACGTCACGCAGGGTCCGAAGGGCCCGCAGGCGGAGAACGTCACCCCGATCTAAGTCTGCGGCTCTTCTGAGCCGATTACTCTGATCCGGAACGTGTGCAGTACCCAAGGAGCTCCGAGCCATCAGGCATCGGAGCTCCTGCCTTTTCCGGCCACGGCCTCCAGCCACAGGGGCGCGATGTCAGTGGGCCCCACTACCGTCCCGCCATGGACAGCCACAGCCACAACCACAGCCACAGCCACACCGACACTGTCTCTGACACCGACTACGACCCCGACTTCGTCGCCGCCACCCGTGTCTTCTACGACGCCATCGCCGAGGACTACTACGCCCTCTTCCGTTCCGGGCTCGCCGAGCAGCCGCTCGAGCGGGCCCTGATCGCCGCGTACGCGGAGTTCGTACGGGGTTCAGGGGGCGGGAGCGGCCAGGTCGCCGATCTCGGGTGCGGGCCGGGGTGGGTCACCGCGCTGCTCGACTCGCTCGGGCTGTCGGTGTTCGGGCTCGACGTGTCGGCGTCGATGCTCGCGGTGGCCCGGCGGGAGCATCCGGGGCTGCGGTTCGAGCAGGGGTCGATGCTGGAGCTGGACCTTCCCGACGGGGCACTCGCCGGAGTGGTGTCCTGGTACTCGTCCATCCACACCCCGGCCGACCGGCTGCCCGCCCTCTTCGCCGAGTTCCGTCGCGTGCTCGCGCCGGGCGGACACCTGCTGCTCGCCTTCCAGGCGGGGGACGTGCACAAGCACCACGACCGGCCCTTCGGACGCCCCGTGTCCATGACCTTCCAGCGCCGCCGCCCCGAGCGGATCGCCGAACTGCTGACCGAGGCCGGGTTCACCCTCACCTCGCAGACCGTGCGGGCGGCGTACGAGGAGGCCGGGGAGTCGTCCCCGCAGGCGTTCCTCATGGCCCGCAGGCCGCCGGCTCAGTATCCGTAGTCCTTGGGGTCCGGAAGTGGCTGGTAGTCCTTGTACGACTGCCACTCGCCGGGGTTCTCCTGGATCGCCCGCAGCAGTTTCACGAAGACCTTCGAGTCGTAGAGCACCCCGCCGAGCTCCTTGGGGACCCGGACGTCGTTGATCACGGCGGTCGGGGTCCCCGGGCCCTTTCCCGGCTCGTCGCCGACGGCCTCGTAGGCGCGCTCGGCGGCGGTCACGAAGGAGCGGTACTTCATCGTCCTCACCGCCGATTCGAAGGCGGGGGTGCGCAACCCCTCGACCTGTCCGGCCAGTTCGAGGAGGCGGGCGTCCGTGAAGCCGTCGACCTCCTCCTCGGGCTGGTTGGCGTACAGCACCTCGTGGTACTCGGCGAACCTGTCGGAGTCGAGCGCGGCCCGGAGCGCGTTGGCGGCCTTCTTCGAGCCGCTGCCGCCGACCCTGTCGTCCAGGAAGGAGGCGAGGGTGTATTCCACCTTTACCTCGCGTCGCAGCACGGCCCGCTGGAGTTCCGGGCCCGCGCCGGTCGTCTCGAACTCCTCGCAGAACGGGCAGCGCATGTCCTCGTAGAGGTGCACGGTCACCTCGGCGGTCTGGTCGCCGACCAGGATGGTCGTGCCGTTCGGCGCGAGCTTCTCCGGCGTCTGCGCCAGGCTCTCGTACGGCTGTGAATCCTTGTAACGCTGCCCGCATCCCGCGACGAGCGACATGCACACCACCGTCATCGCGACCACCGCGGTCGTCGCGGTCCTCGCCGTCCTTCTCGATGCGGCGAACCGCCCCCCGTGCCCTGTACGCACCTGTTGCCTCCCCAGCAATCAGCGTGACACTAGGGCATGTCCATGCAGAACGCACAGGCTTATCGGAGGGTCGGAAAGGATCGGGATCAGAGCACCCCTGCCGCGGCCAGTGCCGCCACGTACCCGAACGTCATCGCCGGGCCGATCGTCGAGCCCGCGCCCGCGTAGCTGTGGCCCATGACGGCGGCGCTGGCGTTGCCGGCGGCGTACAGGCCCGGGATCGCCGTGCCGTCGGCCCGCAGGACGCGCGCCCGGGCGTCGGTGCGCAGGCCGCCCTTGGTGCCGAGGTCGCCGGGGACGATCCGGAAGGCGTAGTACGGGGGCAGCCACAGGGGCGCCAGGCACGAGTTCGGGAGGATCGCCGGGTCCGTGTAGTAGTGGTCGTACGCGCTGTCGCCGCGCCCGAAGTCCGTGTCGTCGCCGTTCCGGGCAAGGGAGTTGAAGCGGCTGACCGTGGTGCGCAGGGCCGCGGGCGGTACGCCGATGGAGGTGGCCAGGTCGTCCAGGTTCCACGCCTTGTACGCGGCACCGGAGTTGTACCAGTCGGCCGGGAGCACGAAGGTCGGGGAGACGTCCCGGAAGAGGTAGCGGTTGCGGTAGTTCTGGTCGACGATCAGCCAGGCCGGGATGTCGGGGTCGGTGGCGTTTCGCTCGTACATGGTGTGGACGACGTCGCTGTAGGGGCCGGCCTCGTTGACGAAGCGGGCGCCCGCCGCGTTGACCAACAGGCCGCCGGGGAGGGTGCGTTCGGCGAGGCAGAAGTACGGCTCGCCGGGGAGCGGGATCGCCGGGCCCCACCAGGCGTCGTCCATCAGGGCCAGGGAGCCGCCGGCCCGTTCGCCCGCCCGGATGCCGTCCCCGGTGTTCTCCTTCGCGCCGATCGTCCACTCCGTACCGATCGGCTGCCGCTGGTACTGGGCGCGCATCGCCGCGTTGTGCTCGAAGCCGCCCGAGCCGACGATCACGCCGCGCCGGGCGCGGAGGAGGCCGGGTGCGCCGCCCCGGGTGACGACGGCTCCGGTGACCGCTCCGGACTCCAGGTGGAGGTCGGTGAGCGGGGTGTTGAGCCAGACGGGCACCCCCGCCGACGCCAGCCCCGCGCGCAGGCCGCCCGCGAGGGCCTGGCCCATGGTGAGCGGGGTCTGCCCCTTGAGCGCGGCCTTCGTACCGCGCGCCAGGCACTCGACGGCGACGGCCGCGCCCTTCACGTTCACGGCGGCCAGGGCCAGCCACTTGTAGTCGGCGCTGAAGACGACCATGCCGGCGGGGACGGGCAGGTAGGGCGGGTTGAGGTGGGCGAGTTCGGCGCCCAGGATGTTCCCGTCGAGCTGATCGGGCTCTATGGAACGGCCGCCCGGCAAGCCGCCGGGCAACTCCGGGTAGTAGTCGCTGTATCCCTCCATCCAGCGGAAGCGGAGGGGACTGTTCGCCATGACGAAGGAGAGCATGGCGGGCCCGTGCGCGAGGAAGGCCTGCTGCCGCGCGGCGGGGACCTCCGGCCCGACGACCGCCGCGAGGTAGGCGGCGGCCTTCGCCGGGGTGTCCGGCACCCCGGCCGCCAGGATCACCGGGTTGTTCGGGATCCAGATCCCGGCACCGGAACGGGCGGCGGACCCACCGAAGGTGGCCGCCTTCTCGACGACCACGCAGGTCAGCCCCTGTTTTACTGCGGTCAGCGCGGCGGTCATCCCGGCGGCACCGGCGCCGATCACGACGACGTCGTACGTCCCGAGGAGGGGCGGCGGCACCGCCGCCCGGGCGGACCCACCTGCCCCCACCCCTACACCCACCGCTGTCGCTGTCGCTGCCGCCGCCGCGCCCGCCAACACACCACGTCTGGAGGGGAGTTCGGTACGTCGCGTGGAGTCCGTTTCTGGGTTCATGGGGCGGGAATGTCCTACTTGGGTCTTGTGAAGTCAAGCGACATGCGCCGGGAGAACCTGGTACGCCTACGGGCATGGAGTTCCTCTGCTACCACCGTGACCGGCCGGATTCCCTGGCGCTGCGCGACGAACTGCTGGAAGAGCACTGGTCGTACATGGACCAGTACGCCAAGGAGATGATCGCCCGCGGCCCGACCTTCGCCGACGACGGCGACACCCTCACCGGCAGCGTGCACATCCTCGACCTGCCGGATCCCGCCACCGCCCGCGCGTTCGCCTTCGACGAGCCGTGCTACCAGGCCGGCGCCTACCGTGACGTACTGCTGCGCCGGTGGCGCAACACGCTGGGACGCACGATGTGGGAGTTCCCCGGCGGCCCGACCGAAGGCAGGCGGTACCTGGTGATCGGCCTCGGACACAGCACGGGTGTCGGCGCCGGTGCCGGTGAGGGCGCCGACCTCGACCTGCCGTCCGACACGGAGAACCTGATCGCGTACGGCCCGCTGCTCTCCGACGACGCCACCACCTGGCTGGGCACGGCGGCCCTGCTCCGCGCCCCGGACCCGGCCACGGCCCGCGCCGTCCTCGCGACTCCGGACCGGTATGCGGCGATCGAGGTGCACGGGTGGCAGTTCGGCGGGCGGTCGTGAGCGGGGCTTGACCCGCTGGTCACTCCCTGGAGACCCGCAGGTCAGAGGTTGGTCGGGCCGCTCGGTCGGCCGTTGTCCGCGCCGCACACGGTCACAGTCGGGTGGCCGTGCGGATCAGTCCGGCGAGGGCGAGGGAGCGGCTGTGCGCGGGCCAGGCGATGTGGGTGACGACGGGAGGCGCGTCGGTCACGGGGACGGCGACGTGCTCGGCCCACAGCCAGGCACGGGCGGACTCGGGGAAGACAGCCATCGTGCGTCCGAGGGCGATCAGCTGGGCCAGCTGCGTCTGGTCGCGGATTGCGGGGCCGGGGCCGGGCGGGTACGTGCCGTGGCGGGGCCAGCGGGCTTGCGGAAGGTCGGGGACGTCCTCGATGTCCGCCAGGGACAGCGTCTTCCGTGCGGCGAGGGGGTGACCGGCGGGCAGCACGGCGATCTGTCCCTCGGTCATCAGCACCTCGCTGTCGAATCCGGCGAGGGAGTTGAACGGCGCGTGCATGAGCGCCACATCGGCGCGGCCGTCGCGCAGCAGCTCCTCCTGCTCGCAGAAGCCGCACGGCAGGACCTCGATGTCGGCGGCGTCGGGCTCGGCCGCGTAGGCGCCGAGAAGCTTCTGCAGCAGCTCGTGAGCCGCGGCGGCCTTCACCGCCAGCACGAGCCGGTTGCGCGGCCCGCCCGGGCTGTCGGCGCCACCGGCACGACGGGTGCGGCGCGCGGCGGCGACGGTCGCGTCAAGGGCCGCGCGGCCCTCGTACAGCAGCACCTCCCCGGCGCCGGTCAGGCTGACACCGCGCCGGTTACGGTCCAACAGGCGGACTCCGAGGCGTCGTTCGAGCTGCTGAATCGCCCGGGAGAGCGGCGGTTGGGCCATGCCGAGACGTTCGGCGGCGCGGCCGAAGTGCAGCTCCTCGGCGACGGCGACGAAGTAGCGCAGCTCGCGGGTCTCCAAGGTGTCCAGGGTGTTCTGGGTGTTCAGGGCGTTCAGGGCGTTCAGGGTGTCCACTTCCGCAGAGTATCTCTGTGATACCTGGCGGGTATGACAGACCACCGTATCGGTGTTGGATGCGCGGGCCGTCATCGAGCGAGCATCAACGGCATGAGCGAAACGAAGATCGCGCTGGTGACCGGCGCGAACAAGGGAATCGGGTACGAGATCGCAGCGGGGCTGGGCGCCCTCGGATACCGCGTGGGCGTGGGAGCCCGCGACAAGACACGCTGCGAGACCGCGGTCGAGAAGCTGCGCGCCGCCGGGGTGGACGCGTTCGGGGTGCCGCTGGATGTGACGGGCGACCGAAGCGTCAGCGCTGCCGCGGAACTGATCGAACGGCAAGCCGGACACCTGGACGTCCTGGTCAACAACGCCGGCATCTCAGGAGAGACGGGGCCGGGCTGGGGCCAGGACCCGACCACGCTCGACCTCGACATGGTCCGCACCGTGCTGGAGACCAACGTCCTCGGTGTCATCCGGGTGACCAACGCGATGCTGCCGCTGCTGCGGCGCTCGACGTCGCCGCGCATCGTCAACGTCTCCAGTTCCGTCGGCTCCCTGACCCGACAGGCGGACCCGGACATCGAGGTCGGGCCCGTCATGGCCGCCTACGCACCGTCGAAGTCGTTCCTCAACGCCGTCACCGTCCAGTACGCCCGGCAGCTCGCGGACACGAACATCCTGATCAACGCCGCCTGCCCGGGCCTGGTCGCGACCGACCTCAACGGCTTCTACGGCTCCCGCACCCCCGAGCAGGGCGCGGCCACCCCCGTCCGGCTCGCCACACTGCCCGACGACGGCCCGACCGGTGCGTTCTTCGAGGACGACGGCGTCATCCCCTGGTGATCCGCCGCACCACCAACTCACCTGTCTTTCATGGGCCGCCTTCCTCCGCCGGGCGGCTCTGTAACAGCTGTGCTGCGGGCGTGCTGCGGGCCTGCCCGCGTCGGCTTTCCCGGCAGCCGCCGTGGTGATGATCGGGACATGACCACCATCACCCGCGCCGCCACAGCGGCAGCGATCTGCGCCGCCGTACTGCTGACCGGCACCGCCTGCACCAGCGACAACGGCGCCGGTGACGGCGCCGGCGACGGCCCGAAGACCTCGGCCAAGAAGTCGGCTCCGGCCACACCCGCAGCCGCCGTCGAGGTTGACCAGACCAACGGCGAGAGCGTCACCGAGGCTCCGAAGATCGAGCGGAAGGTCATCGCCTCGTTCGCCAACGGGCAGTCCGGTCGCGCCATCCCCCTCAAGGGCGGGCTCCACAAGGGAACCCTCGGGATCGCCCTGAACTGCGAGGGCAACGGCAAGGTGAAGGTCGAGGTCAAGGACCTCGGCATGACCTTCGCCGAGAACTGTGAGGCCGGCAAGGTCGTCAGCATCTACAACGAGGCGGAGATCAGCACGCCGGACCCGGACGCGTACGTCCACGTCACCGGCACCTCCGGCGTGCGCTGGTCGGTCTCCGCCGGACAGTGACGTACGCCGCGTCAGAGCGCAGGCGCGCACCACCGGCGATAGGCGTCCACGTCGACGTTGCTGCCGCACAGGATGGTGACCACATGTCGGCCGGCGAAGCGGTCGCGGTCTTCGAGGATCGCGGCGATGCCGAGCGCGGCCGACGGTTCGACGACGAGTCCGGCGTGTTCGAGGAGCAGCCGCATACCGGCGATGATCGACGCTTCTTGGACGAGGACGGCGTCGTCGGCGACCAGGAGGAGGTCGTCCAGGACGGCCGGGATGGGGCATCGGCCGGCCACTCCGTCGGCGATGGTGTCGGTCGAGTCGGTGGTGACGACCCGCCGTTGGTGCCAGGAGTGGGTCAACGCCGGTGCGCCCAGCGGCTGGACGCAGATCACGTCGACCTCGGGTGCCGCTTCCTTCAGCACATGACCCACGCCGGTGGCCAGCGCCCCACCGCCGAGAGCGATCAGGACGGTGTCGAACGAGGGCGCGGCTTCCGTCAGTTCGAGGCCGATGGTCGCCGCACCCTCGCAGGTCTCGAGGTCCAGGCTGTCCTCGACGAGCCGGATTCCGTCGTACCGTGCGATGGCCGCCGCCCGCTCACGGGCCACCTCGTGGTCGCCGTCCACCAGTTCCAGGCGGGCGCCCAACGCACGGATGCGCTCCAGCTTGGTGCGAGTCGCGAAGCGGGATGCCACGACGGTGACGTCGAGTTCCCGGCCGCGACCGGACCAGGCGAGGGCCTGGCCCAGGTTGCCCGCGCTGGCGCACACAACGGCGCACGAGCCGTTGTGTGCGAGCCGGCTCGCGATCACCTCCGTGCCGCGGGCCTTGAAGCTGCGGACCGGGTTCGCCGTTTCGAGCTTGATGCTCACCGCACACCCGAGGACGGCCTCCAGCGCCTCGCAGCGATACAGCGGGGTGTCGAGAAAGACCGGGTCGATGACCCGGCGAGCCGCCCGGATCCTAGCGGTGTCGAGTCGCGTCTCCTGCACGACAGAGCAGCGTAGTGCCGCCTTGAAGATGGTCAGGGTGGTGGTCCTCAGTGGTCCCGGCCGTCTCGGCGGCCCAGCAGCGTTTCCGTCTCCTCCCACGCCGGTGCGCTCAGCAGGGGCCGGAAGCCGGTGAACAGGGCGAGGAGGTGCGGGCCCCACTGTTCGCGGAACACCGGGTTGATGCGGGCCAGGTCGAGTTCGTTCGCGGCCGTCAGTTCGGCGAGGTCCTCGCGGCGGTCGCGGGGCATGGCCCGGGCGCCGCCGATGAAGCGGTCGTGGAACGGCGCGTCCGGGGTGGCCAGGCCCGGGTAGGTGGCCTTGCGGTCCATGGCGGCGTACGTGTGGACGATCTCCTCCGCCTCCGAGCCGATGACCCTCGCCAGCTCGGCCCGGCGGTCGAGGGTGAGCAGGGCGGTGGGGAAGCCGTCGGTGCCGTAGGCGGCGTGGCAGAGACCCGCCAGGCGGAGGGCCGGCCGGGCGTCCCAGGCGGCGAGCAGCCGGTAGACCCGGCAGAGGTGGGCGAGCAGGGTGCCGCCGGGGTGGCCTATCTGTTCGGCGCCCAACTGCCGTAGAAACGCGACTGCTTGAGCTGCCGTGGAGGGGACGAGCGTAGGGGGAGAGGGAGGGGAAGCGGACATGGGGTGGCGTCCTCTCGGTGCGCGAAAGGTCGGCACCCGTCCGCTCCCCACCCTGTGGTCCGGACCCCGGCGGGGGCGCGGGACGGGTTGCCGCCTGGGCCCTGCAACGATCGTGACGTACCGGTCCGTAGCCAGTCAATCCTAAGGTTCTGTCACCAACTCCAAGTATTTACTTGGGTGTTGGGGTGGGGGGTGGGGTGGGGGTTGGGGTGCGGGTTGAGTTGGGTGTTAGCTGGGTGGTGTGACCCTGGACGACCTGCGTGTCTTCGTCGCCGTGTGCCGGGCCGGGAGCCTGAGCGCGGTCGCGCGTGACCTCGCGTGCACCCAGTCGGCCGTCAGCCAGCATGTGAAACGGCTGGAGCGGGAGACGGGCGTCGCCCTGCTGGAGCGGCATGCGCGGGGTGTCGTACCGACCGCGGCCGGGCGGGTGTTGCAGGCCGCCGCCTCGGAGGGCATCGCCGGGCTGGATCTCGCGCTGCGGAGCCTCAAGGATCTCGTCGACGGGGAGACCGGGTCGGTGCGGATCGCCACCGGTGCGACCACCGTGCGGCATTTCATGGCGGAGGCGGTGGTCGCCTTCCGGCGTCAACACCCGGGCGTCAGCCTGGAGTTCCGTACGGAGAACTCCAGCCGGGGGTGTTTCGCCGCGCTCGCCGACAGCGAGCTGGACCTCGCGTGGGTCACCATCGGGGCGCCCGTGCGGGGCATCGAGCAGCGGGTGGTGATGGAGCTGCCGTGGGTGCTCGCCGTACGCGCCGGTGATCCGCTCGCGCGGCGGGCGTACGCCGAGGCCGACGATCTGCGCGACCTGCGGTTGATCAGGCTGCCGCCGAACTCGACGTCCGCCGCCCAACTGGAAGCGGCGTTCGCGGAGTTGGGGGCGCGACCGGCGTTCGACACGAGTGTCGCCGACTGGGACACGGCTTTGCTGCTCGCGGAGTTGGGGCTCGGGTACGCCATCGTGCCGGCCGTCCCGGACCTGCCGGTGCCGGGCAGCGAGGGGCCGGTGCGGCTGATTCCGCTGCCCGCGCTCCGGCCGTTGGCGGTGGGGTGGGCCGTGCGGCGGTGGGACGCGCTGAGTCCGGCGGCGCGGGCGTTCGCGGACACGGTGGCGGCGAGGAAGGGCGCCGGGCGCTGAGCCTCCCCTCCCCTCTCCTCCCCTCCCCTCTCCTCCCCGCTCCTCCCCGCTCTCAGTTCGCCGCCCGCGTCCGCCCTACGACCTCGCCCTTCCCGTTCGCCACCAGGGACGCCGTGTCGTCGCCCGCCCCTGTCACACTCACCCTCAGGTTGAGTGAGCCGGTGAGACGGTCGGCCGTCAGCTGCCAGGACTGGGGCGAGCGGACGCCGAGAGTCGTCCGCGCCTCCCTCACCAGGGCCGGGATGCGCTCGTACGGCAGGGAGTTCGGGTCGAAGAGCGGGGGCTGGGGGCCCGAAGGCGGGAACACCACCGACAGCGTGCTGTCCTCGACGGCCAACACGAGCGCCTGGCCCTTGCCGCCCTTGGTCAGCGACTCGACGGCCCGCCGCAGCTCACCCTCGTCGAGGAACGACTGTCCCGAACCCAGAACGACCGTGCCGGACCCCGACGACACCACCGTGGTGTTCATCGAGGATGACGATGACGACGAGGGCGGGGGCGAAGACTGCGCCGAGGACGACGACAAGGGTTTGCCCGTGTCCCCGTCCGAGCCGCAGACCTTGTCCGTCAGGTCTGCGCGGAACAGCAACAGAACCACCGCCACCCCGACGAAAAAGCCGACGAGGCCGGCCCCGGCGTGTCCGTCGCTGATCGGCGGTTCCTTCACCAGCGTCGACTCGGGCGCCGAGTCGATGGCCGCGTCGGCCGCCCTGCGCTGCCATTCCGGAGTCGGCTGCTTGACGAGCCGTACCTCCCACGGCCGGTGCGGCGGGTACTCGACGACCACGATGTCGCGCGGCTGGTAGTCGGGGACGTTTACGAGCTTGACCCAGTCGTTCATCCGGGCGCGGAACACGGGCGCGTCGTCCGGGGCGACCGTGAGGTCGAAGTCGATCGGTATGTTCGACGACAGTTCGGACCCGCTGGCCTTCAGGCTCTCGACCATCGCGAGCGCTGGGACGGGGACGAGGGCCGCCCTGCGAGCCCGTTCCGGGGCGCGGGAGAGGTAGTGGAGCAGTGCGTAGACCACCGGGAGAACGAGGCTGCCGATGATCGGCTGCACGTCCTCGATGATGCAGCCCACCGCGAACGCGGTCAGCGAGGCTCCCGACACACCACTCGTCAAAAACCCGCGGACGACATCCACCGGACTGCTGCGGGTCGGCGGCACACTCGTGGTGGTCGTCTCCGTCATGGCGTGATTGTGACCCGCCGAGATGACTATCGGAAGACATATGGCCCACCGCCGGGCAAACCTCCGCCCACCGCCGGGCGGCCCTCCCGACTGCCGCCGCGCCGGTACAACCCTCCGCCTACCGCTCGTACAACCCCTCCACCTCCGCCGCGAAGTCCCGCATGATCTCGAAGCGGCGGAGTTTCATCGACGGGGTCAGGTGGCCCTCCTCCTCCGTGAAGTCGACGGGGAGGATGGTGAAGCGGCGGATCGACTCCGGGCGGGAGACCAGTTTGTTGGCCTCCTCCACCGCCCGCTGGATGACCGCCCTCAAGTCGGCGTCATCCATGAGGAGTTCGGCCGGTACCGGGTGTTTGCCCTGCATCTGGCGCCAGTGGGTGAGGCCGGGGGTGTCGAGGGTGATCAGGGCCGAGATGTAGGGGCGGCCGTCGCCCAGGACCATCGCCTGGGAGATCAGGGGGTGGGCCCGCAGCCAGTTCTCCATGGGCGCCGGGGCCACGCTCTTGCCGCCGGCGGTGATCAGGATCTCCTTCTTGCGGCCGGTGATCGTCAGATAGCCCTCCTCGTCGAGGGAGCCGATGTCACCGGTCGCCAGCCAGCCGTCCGGTGCCGCCGGGACGACGCCGCCCGCGCTCGGGTCCCAGTAGCCGCGCAGGATCTGGTCGCCGGACAGCTCCACCTCGCCGTCGGCGGCGATCCGGACGCGGGTGCCGGGAAGGGGCCAACCCACCGTGCCCACGCGGGGTTTGAGCGGTGGCGTGACCGTGGCCGCGCCCGTGGACTCGGTGAGGCCGTACCCCTCGTAGATCTCGATGCCCGCGCCGGCGAAGAACCCGGCCAGCGGGCGGCCGAGCGGTGAGCCGCCGCAGATCATGTAACGGACCCTGCCGCCCATGGCGTTGCGGATACGGCGGTACACGAGGGGGTCGTAGAAGGTGCGCGCGGTGCGCAGGGCGCGGCTGGGGCCGTGGCCGATGCCGTGGCGCTGTTCCTCCACCGCCTCGCTGTAGCGGCGGGCCACGGCCACCGCGCGGTCGAAGGACGAGACCCGCTTGCCCGTCTCGGCCCTGGCGCGGGCGGTGTTGAAGACCTTCTCCAGCATGTACGGGATGGCCAGGAGGCAGGTGGGCCTGAAGGCCGCCAAGTCCCCCAGCAGGTCTTCCGACTTGAGGCTCGGGGCGTGGCCCAGGCGGATGCCCGCGCGGATGCACGCGATGGCCACCATCCGCCCGAAGACGTGCGACATCGGCAGGAACAGCAGCACCGACGCCTCGTCCTTGGTCTGTTCCCGGAAGACGGGGTAGAGGAGTTCGATGGCGTTGTCGACCTCGGCGAAGAAGTTGCCGTGCGACAGCGCGCAGCCCTTCGGGCGGCCCGTGGTGCCGGAGGTGTAGATGAGGGTGGCGAGCGTGTCGGGGCCCAACACCCCACGCCGTACGGCGACTTCCTGGTCCGGTACGTCCTTGCCGAGCTCGGCGAGCCGGTCGAGGTGCCCCTTCTCGAAGACCCACATGTGCCGCAGGTCGGGGATACGGTCGCGCTCCGGGCCGAGGGCGGCGGCCTGGGCGACGGTCTCCGCGGCGAGGGCGACGGCGCCGGAGTCCTGGAGGATCCAGCGGGTCTGGAAGGCGGAGGACGTCGGGTAGATGGGGACGGTCACCAGGCCCGCCGCCCACGCGGCGAAGTCCATGAGCGTCCACTCGTACGTCGTCCGCGCCATGATGGCCAGCCGGTCGCCCGGCATCAGGCCCTCGGCTATCAGCCCCTTGGCCACCGCGAGCACCTGCTCGGCGAACTCGGCCGCCGTCACGTCCGCCCAACTCCCGTCCGGCGTACGGCGGCTGAGGGCGGTCGCCTCGGGTTCCTCGTTCGCGTTGTCGAACGGGAGGTCGGCGAGCGAGCCGTACGTCACGGGCGCGACGAACGCCGGGACGGACACCTCCCGTACGGCCCCGTCCAGTCGTCGGATCTCGGGCTCCACCAGGAGGGGTTCACCGTCGTAGCCGACGGCGGTCACGATCGGCGGCGAGGGCGGGGAGGACGGGAACGACGAGGACACGAGCAGCTCCTGTGGCGTGCGGCGGCCTTCCGGCGTGTACACCTCTGATGGTGTTCACCACAGATGTACGACTTCGGCGGTGCCGCTGTTCAGAAACCGGATCGTACGGCTCGCGCGTGGGGGGTTCGTGCGGGTTCCGGGGCGGTGAAGCGGCGGGGATGTGCAAGCTCAGGCGTCACACAGGTTACCGATGCGTCATCTTGCCCTGTCCTGAGCGTTTTTCACGTTAGCACCGGCCCTACGCGCGTTCCCAGTGGTTCTTCACACTTTCATCTCGGGGTGTTCTGGGACTTACCTCCGGTAACCTGACTCTGGAGTAAGTAAGGTATCGAGGTGGGAGTTGACCATGGCCGACCGCTCTGTTCGCACCCTCGACCGATCCCCGGCCCTGACACCCCTGCTCGCCCGGGGCGCCCTGCTGTCCCCCTTCAAGAAGGCCGCCCTCGACCGGCCCCGCCCGTACGCCGGCCACCCCGGCACCCGCCTCGTGCTGCCCGGCGTACGCATCGACCTCGCCCGCCTCGCCGCCTACGAACGGGTCTGCGGCTTCCCCGTCGGCGACGACTCCCTCCCCATCACCTACCCGCACGTCCTCGGCTTCCCCCTGGCCATGCTCCTGATGACCGACCGCGGCTTCCCGCTCCCGCTCCTCGGCCTGGTCCACACCTCGGTCGAGATCGTCCGCTGGCGCCCGCTCACCGCCACCGGCGGCTACTACGAACTCACGGTGTACGTCGAGGAGTTGGCGCCGCATCGACGCGGCACCGAGGTCGCCGTGCAGACGGAGGTGCGGGACGGTGACGGTGAGGAGCTGGTGTGGGAGTCGCGGAGCACGTATCTCGCACGGCACCGGCGTGACCTTGCCGCCGGTACGCCCAGGGGTGGGGGCGGTGTTTATGACGAACGTGAGGTGCTCCCCCTCGTCGCCGAGTGGCGGCTCTGCGGGGATCTCGGGCGGCGGTACGCGGGCGCATCCGGTGACCGCAACCCCATTCATCTGCATCCGCTTGCCGCGCGCCTCTTCGGGTTTCGGCGTGCGATAGCCCATGGCATGTGGACCGTCGCGCGCTGCCTCGCCGCGCATGGCGCGCCGCCGTCGGCCTGGGTCCGTGCGGAGTTCAGGGCGCCGGTGTTGTTGCCGGGGGCGGTGGAGTATGGGGCGGATGGGTTTGGGGGGTTTGAGCTTCGGGGTGGTGGGGGGCGGGTGCATTTGCGGGGGGATGTGCGGCGGGTGTAGGGGTTCGTTTGTTTGCTTGTCTGCTGCGGCGCCGTTGGGGCTGGTCGCGCAGTTCCCCGCGCCCCTAGGGGGTTCGTCGTCTGCTGCGGCGCCATAGTGGCCGGTCGCGCAGTTCCCCGCGCCCCTTAGGGAGTGGCCGCTGGGGCCGGTTGCGTAGTTCCCCGCGGCCCCGAGGGGTTTGTTGTCTGGTGCGGCGCCGTTGTGGCCGGTCGCGCAGTTCCCCGCGCCCCTTAGGGGGCCTTCGGCCGTCCCTGGAGCGGCTATTCCGTCAGGGCGCCCATTGCCCGGTCGAGCAGGTCGGCGAGGGAAGCCTTGCCCTCGCCGGCCACCCATCCTCTCGCTGCCGCGTCCAGGCAGGCCAGGGCGGCTGCTACCAAGGCGGTCGGTCTGGGGTCCTCCGGATCGTCAGGGCCGGTTTCCAGTCGCCTGGCGATCTCCGGCACCATCTGTTCCTGCCACTTCAGCTGCTTCTCGAAGTGCCGGGCGCGCAGTGACGGCGTCCCGTGCAGCAGGCGCAGAAAGCTCAGCGTCTGCTCGGGCGCTTCCTCGTTCACCCGTACCAGGACGTCGAACGCCCGGCGCAGCGCCACCAAGGGCCGCTCCTCGTCGGGACGGGCGGCGAGCGCCTCCACGACCTGCGGGCCATTGCCCTCCAGGCCGCCCAGCACGATGTCTTCCTTGGTCCCGAAGTACCGGAACAGGCTGGCGCGCGACAGTCCCGCTTCCGCCGCGATCTGGTCGGCGGTCGTCCGGTCGAAGCCCTGAGCGGTGAAGAGCCGGAGCGCCACTTCCGTCACTTCCGTCCGGACCGTCGCCCGCATGCGCTCACGCAGACCGGGCGGCTTCGGCGGGGTGGGGTTGGCGGCGCTCGCGGAGTCGGTCATACGAGGCATATTACTGCCACGACTCATCTTGAGACTCAGTCTCAAAGAGATGTACAGTCTCTACTAGCTCTCCAACCTCTCCCACCCGACCCGTTCCTCGAGGGAAGCCGCCATGACTACCGCGTTCGACCCGATCGACCTGAGCGGAAAGCCGCTGGCCAACCGCATCGCGATGGCACCGATGACCCGCAGCCGCGCCGACGCTCCCGCAGCCACGGCGACGGAGCTGACGGCCACCTACTACGCCCAGCGCGCGAGCGCCGGCCTGATCGTCACCGAGGGCATCCAGCCGTCGGCGGTCGGCCAGGGCTACACCAACACCCCCGGCCTGCACTCCGCGGCGCAGGTCGACGCCTGGCGGAAGGTGACCGACGCCGTCCACGCCCAGGGCGGCACGATCTTCGCGCAGCTCATGCACACCGGCCGGATCGGCCACCCCAGCCTGCTGCCCGACGGACTCGTCCCCGTCGCCCCCTCCGCCGTCGCGGCGACCGGCCAGGTGTTCACGTACGAGGGCCCCCACGACTACGTCACACCCAGGGAACTGGACCAGGACGGCATCACCCGGACGATCGCCGACTACGCCGAGGCCGCCCACAACGCGATCTCCGCCGGCTTCGACGGCGTGGAGATCCACGGCGCGAACGGCTACCTGATCCACCAGTTCCTCGCCCCCAACACCAACCTGCGCACCGACAGTTGGGGAGGCGGGCCCGCGGACCGGGTCCGCTTCGGCATCGAGGTCGCCAGGGCCGTCGCGGAGGCGATCGGCGGTCACCGGACCGGCTTCCGCATCTCGCCCGGCAACCCCTACAACGACATCGCCGAGACCGACCCGGCGGACGTGCTGGAGACCTACAGCACCCTGATCGCCGGTCTCGCCCGGCTGGACCTCGCCTACCTGCACCTGGTCGAGAGCCCGGACCGCGACCTGACCCTCCGGCTGCGCAAGGACTGGCCGACGGCGTTCGTCCTCAACCCCTTCACCCACCCCGAGACCACCGGCCCCGACGCACTCGCCCTCATCGAGGACGGCACCGCCGACATCGTCGCCTTCGGCGCCCTGTTCCTGGCCAACCCCGACCTGCCCGCCCGGCTCGCAGCCGGTGGCCCGTACAACACCCCCGACGCGGCCACCTTCTACGGCGGCGACCACCGCGGCTACACCGACTACCCGGCGCTGCCCGCCGACAGCGCGTGACCTGCACAACGATCACCATTCGCGAGCACCCCTCAAGACAACGAGCCCTCGGGTGAACCGGAGGAATGACAGGTGGAGATAGAGCTGCGGATCAATGGATCCGCCCGAAGACTGGACGTCGCGCCGCAAGTGAGTCTGCTGGACGCGTTGCGCGAGTACCTGAACCTGACCGGCACGAAGAAGGGCTGCGACCAGGGCGCGTGCGGTGCCTGCACGGTGCTGGTGGACGGGCGGCGGATCAACGCCTGTCTCGCGCTGGCGGTGCAGTACGAGGGCCGGGAGATCACGACGATCGAGGGGGTCGACCACCCGTTGCAGGAGGCGTTCGTGCGCACGGACGGGTTCCAGTGCGGGTACTGCACGCCGGGTCAGATCTGTTCGGCGATCGGGATGCTGGCCGAGCACAAGGAGGGCGCGCCCAGCGCGGCGACCGAGCATCTCGCCGACGGTGGCGGGGAGTTGGACGAGGCGGAGATCCGGGAGCGGATGAGCGGCAACCTGTGCCGTTGCGGCGCCTACAACGGCATCGTCTCGGCGATCAGGGAGGTCGCGAAGTGAAGTCGTTCTCCTACGCCAGTGCGACGGATGTGGACACGGCGCTGCGCACGGCCGCCGACGGCGAGGGCGTGAAGTTCCTCGCCGGCGGGACGAACCTCGTCGACCTCATGCGCGAGGGCATCGAACACCCGGCGACGCTCGTCGACATCACCCGCCTGCCCCTGACCGACATCGAGGAACTCCCCGACGGCACCCTCCGCGTCGGCGCGCTGGTGAGCAACAGCCGCCTCGCCGCGGACCCCCTCGTCCGCACCCGCTACCCGGTCCTGGCGCAGGCCATCCTGCTCGGCGCCTCCGCGCAACTGCGGAACATGGCGACCGTCGGAGGCAACCTCCTCCAGCGCACCCGCTGCATGTACTTCTACGACGAGACCGCAAGCTGCAACAAACGCGCGCCCGGCACCGGTTGCGACGCGATCGGCGGGTTCTCCCGCGGCAGCGCGGTCCTGGGCACGAGCGAACACTGCATCGCCACCCACCCCTCGGACATGGCCGTGGCGCTGGTGCTCCTCGACGCGGTCGTCGAAGCGGAGAGCGTGCGCGGCGTACGGCGTATCCCAGTCGCCGACTTCCACACGCTGCCCGGCGACACCCCGCACATCGAGTCGGTGCTGGCCCCCGACGAGCTGATCACGGCCGTCGAACTGCCCCCGGTGCCGGTCGCGGCGCACTCGCTCTACCGCAAGGTCCGCGACCGGGCGTCGTACGCCTTCGCCCTCGTCTCGGTCGCCGCCGCGCTCGCCGTCGAGGACGGCGTGATCACCGACGTACGGCTCGCACTCGGCGGCGTAGCCACCAAACCCTGGCGCGCCACCGAAGCCGAACGGTTCCTGCTCGGTCAGCCCCCGACCGAGGAGGCCTTCCGGCGGGCGGCGGAAGCCGAACTCGCCGCCGCAGAGGGCGGACCGCAGAACGCCTTCAAGATCGAACTCGCACGGCGCACGATCGCGGCGACCCTGCGGCAGCTGCTGACCGACGGGAGCGCCGCCTGATGCCGAACTCAAAGGCAGGAAGAAGGCAGGGCGGCATGACCACGATCGGACAACCGCTCGACCGCATCGACGGCGGCGTCAAGACGACCGGCGCCGCGAAGTTCGCCGCCGAGCACTTCTACCCCGGCCTCGCGCACGCCGTACTCGTGCACGCCACCATCAGCCGCGGCCGCGTCACCGTACTGCACACCGACGAGGCGAGCGCGGTGCCGGGCGTGATCGCCGTCCTCACCCACCTCAACGCACCCCCCATGAAACCGGCGCCCAAGGCCGGAACGTTCAACTTCACCATGTTGTTCTCCGGCACCTCGGTGAACTACCTGCAGAGCGACGAGGTGCTGTGGGAGGGGCAGCCGATCGCGGTGGTCGTAGCGGAGACCTCCGCCGCCGCCCGGGAGGCAGCCGCGCTGGTGCGCGCCGAGTACGCGGTGACCGAGTCCGTGGTGGACTTCGAGGGGGTCCAACACGACGCACAGCCGCAAACGAACAACTCCTTCTTCCCCCAGGGAGCGGAGAGGGGCGACGCGGAGGCCGCGCTCGCCACCGCGCAGGTGTCGCTGGACCTGCGGTACACCACCCCGCCGCACAGCCACAACGCGCTGGAGCTGCACTCCACCATCGCCGTCTGGGACGGCGACCGGCTGACCGTCCACGACGCGACGCAGTCCATCGACTGGTTCCGCACCCACCTCGCGCTGCGGTTCTCCGTACCCAGGACCAACGTACGGGTACTGGCGCCCTTCGTCGGCGGCGCCTTCGGCGGCAAGTTCGCGATGTGGCCCGGCACCATCCTCGCGGCGCTGGCCGCACGCGCGACCAGCAGGCCCGTGCGGCTGGTGCTGTCGCGGGAGGCGGTCTACCGCACGGTGGGCGGACGCACCCCCTCCATCCAGCGGGTCGCGCTCGGGGCCGACCGCGACGGCAGGCTGACCTCGCTGCTGCACACCAGCGTCACCCGCGCCAGCGAGATCGGCGGCAATTTCGAGCAGGTCACCTCCGCGTCCCAGCACCTCTACGCGGCCGAGAACATCCTCGCGCGGCATGACCGCGTGCGGCTCGACCTGCTGCCCAGCACCTTCATGCGGGCGCCGGGCGAGGCGATCGGTACCTTCGCGCTGGAGTCCGCGATCGACGAACTGGCCTACGAGCTGGGCATGGACCCGATCGAGCTGCGCCTGCGCAATGACACCGCGGTCGACCCGATCGACGGCAAGAAGAAGTTCTCGCACCGCAAGCTGCCGGAGCTTTACGCGCTGGGCGCGGAGCGGTTCGGCTGGCACGAGCGCAACCCCGAACCGCGCTCGACACGCGAGGGACGGTGGCTGGTCGGGACGGGCATGGCCACGGCGTTCCACCCGGCACTGTCGATGCCGGTCAACGTCACGGTCCGACTGTCGGCCGACGGCAGCGTCCTGGTGCGCTGCGCCTTCCAGGAGATGGGCATGGGCGCGGCCACGGCTCAGGCCCAGATCACGGCCGACGCGCTGGGTGTGCCGTTCGACGCGGTCCGCGTGGAGTACGGCGATTCCGATCTGCCGATGGGACCGGCCGCCGCGTCCTCCGTCCAGACCGCGAGTACCGCCGCCAGTGTGCTGCAGGCGTGCGAGGAGCTGAAGCAGAAGCTGCAGTCCATGGCCCGCAGGACCGGCGGCGACAGCAACGAGGAGATACTCCGGCGCGCGAAGGTGCCGCACGTCGAAGCCAAAGTCGGATCCGAGACGCGGCTCGGCCGCATCGCCGGGCGGGCACGGTTCCTCCCGGGCTTCCTGCTCAGCGCCCAGCGGTTGATCAAGGCTGCCTCCGGTGTCCAGTTCTGCGAGGTGAGGGTCGACGCCGAGACCGGTGAGACGCGGGTGTCGCGGTGGGTCGGCGTGTTCGACATCGGCAGGGTGATCAACGCGAAGACGGCGGCCAGCCAGCTGCGCGGCGGCATCGTGATGGGCCTGGGCCTGGCGATGGCCGAGGAGACCCTCGTCGACCCGCGCAACGGACGGATCATGAACCCCAGCCTGGCCGAGTACCACGTCCCCGTGCACGCCGACATCCCGCCGATCGACGTGTCCTTCCTTGACGACCCGGACCCGAACACGGCCTTCGGCATCCTCGGCGCGGGCGAAGTGGGAGTCACGGGTGTCGGTGCGGCCGTGGCGAACGCCGTGTACCACGCGACCGGCAAGCGGGTGCGGGACCTGCCGATCACGCTGGACAAACTCCTCTGAGACAACGGCGGTTCGATCCGTCCTACGGCAAGAAAGGCATGCACGTGCTGGACATCGCTGGCGAGCTGAACCAATGGCTCGAGGAGGGACGGGAGTTCGCCGTGGCCACGGTCGTGGCCGTCAGCGGCAGCGCACCGCGCGGCCCGGGCGCCGCGCTCGCCGTCGACACCGACGGCACGGCCATCGGCTCGGTGTCCGGCGGCTGCGTCGAAGGCGCGGTGTACGACCTGTGCACCCAGGCCCTCACCGACGGAGTGGCGGTGCGTGAGCGGTTCGGCTACAGCGACGAGGACGCCTTCGCCGTCGGCCTGACCTGCGGCGGCGTCCTCGACATCCTGGTCACCCCGGTACCCGCCGACGGACCCGGCAGGAAGACATTCCAGACGGCGCTGTCGGCCGCGGCCCGGGGCGATGCGGTGGCGCTCGCCCGCGTGATCCGCGGGCCGGCCCAGCTGCTCGGGCGGGCACTGGCAGTCCGCCAGGACGGCTCGTACGAAGGTGAACTGGGCGAACACCCCGACCTGGACCGTGCCGTCGCCGACGAGACCCGCTCCCTGCTCGACGCGGGCCGCACCGGCACCTTCGACATCGCGCGGGACGGAACCCACTGCGAACCGGACCTGACCGTGTTCGTCGAGTCGAGCGTGCCGCCCCCGCGCATGCTCGTGTTCGGGGCGATCGACTTCGCGGCGGCCCTGGTGCGCGTGGGCAAGTTCCTCGGCTACCACGTCACGGTGTGCGACGCCCGGCCCGTCTTCGCCACCCGCACGCGCTTCCCCGAGGCCGACGACATCGTGATCGACTGGCCCCACCGCTACCTGAGCCACACCCCGACCGACGACCGCACGGTGATCTGCGTCCTCACCCACGACGCCAAGTTCGACGTACCCCTCCTGGAAACAGCCCTACGCCTGCCGGCCGCCTACATCGGCGCCATGGGCTCCCGCCGCACCCACACCGACCGCCACCGCAAACTCCGCGAAACCGGCCTCACCCAAGCCGAACTCACCCGCCTGCACTCACCCATCGGCCTCGACCTCGGCGCCCGCACACCCGAAGAGACCGCCCTGTCCATCGCCGCCGAGATCATCGCCACCCGCCACGACGGAACAGGCCTCCCCCTGAGCACCTCACACACACCCATCCACCACGACCGAACCGACCGCCGACTCAACGGGAACCCCTCACCCGCCCTCACCGCGCCTCGCTGAGCCCTAGGGCCTGTCGTCAAATTCCCGCCTGCCTCGCGACGACATGCACGCCCTCTCGCCGCACCGGACACAGACCCACGTACAACCAGTACGAGGGCCTGCGTCCGGCACGCCGAGAGCACGCACCTGCCGCCGCGAGGCCCGCCCTTCGGGCGGACGACGGGAATTTGACGACAGGCCCTAGGAACTCGGGGCCGTCCAGGGGCTCCCTGTCATCAGGTTGGCCAGGCCCGCCCACGCGAAGTTCATCAGTGTGGTCGCCGCCTGTTTCGCGGTCACGCCCGGGGTCGTGTTGGCCCAGGCCGCGAGGGATTCGGCGGCGCCCACCAGGGCCACGGCCAGGCCGGCCACCTCGCGTTCG
This sequence comes from Streptomyces sp. NPDC047042, assembly GCF_040644035.1. NCBI lineage: Bacteria > Bacillati > Actinomycetota > Actinomycetes > Kitasatosporales > Streptomycetaceae > Streptomyces > Streptomyces sp. NPDC047042. The sequence continues at coordinate 167,258 of NZ_JBEYVP010000002.1, read as the reverse complement.
GGCAGGGAGGGGTCGCTGTGGGCCTCGCGGGCCGCGATCACGATCAACTGGGTGACGAACGCGACGAGTTCCTCGCGCATCGCGGTGACCTCGGTCGCGAACGGTTCGCCGTGCGTACGGGCCTGGAGGTGGAGCACGGACCAGCCGTCCGGGTTCTGGGCGGTGTGCGTGAAGAACGCGCACAGGCCGTCCCAGAGCTGGCGGTCGGCGGGCAGGGCGGGTTCGACACCGGCGCGGACGGCCTCGGTGAGTGTCCTGGCCTCGCGCCTGATGCAGGCGGTGAAGAGGTCTTCCTTCGAGTTCAGGTACAGATAGACCAACGGCTTGGAGACACCGGCGAGTTCGGCGATCTCGTCCATCGACGCGGCCATGTAGCCACGCTGGCCGAAGGTCCGTACGGCGGCGTCCAGCATCTGCTGCTCACGGACGGCACGCGGCATCCGCTTGTTCTTCACAGCACCCATGAGGGCAAGGGTAGTTGTGCCCGGCTTCAGGAGATCTGGCTCTGAGCCCGGTTCTCAGCAGAGTTCCGAGCGGGGTTCTCGGCCGGGTTCTCAGCCGGGTTCTGCGCCTGGGCGCGGGCCGCCTCGTCGACCGCCTCGTCCTCCTGGCTGCGGTTCGCCTCCAGGTTGGCCTTGACGCGGTCCACCTTCTCGACGATCTGCACCGACGCCCGGTCCCGTTCCTTGCGGAGCGCCACGAAGCTGATCGGGGCGGAGATCACGAGGGAGAGCAGGATGACCCACATGCCGTTGGAGCTGCCGAGGCCGCGCGGTGCGATACCGGAGTAGACGAGGCCCCAGACCACCAGCAGGCAGGCCGCCAGGATCCCGAAGCGCATCAGCGTGTAGCGGAGCATCTCAATCCACTCTTCCAGTTCCAAAAAAGGGCACCGTCCAGTGAAGCACGGCGAGGTGCCGATCTTGCAGGCGGGTGCACGGGGACGCACGGGCTCACGTCAGAGGCAGCAGCATGATGATGTCGTCGCGGTCGTCGCCCGGCGCGACCCGTATCGCGCCCGGTATGCGGCCGACCTCCTTGTAGCCGCAGGAGCCGTAGAAACGCTCCAGGCCGTGGCCGCCTCGGCAGGTGAGGCGGATCGCCTCCGTGCCCTCGAAGGTGCGGGCCGCGTCCGCCGCCGCCGCGAGCAGGTCCCGGCCGTAGCCCCGGCCCTGGTGGCGGGGGTGCACCATCACCGTGTACAGCCACACCCAGTGGGTCATCAGCCGGTGCGTGTTGAAGGTGAGGAACGCGGTCGCGGCGACCCGCCCGTCCTCGTCGTGCGCGACCAGGAGCCGGACGCGCCCCTCCGCCATCGCCACGAAGTGCTTCACCAGCTCGGGCCGGATCGTCTCCCGGTCCACCGGGGCGACGAAGCCGACGGCACCGCCCGCGTTGGACACGTCCGCCCACAGGTCGAGGATGCCGTCCCGGAGGTCGGGGTCGACGGCGGGATCGAGGGTGAAGGTAAGGGGCATGAGGGGAGGGTAATCATTACGCACCCGTCGCCTCAAGTCGGCCCCGGCGTCACGTACGTCATCCCACCGTCAGCCCAGCCGTCATCCCACCGTCAGCCCAGCGCCCGTACCGCCACCTCCAGGTCCGCCACCAGGCCCCGGTACGCCGCCTCCCTGTCCTCGGCCCGCAGTACGGCCGACGGATGCACGGTCGGCACGAGCCGCTCCCGCCTCCCGTGGATCTCCTCCTCCAGCACGGTCCCGCGCACCTGAGTCACCCGGAACGACGAGCCGAGCAGCGCCTTGCCGGCGGTGGCGCCGAGGACCACGATCAGCTCCGGCGCGACCAGCTCCAGCTCCTTGGCGAGCCAGGGCCCGCAGGCCGTCATCTCCCGAAGGGTGGGCGCCCGGTGGATACGGCGTTTGCCGGGCTCGGTCTGCGCGAACTTGAAGTGCTTCACGGCGTTGGTGACATACGCCTCCGCCGGATCCAGCCCCGCTTCCGCGAGCGCCCGGTCCAGCAACTTCCCCGCAGGCCCGACAAACGGCTCCCCCTGCCGATCCTCCTGATCCCCGGGCTGCTCCCCGACAAGCATCACGCGCGCGTGCGCGGCCCCCGTACCGAAGACCGTCTGGGTGGCATCACGGTGGAGCGGACAGCCCCGACAGTCGGCGGCGGCCCGGCGCAGGGCGGGCAGCCCGCCCCGGCCAGGAACAAAGGGCTCTGCGGTGTAAGCATCTTCGGGCGCCTCATCAGGCATGGGCCCCGAGTACCCACCCAAGGGGCGCGGGGAACTGCGCGCCCGGCCCCCACGCACCCGCACCCGACGTCACATCCGCCCTCACACCCTCATCGGCTGAGGCGACTCCCGACGCGCCGGATCGGGACCCTCGTACTCCCGAATGATCTCGTACCGAGTATTCCGCTCCACCGGCCGGAACCCGGCGTCCCGAATCAGGTCGAGCAGATCGTCGCGGGTGAGCTTGTTGGGCGTGCCGTAGTTGTCCGCGTCATGCGTGATCTTGTACTCGACGACCGACCCGTCCATGTCGTCCGCCCCGTGCTGCAGCGCGAGCTGCGCGGTCTGGACGCCGTGCATGACCCAGAAGACCTTGACGTGCGGCACGTTGTCGAACAGCAGCCTCGACACCGCGAAGGTCTTGAGCGCCTCCGCGCCGGTCGCCATCTGGGTGCGCGCCTGGAGGCGGTTCCTGACCTTGCCGTCCTTCATGTCGACGAAGTCGTGCTGGTAGCGCAGCGGGATGAAGACCTGGAAGCCGCCCGTCTCGTCCTGGAGTTCACGCAGTCGCAGGACGTGGTCCACGCGGTGGCGGGGCTCCTCGATGTGGCCGTACAGCATCGTGCACGGGGTCTTGAGACCCTTCTCGTGCGCGAGGCGGTGGATGCGCGACCAGTCCTCCCAGTGCGTCCGGTGGTCGACGATGTGCTCGCGGACCTCCCAGTCGAAGATCTCGGCGCCGCCGCCGGTCAGCGACTCGAGGCCCGCGTCGATCAGCTCGTCGAGGATCTCGGACGCCGACAGGCCGCTGATCGTCTCGAAGTGGTGGATCTCCGTCGCCGTGAACGCCTTGAGGGAGACGCTCGGCAGGGCGGCCTTCAGCTCCCGCAGCGAGCGCGGGTAGTACCGCCAGGGAAGGCTCGGGTGCAGGCCGTTGACGATGTGCAGCTCGGTGAGGTTCTCGCCCTCCATCGCCTTGGCGAGCTTGACCGCCTCCTCGATGCGCATCGTGTACGCGTCCTTCTCGCCCGGCTTGCGCTGGAAGGAGCAGTAGGCGCACGAGGCGGTGCACACGTTGGTCATGTTGAGGTGCCGGTTGACGTTGAAGTGGACGACGTCGCCGTTCTTGCGCGTGCGCACCTCGTGCGCCAGCCCGCCGAGCCAGGCCAGGTCGTCCGACTCGTACAGCGCGATGCCGTCCTCGCGGGTCAGCCGCTCACCGGCCCTGACCTTCTCCTCCAGCTCGCGCTTGAGCCCGACGTCCATGCTCATCCCTCGCTCGTCCCTCTCCTAGACAGCTCGGCCTTCCTACAGCCCGGTCAACCGTACGCCCCCGCCCCTAATGCTCTTCGGGCAGCTCACCGACCCTGTTCTCCCACTTCGTGGAGAGCACGATGGTCGTACGGGTCCTGGAGACGCCCTGCGTCCCGCTGAGCCGCCGGATGATCTTCTCGAGTCCGTCGACGTCGCTCGCCCGCACCTTGAGCATGAACGAGTCGTCGCCCGCGATGAACCAGCAGTCCTCGATCTCGCTGAGGTCCCGCAGCCGACGCGCCACGTCCTCGTGGTCGGCGGCGTCGGAGAGCGAGATGCCGATGAGCGCGGTGACGCCGAGGCCGAGCGAGGCGGCGTCGACGGTGGCGCGGTACCCGGTGATGACACCGGCCGTCTCCAGCCGGTTGATGCGGTCGGTGACACTGGGCCCCGACAGACCGACGAGGCGCCCCAGCTCGGCGTAGGAGGCCCGGCCGTTCTCCCTCAGGGCCTGGATGAGCTGCCTGTCCACGGCGTCCATGCGATTCGAGCCTTCCGATGAAGAATCCTGAAGAATGCTGAACATTTCACAGCTTGCTGAAGGTGAGACTTGCTTGGGGGTGAAGCCTGCTCAAGGTCTTGCTGAAGGTGATGAGTGGTCCTGCCAGTTGCTGATACGTACGCCGGCTCAGTCGTTATCAGTACGGGATGTACGGGATTCCCCGGCACCCCCGCCGAGTTCGCCCTCCCAGCGGGTGTACAGCCGGTGCGGGACGCCCGCCGCGTCGAGCACGCGCCCGGCGACGAAGTCCACGAGGTCCTGGATGTGGGTGGCGCCGGCGTAGAAGGCGGGCGAGGCCGGTACGACGCTCGCGCCCGCGTCGTCCAGGGTCACCAGGTGCCGCAGCGTCTGCCCGTTCAGCGGGGACTCCCGTACGGCGACGACGAGAGCGCGCCGTTCCTTGAGGGTGACGCTCGCCGCCCGCTGCAACAGGTCCTTCGACAGCCCCAGCGCGACCCCGGCCACGCAGGCCGTGGAGGCGGGCACGATCAGCATCCCCTTGGTGGCGTACGACCCCGAGGAGGGCCCGGCCGCCAGGTCACCGGCGCTCCAGTGCCGTACGCGGTCGATGTCCACGGCGAAGGTGCCGGGTTTGCCGTCGGCGCCCCTGGCCAGCCATTCCCGCAGGTCGTCCTGCCAGTGGGCGTCGCGGAAGGAGATCCCGGTCTCGTCGAGCAGCGTGAGCCGCGAGGCCCGGCTGACGACCAGATCGACGGCTTCCCCCGCATCGAGCAGCGCACGCAGCACAGCAGCCGCATACGGCGTCCCCGACGCTCCGGACACCCCCACGATCCAAGGCGTGCGCTGCGTTTCTCCTGCGTTCACACCTTGAGCCTACCGGCGGTCACCCGTACCCGAATTCAGACCGTGAGTCCACGGACGAGCAGGTCGACCAGCGCACACCCGAAAAGAGCGATGCCGATGAAGCCGTTGACGGAGAAGAACGCCCGGTTCAGTCGTGACAGGTCGTGCGGGCGCACGATCCTGTGCTCGTAGACGAAGGCCCCCGCCACGACCGCCAGTCCCAGCCAGAAGAACGCGCCCGCGTCCGTGGCCAGCGCGTACCAGGCCAGCAGGGCCGTCGTCAGCGCGTGGCAGACGCGGGCGCCCCACACCGCCGCCGGGATGCCGAAGCGGGCCGGCACCGACAGGACGCCGGTCTCGCGGTCCGTGTCGACGTCCTGGCAGGCGTAGATGAGGTCGAAGCCGCCGATCCAGATGCCGACCGCGAGCCCCAGGATGACCGCGTCCCAGGACCACTCCCCCGTGATCGCCAGCCAGCCGCCGACCGGGCCCATGGCCTGGGCGAGACCCAGGATGGCCTGGGGGAAGTTCGTGAACCGCTTGCCGTACGGGTACACCACCATCGGGATCACCGCGACGGGGGCGAGGGCCAGGCACAGGGGGTTCAGCAGGGCCGCCGAGCCGAGGAAGACGACGACGGCGACGAGGGCGCCGGTCCAGGCGTGCTTCACCGACATGGCGCCCGTGACCAGCTCACGGTGGGCGGTGCGCGGGTTACGGGCGTCGATCTCGCGGTCGATGATCCGGTTGACCGCCATCGCGAAGGTGCGCAGGCCCACCATGCAGACGGTGACCAGGAGCAGCCGGCCCCAGTGGATGTTCTTGTCGACCTGGAACATCGCGGTCAGCGCCGCGATGTAGGCGAAGGGCAGCGCGAAGATCGAGTGTTCGATCATGACGAGGCGCAGGAAGGCCTTGGTGCGGCCCGGCTGGGGCAGGGCGGCGGAGGCGGATGCGGAACTCACAGGCCGTATTCCTTCCAGCGTCTGTCCACTTTCGCGGCCGTGTCCGGGTCGGACACCACCATCTCCGGCCAGCCGCCGTCGCGCGTGTACCCCTCCTCGGGCCACTTACGGGTCGCGTCGATGCCCGCCTTGCCGCCCCAGAACTGCTGGTAGGAGGCGTGGTCGAGGTGGTCGACGGGGCCTTCGACCACCGTGAGGTCGCGGGCGTAGTCCGTGTTGCCGAAGGCCCGCCAGGCGACCTCGTGCAGGTCGTGGACGTCGCAGTCGGCGTCGACGATCACGATCAGCTTGGTCAGGGACATCATGTGGGCGCCCCAGACGGCGTGCATCACCTTCTGCGCGTGCTTGGGGTACTTCTTGTCGATCGCGACGATCGCGCAGTTGTGGAAGCCGCCGGCCTCGGGGAGGTGGTAGTCCACGATGTCCGGCACGATGATCTTGAGGAGCGGGAGGAAGAACCTCTCCGTCGCGCGGCCCAGCGGGCCGTCCTCCGTGGGCGGCCTGCCGACGACGATCGACTGGAGCAGCGGGCGGCTGCGCATCGTCACGCAGTCGATCTTGAGCGCCGGGAAGGGTTCCTGCGGGGTGTAGAAGCCCGTGTGGTCGCCGAAGGGCCCTTCGGGCAGCATCTCGCCGGGCTCCAGCCAGCCCTCCAGTACGACCTCCGCCTGCGCGGGCACCTGCAGGGGCACCGTCATGCAGTCGACCATCTCGATCCGCTTGCCCGCGATGAACCCGGCGAACAGATATTCGTCGATGTCACCGGGGAGGGGGGCCGTGGACGCGTAGGTGACGGCCGGCGGGCAGCCGAACGCGATCGCGACCGGCAGCCGCTCACCCTTGCGGGCCGCCACCTGGTAGTGGTTCCGGCTGTCCTTGTGGATCTGCCAGTGCATACCGATGGTGCGCTTGTCGTGCCGCTGGAGGCGGTAGAGGCCGAGGTTGCGGATCCCGCTCTCCGGGTCCTTGGTGTGCGTCAGGCCCAGGTTGAAGAAGGAGCCGCCGTCCTCGGGCCAGGTGAAGAGGGCCGGGAGGAGGTCGAGGTCCACCTCGTCGCCCTCCAGCACGATGTCGTGCACGGGCGCGTCACCGGACTTCACCTTCTTCGGCGGTACGTGGACCATCGAGCCGAGCTTGCCGAAGGCCTCCCGCACACCGACGAAGCCCTGCGGCAGTTCGGGCTTCAGCAGCCCGCCGATCCGCTCGCTGATCTCCGCGTACGACTTCAGCCCGAGCGACTTGAGCAGCCGCCGGTCGGTGCCGAACACGTTCATCGCCAGCGGCATCGCCGAGCCACGCACGTTCTCGAAGAGCAGCGCGGGCCCGCCTGCCTTCTGCACGCGGTCGACGATCTCCCCGACCTCCAGGTACGGGTCCACCTCGGCCTTGATGCGCTTGAGGTCGCCCTCGCGCTCCAGCGCCCTGAGCAGGGAGCGAAGATCGTCGTAAGCCATGCGTTCCAGTATCCGTTACGCACTACCCTGGACCTGTCAGCGGGGGCCGGAGACTCAAGGGGACCGAATACATGCTGCGGGTGCTGTTGATCCTGGTGCCTCTCGCCCTGAGCATCTACGCGTTCATCGACTGCGTCACGACGCAGGAGAAGGACGTCCGCTTCATGCCGAAACCCGTATGGGCCATCCTCATCCTCCTGTTTCCGCTCGTCGGCTCGGTCTCGTGGCTGATCATCGGCCGCGACCGCGCCACCTCGCAGCGCATGGGCGGCCTCTCGGGCGGCGGCCAGTGGGTGGCCCCCGACGACAACCCGGAGTTCCTGAAGTCCCTCCGGGACGACAAGGCCGACAAGACCGGGAAGACCGACGCCGGCGAGCCGGTGAAGGACGACGACGCGCACCTGCGGGACTGGGAGGCGGACCTGCGCCGCCGCGAGGAGGAACTGAAGCGCCGGGAGAGCGGCGAGGATCCCAAGGAGTAGGGCTTACGTACCCGGGGGGCTGCCGCCGTACAAGGTGTACGTCGACGAGCCCCCCGAAGCGGACAGTGCGCCCCTGGGCCGGGCCCGGTGCGGGCCGGAGACTTGCCTCGCATGACGACTGCTCCGGCCAGTACCTCCGTGACCCCGGCTCCCGAGTACGGCGACAAGGTCATCGCCGTCGAGACGGCGGGCGCGGACCCCATCCCGGACGCCGAACGGCACGGCGCCCCGCTCCAGTTGCTGTGGACCTGGGCCTCCCCGAACATCGAGTTCGCGACGGTCTACATCGGCGTGATCTCGGTCCTCTTCTTCGGCCTGAACTTCTGGCAGGCGTCGGCGGCGCTGCTGCTGGGCACCGCGCTCGGTGCGCTGACGCACGGGATCCTCTCCCTCGACGGGCCCCGGTTCGGCGTACCGCAGATGGCGATCGGCCGGTTCTCCTTCGGGTACCGGGGGAATCTGCTGCCCGCCGGTGTGAACGCACTTGTCTCGGGTGTCGGCTGGTTCGCCGTCAACAGTGTGAGCGCCGCTTTCGCGCTCAACACGCTGACCGGGCTGCGTCCGCTCCCGTCGTTGTTGCTCGTGGTCGCGGCGGAGATCGTGATCGGCTTCATCGGCCACAACTTCGTACACGCCTTCGAGAAGTACGCGTTCCCGGCGCTGGCGGTCGTCTTCCTGCTGGCCGGTGTCTGGACGTTCAAGGAGGCCGACCTGGGCGCGCCGGGGGCCGGCGGCGGCATCGGCGGGTTTCTGCTCGCCTTCAGCGCGGCCTGGGGATACACGGCCGGCTGGAACCCGGGCGCCTCGGACTACTCCCGCTACCTCCCCCGTACGGCCGACCGTTTCCGCACCGCCCTCCACCCCGCCCTCGGCCTGTTCGTGTCCGTCTCCGTCGTGGCGCTGATCGGCGCGGCCTCGGCGACGATCGTCGCTCCGGAGGGCTCGACTCCGACGGCGGCGTTCACGGCTCATCTCCCAGGCTGGCTGGGCGACTTGGTGCTCCTCGCCATCATCCTGGGCGCGGTCTCGGCGAACGCCCTGAACGTCTACTCCTCCGCGATGTCGATCACGTCCTTCGGCTTTCGGCTGCCCGGGTGGCTCGGGCGCGGCGCGATCGTGGTGCTGTGCGGGCTGGCGGGTACGGCGGCGGCCTGGTCGTCACTGGCGGACGCGGGGCAGGCGTACGAGGCGTTTCTGCTGGTGATCGCCTACTGGGTGGGGCCGTGGCTGGGGGTGGTGCTGACGGAGAGGTGGCTGCGGGCACGGACACCGCTGGACACGCTGACTGCCCGTCTGTCCGACCGTGCCTTCACCAACTGGCCCGGAATCACCGCACTGTTGGCGGGCATGGCGGTGTCGGTGCCGCTGTTCTCGAACCAGGAGAAGTACGTGGGCTGGGTGCCGGAGCAGTGGCCGGCTTTCGGCGACGTGACGTGTCTGGTCGGGTTCGCGGTGAGCGCGGGGCTGTACCGGGCGCTGCGGCGGGCCGCCTGATCGTGGGTCCGCCGGGCGTACATCCCCCACACGCCCGGCGCACATCAGGTGCAAGTCATGAGCACGTCATTTTTAGACCAACAGTAGCCTCGTGGCAGCTCAGGTTGGGACACGTCAGACGCCGCTCAGCATCGGCAGTGACGACAGGTGTTCCTCCGGGACTGCGAAGGCCTCGGTCAGGTTGCTCAGGTGCGGGGCCAGCCGGGTGGTGAGGGCGTGCAGGGTTTCCGGCAGGGCGCGTACCTGGTCGGCGGTGAGGGCCTGTTCGGCGAGGAGCAGGCCACTGCGGGCGTCGACCTGGCGGAGCAGGAACAGCGCGCTCAGGTCCTCCAGGACCGCACGCGTGATCGGGTCGGACACACGGGCGCACGCGGCCAGTAAAGCGTCGGCGGCCTGGCCCACCGCGTACACCTCCACGAGGTTGAGCGCGGCGTCGGACGCGTTGTTCCAGCGGCCGAGGGCGTCGCCCCCGTCACCGCGCCGCAGATCGCGACGGGCGGCGAGGTGCCAGTAGCGCTCGGCGGCGGTCAGGGCGCGGCGCAGCAGGCCCGGGTCGGTCAACGGCTCGTCGCCGGTGGGCCGTACGGGCTCCGCCGCCAGCTCGTGCCCGAAGATCATCTCGGCGCCGGCCTTGCACCAGATCGCCACGTTGTCGCCCTCGGCGGTGATCGCGCCGTCCATGTCACCGGCCATGGCGGCGAGTCCGTTCACGGAGAACAGCCCGCGGGCGCCGCAGCGCTCCCGGCTCTCGGTCACGATCTCGCGGGCCCGCCAGGTGACCCACCCCTTGGTGACGGCGACCAGCCGCTCGGCGCCCTCGCGGTCCTCGGGCGCGTGGGTGACCCAGCGTTCGGTGGCCGCCCGGTGCAGGAAGGTCATGGCGTAGGCGGTGGCGGTGTGGTCGAGGAGGCGGGTGTAGTGGCTGCGGTGGGCGGCGATCGGGACGCGCTGCCCGGCGACGGGCCCGGATATCTGTCTGGTGTACGAGTACCGGACGGCGATCGCGAGTGCCGTACGGGCCGTCCCGAGCCCGCTGGCGCTCATGCACAGCTTGCCCGCCGTGACCCGGCCGATGGCGTGCAGGAACCGTTTGCGCGGACTGCCGACGGAGCTGACGAGGCTTCCGTCGGGCAGGAGTTGGCCGTGGGCGCCCTGGATGAGGGCGGTACGGGGCAGCCGTACGTTGTCGAAGTTCGTGGCGCAGTGGTCCACCGAGGTGCCGACGCGCTCCGGCAGCAGGGTGACGGTGATGCCGGGCAGGGTGCCGTACTCGTCGCTCAGCGGGGTGAGGAAGAGGAAGGCGCCCAGGTACTTGTCGTCGACCATCAGCCGGGCGGCGACCACCGCGGTCTTGGGGCCGCCCGCGGAGCTGGTGTTGGGCATGTACTTCTGCGCCCCGGGGTGCGGGGTGTGCAGCACGAACTCGTCGCGCTCCCGGTCGTACCGGGCGACGGTCTCCAGCGCCGGTACGTCGTTGCCGTGCGCGCGTTCGGTGACGAGGAACGTGCCCATGCGGGTCATGGTGGTGAAGTCGGTCAACTCGCGTGGCGGGGACACCTGGTCGTCGACGACGCTGCCGAGGAAGAGGTTGTAGTGGATACCGGCGACGGTGACGGTGGCGCCGTCCACGGGGCAGGTCCACTCGTGCAAGGCCGCCAGTCCGCGGGGGTCGTTGGCGAGGTGTTCGGGCGACGGGACGTGTTTGTTCAGGGCTCGGAGCCGTTCATAGGCGAGCTGCCATCGTTGCTGGGTCCCTAGTCCGGGCCGATACCGGAACAGTTCTTCCGAGACGGCTTTTCGCCAGCGTTCGTGGACCTCGTTTCCGTCGGCGCCGTCGTCGAAGAGGAGGCCGGTGATGGCCGCTTGGTCAAGGACTGGATGGGGCGTGCGCGTCTCCGTGGTCATGATGATCAAGATGCCCATTGTCATTCGGGGATCAACCAATAGTGACCAGGAGCACTTCAGAAATTGTTGAATATGCGGCATTAAAGGACAGGAATCGGTCGAAGTACGACGTCGGCGGTTTAGCCGCCATCGAACGCCTGCACGACCCTGAACGACCCCCCGAACAACCCCTTCTCCCCTTAACCGGAATCCAGTTCGATTCAATCGGAACACGATATTCCGGAGGCGACGACGAACAAGACCGGACAGCGCGCGTCTGGTATCCGTAGCGAGCAGACGCGAAGGAGACGCCGGTGGAGCCCACCCCATGACCGGTCTGCCGACCGACTCGACGGAGCAGCCGGACAGACTGGGCTGGCTGGACGCGTTGCGCGGCATCGCCGCGCTCGTCGTCGTGTTCGACCACTCCTCGTACTCCTACCTGCCGGAGTTCCGGCGGGAGCTGATCCCCGAGGTCAACATCAGCCGGTACGGCATCATGGTGTTCTTCCTGGTCAGCGGCTACATCATCCCGGCGTCGCTGGAACGCCGGGGCTGCGTACGGACGTTCTGGATCGGCCGGATCTTCCGCATCTACCCGCTCTGCGTCGTAGCCGTCGCCGCCGTCCTCGCCCTCGGTCTGCTCGGCATCGCCGAACCCCGCACCGACTTCGGCACCGCCACCACCGCCGTCGCCCATCTCACCCTGTTCCAGGAGCTGTTGGGCACCCCCAACCTCCTGCTGGTCCTGTGGACGCTCTCCTACGAGATGGCCTTCTACCTCCTGGTCGTCTCCCTCTTCACGATCGGCCGGCACGACCGCCCGACGCCGATCGCCCTCACCCTGGCCGCGCTCGCCGCCGTGAGCGTGGCGGCCGGGGTCACGCTCTCGCCCTCCGCGCTCTCCGACACGGTCGGCACCGGCCGCCTCGTCGCGATCACCGCGGTCGCCCTGACGGCCGCCATCTGCTGCACGAGCGCCGGATCCCCCAGACTTCGCGTGGTCGGAGGCGGACTGGGTGCCTCTCTGGCCCTGCTCCTGGTCCTCTTCAACGGCACGGTCCCGGTGTGGGAGGGCCTGGTGATCCTCGCCGTGATGTTCCTCGGCACAGCCGTGCACCGGGCCGAGCACGGCCGCGCCAGCTGGTGGTACGCCGCCTGCGCGGCCCTCGTGGTCGTCGTGTGCGCGGTGGGGAGCGCGTACGGGTACGGCGACGGGGACCACTTCACGCGGCGCGCCTGGATCACGGCCTTCCTGCTGGCCGTACTCACCTTCGGCATCGGACTGGCGCTGCGTCACCGCCGCGTACCGGGGCTGCTGGTCGGGCTGGGCACGATCAGCTACTCCGTCTATCTGCTGCATCCGGTGCTGCTGACGCTGAGCGACGGCACGATCGGGCGGCTGCGGCAGGACAACCTGTTCCCCGAAGTCGCCTTCTTCGCGGTACTGCTGCCGCTGTGCGTGCTGAGCCACCGCTATGTCGAGGCTCCGGGCCAGGCGCTGGGCCGACGGCTGGCCCGACGCGGCGCGCGCACATCCGGTCAGTGAACCAACCTCCCGAAAGTCCGGGTGACCATCGGCGAGCAACCGACGGACAGCCGATCGGAGGGTCGGGCTCACCGGGAGCGCAAGGCGGTCACCAAGACCTCGTGGACGGTCTTGGCGGGGTGTCCGATGGTGGCTTCCAGTGTCGGGTCGGTGGCTTCGAACTCGCCCTTGCGCGATGCCGCGAACATCGTCAGGGAGAACTCCGCGGCCGGTCGCGGCATCCCGCCGGCGACTGCTGCGGCCGTCCACTCGTCGTCGTCCATGACGACTCGGGTGATCGTCCGGCCGGTGATGCGACTGAGGATGTCGGCGACATCGGCGAAGTCGAGCGCGTGGGGGGCTGCCAGCGGCGGCGTGACTCCTTCGAGCGCACCGTCCTCCGCGCCCTCGGTCAGGGCGAAGGCCGCGGCTTCTGCCACGTCCTCGTGGGCCGTCCAGGAGACCGGGCCGTCCTGCGGCACGGCGAGCGTGCCGGTCTCCAGCGCCGCGCCGATGTAGTAGCCCAGGGTGGAGGCGTAGAACCCGTTGCGAAGAGCGGTGTAGGGGACTCCTTGCCGCTCGAGGTGCTGCTCGGTAGCCGCATGGACCCGCTGCGGCGGAAAGAGCGACAGCGGAGAGGCAGCCTGGTGGCTGGTGTACAGGATGCGTTGGGCGCCCGCTTCCCGGGCCGCGTCGATGGCGGCGCTGTTGGCGGTCAGCGCGCCGTCGCCCCGAATGGCCGCGGAGACGACCAGGACGCGCTCAGCACCTTCGAAGGCGTGCTTCAGGCTGTCGGGTTCGGTGAAGTCGCCCGCGCGGACCCGAACGCCGCGCTCGGCAAGGTCGGCGGCCTTGTTCACGTCGCGCACACTGACGCCGATCCTGTCGGCCGGCACCCGCTCCAGCAGGCGGTCGACGATCAGCGACCCGAGGTGGCCGGTGGCTCCTGTGACGATCAGCATGGGTGGCTCCCAAGGCGCGTTTCCAATGGAACGAAAATAACGGTACCACCGATACTTCCATTGGATGCAGCCGCGCGGGTCGATCGGGAGACGGGCTGACGCCCCCAGCCTCTTCCGGCAGTTCGGCGTGGGAGAGGTGGCGATATCAGCGATACCATCGCCGACCATTCCCGAGCGATACCATCGTCTCCATGGCACCGACCACGCAGCGGCGAGACATCACACGGGACCGCATCGTGAAGGCCGCGGCCGGCCTGCTGCGCGACCAGGGGCCGGCCGCGGTGACCACGCGCCGCGTGGCCCATGAGGCCGGGCTGCAGCCTCCGGCCCTCTACCGCCTCTTCCAGGACAAGGACGAGCTGCTGGATGCCGCAGCGGAGCGGGTCTTCGCCGAACATGTGGCGAGCAAGCAGGCCGGCGCACCCTTGGACGACCCGGTGGAAGACCTCCGCGCCGGATGGAACACGCAGATCAGCTTCGGCCTGGCCAACCCGTACGTCTACGGCCTGTTGCTCGACCCGGTCCGCGCACGTGACACCCCGGCACAGGTCAAGGGCTTGCTGATCCTCGCCGAGCGGGTGCACGCAATCGCCGCGGCCGGGCGGCTCCGGGTGAGCGAGGAACGCGCCGTCAGCCTCATCCACTCGGCGGGGGTCGGAACCGTCCACACCCTGCTGACCCAGCTACCGGACCAGCGGGACCCGCACCTGGCCGACGCCGCCTTCGACGCGATCGCTCGGGCCATCCTCACCGATGAGCCCGCTGTCCCCACCCAGGACCCGGCGGCCGTCGTCGCCGCCTTCCGCACCCTCCTGCCCGAACTGCCCACGCTCAGCAAAGCCGAGGCCGCCCTTCTCGACGAGTGGCTGCAACGCTGATCAAGCGAGAAGCATGTCAATTCGCGGGGACGTCGATGATGTTTCCGTCCTTGTCGAGCGTGTGGGTGGCCCAGTACACGTCCCACTTGTCGTCGACCTCCTGCGGCACCTTGCCCTCCGGATAGCGCACGGATCCAGCAGGCGGCTCTTCCTTGTCCGACACGCAGGAGCTGCCGGTGCTGCCCACGGTCAGGACGGGGTACTCGTCGTCGGCGCAGATGTTCTCCGTGTACTCGAAGCCGGAGCATCCGGTGAGTGCCACGACTGCGGCCGCGCTCACGAGAGCGGCAGCGGCGATACGGACCCTTCCGGGTCGAAGCGCGGCGGCGGCTCGGCTCGTCCTGCGGGGCAGATACATGATCGTCTCCAGTCGCTCGCGATCCGTCTGCCGCTACTCTCGCCGCAAGGCAGTGCCGTTCCATGAGTACGGGTACTCACCACTGCGCTTATGGATACTCAACCGCTGTAATTCCAGGGGCCGTTACCCCCTGACCCGTCAGCGGGACGCGAAAGCCACGAACTCCGCCCAGGCGGCACGGGTCACGACGACCACCGGACTCCCGGAAGCGACCTTGCTGTCACGGACGGGGACGACGCCGGGGAATCCGGGGGCCACTTCGATGCAGTCGCCGCCGTTGTTGCCGCTGTAGCTGCTCTTGATCCAAGTCGCCGCGCAGAGTCGGTGCGTGTCCATGCTGCTCGTGCTCCTCCATCGCGTCGCTGATCAGAGCGGCCGATTCACGGGCTGAGGGGACATCCGCCCTGAGCACATCATAGGCCTGCAAGTGGTGCAGGTAGACGGCTGGATCGTCGTTGAAATGGCCACGGTCGAGAGACTCCGAGTACACCCAACGGTGCCCGTCGGCCAGCTCGATCAGCGACATGGACGCGTTGGGACGGACGACCCCCTCGAGGCTCGCGGAAGCCACCTGGATACGGATGTTGGGGCGCCGCCCGACCTCCAGCAGGTGCGCGCACTGGTCGCGCATGACCGCCGGGCTTCCCACCACGTTGCGCAGACAGCTCTCGTCCAGGACAGCGAGGTACAAGGGACCGTCGTCCGACAGGAAGCGGCGCTGCCGACTCAGGCGCGCGCGTACGTGTTCCTCGGCCTCGCCTGCGCTGTCGACCTGCGAGAACAGGGCGTGCGCGTACTCCGGTGTCTGCAACAAGCCCGGAATGACGCGGTCTTGATACGCCCGTAGGGCGATTGCCTCGGCGTCCATCCGCGCCCGGCGTGCGAACCAGTCCGGATGCTGCACCTCCGGATACCAGTCGACCTTCTTCCACAAACGCAGCAACACCCCGCCCGTACCCAGCAGTTCGTCGCACGCCTTCGCGAACGTGTCCTGCGGGACGCTGATCCCCGCCTCGACCTTCGCGACATGGGACCGGTCGCACGGGATCCGCTGCGCGAGCGCGGCCTGCGTGAGCAGCGCGGCCTCGCGGAAGTGCCGCAACACCTCACCGAACAGGGCGGCGTTGCTGACGCCCGTCCCGACGGCATCCTCTGCGTTACGTCGAACCACGCGCCCCCCTCTGGCGCCAATGCCCCATTCACACGCCCCGGGCATTGATACGGACCGTTCCCCTGAGCCACGCTCGATACACCGAGAGTAACAACGCGCGTACGGAGTGGGCATGGCGAACGAAGAGGAAGTCCAGTGGCCGGCGAGCAGGGACGAGCGGCTGAGTGCGAGCGTGCGGGAGGTCAACCGGCGTTCGGTGACCGACCTGTTGACCGCGACGAGCTACCCGGCCCCGCCCACCCCGGTACCCGGCTGCGCCACCTGTGACCAGCTGGCGGCGCTACGGCACATGGCCCGCGCCGAGGCCGACGGCAGCCGCGAGACAGACGCCGACGTACTGCTCCGACGCCACCAGCGGCAGGCCCACCCCGGGGACGGCGCGGCACCCGTGCCACGCCTACGGGTCTTCCGCTACGTGCCGTACTCGATCGTCCAGGACGGTTCCGCCGAGCCGGAGTACGAGGCGTGCTGCGTCTCGGGCGACGAGGCCGACTGCGGGGCGGCGTCGGGACGCCACCCGGACCCGGCGAAGGTCGAGGAATGGCAGCGACAGCACATGCAGGAAACCCGCCACACGCGGTACCGCCGCTGCTTCGCCGACTACTCCGTACTGGAGACGACGGGATGAGCCGACCGGAAGGCGAAGCGCATGGGTCTTCGGGATCAGGCCGGCGTATAGGCCGGATGGCCGCCGGCAGCGCGGCGGCCATCATGCCTGGCGTGATTACGGGCGCACGTACGGGCGGGTCATGATCTCCATGTTGTGGCCGTCCGGGTCGGCGAAGTACGCGCCTGAGCCGCCGAAGAAGTGGTTGATGCGGCCGGGGTCGGTGTGGTTCGGGTTGGCGTAGTAGGTGACGCCCACCGCCTCCAGGCGGGCGATCATCGTGTCGAACTGGTCCTCGGGCACCAGGAACGCGTAGTGCTGCGACTGGATCAGCTCGTCGCGCTTCTCGTAGTAGTCGAGGGTCACGCCGTTGCCGAGGTCGACCGGCAGGAAGGGGCCGAACGGGGCGCCGACCTCCAGGCCCAGGATCGTGGCGAGGAACTCCGCCGACAGGCGGCGGTCGCTCGCATAGACGGCGTGGTGGTTCAACTGGACGGTGGTGGTGGGCAGTTCGGGGGTACGAGGGGTCTGCGTCTGCGACATGACGTTGACTGGCTCTCCGTGTCTGAGGTTCGCTGCGTTGGGGGCGAAGAGGAAAGACACGAGGGAGTGGCGGGGCTCGGGCCCGCCTCGCGCTCACGCGGAGGCCGGGCGCCCTGCTCGTGTGTGGCCCGAGGCCGACCCGGCAGTCATGCGCCCGACCCTACCCGCCACCGCGAGCAGGGTCACCCGACTTCCACTGCGCCCTACGCCCTACGCCCTAACCCGCGATCCGCAGAGCGAACGCCCTCGCCTTCGCGCGTCGCCTCGCGTCGAACGCGTCGGTCGAACCCGCGCCCTCCCCCGGGGTGTCGTTCCAGCCGCGGATCTTTCGCGCCACGCCCTTCAGCTTCGGGTGGCCGGACCTCACCGCGATCTCGAAGTGCGACTCCTTCGGTGTGGCGAAGTCGCCGCCCCACCTCACCGTGCCGTCCAGCTCCGTCAGGATGTCCCGGACGATCACCAGCTCCTGCGGATACAGGCCGCCCTTGACGCCGACCGGGTACGCCTCCGGGCGGATCGCTATCGCCGTACCGGAGAGGTGGTTCGACTCGTAGCGGGCCTGGAATGTGCCGGGGGTGCGGTGGCCGTGCACATCCCCTCTTCTGAGCTGATCGATCTCGTAGTGGAAGCGGCGTGCCACGTGCAGCAGGAGTACGGACGCGTCGCCGTCCGCCAGCCGTACCGACTGGCCGCTGCCCTCGATGTCGTACTCGTTGGCCTCCGTCAGGACCGGCCAGCCGTTCGCCGACCGGCGGTCCTTCCAGGTGCCGGCCGGTGCCGGGACGGCGGCGGACGCCGGGGCCACCGCTCCCATCGGTCCCAGCACCACCGCACCGGCCACCGCCCCCGTCGCACCCGCGAACCGGCGCCGCGACAACCCACCGCCGAAAACGTCGACCATCACAACTTCCCCCTCCACCTGCGACTTCTACGAGTTCCAGGACTTCTACGTGGTCTATGTGGTCTATGTGGTCTTCGTGTTCTTCGTGGTCTTCGTCTTTCGGCGGGTGGCCGCCGACCACACCGCCGCCCCCACGCATACGACGATCAGCAAGGTCAGGACGACCAGCGCCGGGTTGACCCACGCCGGTACGAGGTCGTAGTCGGCGTCGCACTTGTTGTGCAGCGGGAACCACTGGCCCGGCTCCCGCCAGTGCTCGGCGCGGTACCGCTCGTCCACAGGACGGCCCACGGACGCGCAGGTCTCGTCGAGTTCGTGGCCGCCGGAGAACATGCCGACGAAGTACGTGATCCCCAGCAGGAACGAGGAGACGACGGCCAGGGCCAGCCATGACCGTGGGCCCAACCGGCGCATCTGGGCTACTCCCTCTGTGCCCGCGACCTGGCAGCGCGCAGGTACGTGTCGTGGTTCTCGCGGTAGGTGGCCGCCATCCGGGACTCCTGGCCGGTGCGGGCCAGGAGCGTATCAACGAAGCCCTGTTCGAACGGCTCCAGTTCGTCGTAGCCCAGCAGTGCCGGCAGCGTCTTGATGCCGCCCCGGACGGTGACCAGGCCGACCTGCGCCGCGAGGACCTCCTTGTCGTCCGCCGCCGTGAGGATGTTGTGGGCCAGGAACTTGGCGTCCGCCGCGTTCCCGTTGAACCGGCCGTCCCAGAGCCGCTGGAAACGGCGCAGGCCTCCGCCGCCGTTGTAGAGGTCGGTCACCGCGGTGACGATGTCCTTGCCCTGGTTGCGGACCGCGTCGGCGAGCAGCCAGGCGTCCGCGTCCTCGATCAGGTCGTTGAAGCCGAAGCTGGAGGCCACGCCGACCTTCGCCAGCTTGGCCATCGCGAACGCGTGTCCCGACGGGTAGGTGTCCGTGGCGTGCCGCCAGTCGGCGTAGAACGTCAGCAGGTCGCCGCCCCAGCCCGCGACGTCACCCTCGTTGACGGAGCGGGGGTTGCTCGGCTTCCACGCCACGAAGTGGCCGTTCGCGGAGGCCATCAGGTGCTCGGCGCCCAACTCGTAGCCGGTGTAGGGGTCCTTGAAGCCCTCCATCACCGTCATGCCCCTGCCGTTGGCGAAGTTCACGAACTCGCCGTCGTACCCGCCGATCAAAAAGTCCCAGTCGCCGCCGCCGTACGCCCTGTGCCGTACGTACTCCATGACCAGCTGGTTGGGGTTGCCCTTGCCGTACTCCCTGGCGAGGGCGAGGAGGCGGGTGAGGTAGCTGATGAAGCCGTCGGCCGGGCCCGCCGCCTTGTTGACGGAGTTCTGGCCGGGGTCGGCGCCCGAGACGACATCGCGGTCCAGCTCGAAGAAGTCCGAGCTGGTCGTGATGTCGATCTCCTTGATCTGGTTGTAGGACCAGTTCGCGGGGATCGGGAAGCCCAGGTTCCCGGAGAAGCCCCAGGACATGCCCGAGACGAAGGAGTAGCGGGCGCCGGTCTGCTTCGTCACGTTCGTGCACACGTTCCGCGAGCCGTACACGCCGTGGATGTACCGCTTGCCGTTGTAGGCGAGGCCTGCGGCGACGCCGTGGAAGTACGGCACGATCGCCGCGTCGATCTCCTCCTGGGTGGCGTCGTAGTCCACCGCGAAGTAGATCGTCGTACCCCGGTTGAAGCCGT
Organism: Streptomyces sp. NPDC047042; assembly: GCF_040644035.1. Classification (NCBI taxonomy): domain Bacteria; kingdom Bacillati; phylum Actinomycetota; class Actinomycetes; order Kitasatosporales; family Streptomycetaceae; genus Streptomyces; species Streptomyces sp. NPDC047042. Next base: position 147,545 of record NZ_JBEYVP010000002.1, on the reverse strand, counting down.
AGCCGGCGGCCAACGTGTGGGCGTTCAGGGCGTGTTGGTAGCCCGTGGAGTAGGTGAAGTCGGAGAGCTTGCGGGCGTTGTCCTGGTAGATCGGAAAGACCCGCAGGCCCGCGCCGAAGATCGTCGCGAGTTCGCCCGGCTTGATCTCCTTGTCCAGGGTCGAGCCCGGCGGGTCGTACAGATAGCGGCCGACCACCTGATAGCCGTTGTCGCGCAGGTACTTGGCCCAGGACGCGGTGATCTCCCAGCGTGTGTCGCTGCCGGTGGCCGGGCGGTCGGCGTCACCCATGGACACCAGGAGCTGGGCCCATGTCTGGTAGTCCGAACGGCCCGAGTCGGGCAGCTTGGAGAAGCGCTGGAAGATCTTCACCCACTCCACGAGGGTGTCGTTGTAGGTGTTGCGCCAGGTCGTCGGCGTGCCCGGGTCGCTGGTGCCCGAGGGCACCGGGGAGTTGAACACGCACGCGGCCGAGAACATCTCTACGAGGACGCCGGAGTCGCCGGGGCCCAGATTCCTCGTCCGCAGCGCGGCCTGGGTGGCGGGGCCGAAGTTGCCGTTGGGGGCGGCGAGGCCCAGCTCGTACTGGAGCCCGGTCAGCAGCGCCTTCTGCACGTCCCGGGAGTAGATCCCGTCGCAGGGTCCGATGCCGAAGGCGCTCTTCTGCCAGTAACGGCCGTTGAGCCACCGCTGGATGGCCCGGATCTCGTCCGTACCGCCGAGGACCCTGACGTAGGCGTCCATGTTGAGTACGCACTTGAACAGGGCCGGGGTGATCTGTCCGCCCCCGGTGCCCGAACCGCCGTCGGGCAGGCCCATGTCGACGCGCATCGCCTTGACGGCCTCGGTGGTCACGGCGCCGTACTCGCCGTAGCCGTTGGCGCCCCAGTAGCCCTTGCAGAACAGGCCGTGCTGGATGATCCGGACGATGTTGCCGTTCGCCTTCCAGCCGAACCCGATGTCGCCGATGGCCTGGAGCTTGGCCAGCGTGCCGGGTCCGAAGCTGGCGACGACCGGGCTGATGCCCAGCTCGTGCTGGAGCCCCATGATCAGGGAGTTCATGGTGGCCCACCCGGTCCGGCCGGTCTCCGGGCACGCCGTGTAGCCGGAAACACCCGCGTAGGTGGCGTTCACCCATTTCTGCGCGTCAAGAACCTTCTCGTCCACGGTCGCTTCTCCCCCTCCGGCTCACGTACTCACCTGACGTGAGAAGCGAAGGGTTCGTATGCGTCCGTCGCGCGCGAAAGGAAAGAACGGCTACGGCAGGGCGACCGGCCCGTCCGGGCGGCTTCGCCTCGCCGCCACCATCTCGTGGCTGAGGTCCTCCGTCTCCTGGTCCGGGAGGCGTTCGAAGCCGTCCTCCGTGATCAGCGAGACGATCGGGAAGATACGGCGGCCGATGTCCGGCCCGCCCGTCGCCGAGTCGTCGTCGGCCGCGTCGTACAGCGCCTGGAGCGCGGCGAGGGCGGCATCGCGACGGGACATGTCCTCGCGGTACAGCTTCTTCAACGCGCCCCGGGCGTACGGCGATCCGGAGCCCTCCGCGTGGAACCCGAACTTCTCGTACGTCCCACCGGTCACGTCGTACCCGAAGATCCGCCCACGCCGACCCGCAGCCGCATTCACGCCTGCGCCGGGCTCGTACCCGGCGAGCAGCGGTACCACCGCCAGCCCCTGCATGGCCTGGCCCAGGTTCTGGCGGATCATGCCGGAGAGACGGTTGGCCTTTGCCCGCAGCGTCATCGGGGCGCCTTCGACCTTCTCGAAGTGCGTCAGCTCGACCTGGAACAGTTTGACCATGTCCAGCGCCATCCCGACGCTGCCCGCGAAGGCGACGGCGGTGTGGTCGTCGGCGGGGATCACCTTCTCCAGGTCCCGCTGGGCGATCAGGTTGCCCATGGTGGCCCTGCGGTCCCCGGCGAGCAGCACACCGTCGCGGTAGGTCAGCGCCAACACGGTTGTCCCGTGCGGGAATTGGTTCGGGTCGGGCCGTACGCCCGCCGGCAGGAACTGGTCGTCGCGGTGCAGCAGCTCCGGTCGATGCGCTGCCACGAACTCCGTGAACGACGAGTTCCCGGGTACGAAGAACTCCGTGTCCAACCGGCCGTCGAGGCCGCCCTGGTGACGTTCCGTCATGTCCGCCTCCCCCTCCCCTCCCCCTTCGCCGCACGCGCGTGCGGGCGGCGCATGACGGACTCCTACCAAGCGCCGCCACCCGGGAAACAATCGACGGACGACCGCCTACGCCTCCGGGTTGGCCTCCAGCCACGTCAGCATCATGTCGTCGATCATCGAATCGAGGGGCCGCTTCGACGCCAGCGCGTCCTTCTCTATCTCCACGGCGGCCCAGCCCGTGAGACTCATGACGAGGATGCGCAGCCCGTCCGTGCCGTACTCCGCCAGGATGTCGTCGGCGCAGTCCAGGGCCTCCTGGGCGATGCGTTCCTCGGGGTACAGACCGACCACTTTGCGCAGCAGGTCGATCGAACGGCGGGTGATCTCGGGGGTGATGGCGGCCAGCCGCCGGTCTTCCTCTTCGTCCACGGCAACGACGCTAGGCGATCAGCCCATCACCCGTACGCCCTCTCACAGAAACCCACCCGTCCGGGAACCGACCCCGCCCGCCGCCGCATCCGCGACCTGCTCCGGTGTTCCCTCCGCCACGACGAGCCCGCCCCCGGCGCCGCCCGCCGGGCCGAGGTCGATGATCCAGTCGGAGGCACGCATGACGTCGAGGTTGTGCTCGATGGTGACGACCGAGTGCCCCGCGTCGACGAGTCGTTGGAGTACGTCGAGCAGGCGCGCGGTGTCGGCGGCGTGCAGGCCGGTGGTTGGCTCGTCGAGGAGGTAGAGGGTGCGTCCGGTCGCCCGGCGCCCCAACTCCTTGGCCAGCTTGAGGCGTTGGGCCTCACCTCCGGAGAGGGTGGTGGCGGGCTGGCCCAGCGGGAGGTAGCCGAGCCCCACGTCGGAGAGCCGCCGCAGCCGGGCGGCGATCTGCCGTACGCCCCGGAACACGGTGAGCGCCTCGTCCACCGTGGCGGCCAGCACCTCGGCGATGTCGAGCCCCTCGTACCGCACCTCGAGCACCTCGCTGCGGAACCGGCGCCCCCTGCACCCCGGGCACCGCACCTCCACCGCGGGGAGGAAGTGCATGTGCACGGCGAGCACTCCGGCACCCTCGCACCGCTCACAGCGACCGCCGGGCACGTTGAAGGAGAAGGCGGCCGGAGTCAGGCCGCTCGCTTTCGCCGCCCCTTGCGCCGCGAACAGCTCCCTGACCGGCGTGAAGACATCCGCGTACGTCGCCGCGTTCGAGCGCGGAAGGCGACTGATCGGCTCCTGGTCGATCGTCACGACCTTGTCGAGGTGCTCCCAGCCGTCGATACGGTCGTGCGCTCCCGGCGACACGCCAGACGCGCTAGTGGTCGGCAACCCCTTCCCGCCGTCCAGGCGTTGATGTGCCGCCCTGCCCAACACGTCCAGTATCAGCGTCGACTTACCCGATCCGGAGGGGCCGGTGACCGTCACCAGCCGTCCGAGCGGAAGCCGCACGGTGATGTCCCTGAGGTTGTGGGCGCGTGCCCCGCGAATCACCAACTCCGCGCTTGCCTGCGGGCGTTCCTTCCGTACGGGCTGCTGGAGCCGACCCGACAGATACGCCCCGGTGACGGACCCCTCCGTCGCCGCCACCTCTTCCGGTGTCCCCTCGGCGACGACCCGGCCGCCGTCCCGGCCCGCGCCGGGGCCGATGTCGACGACGTGGTCTGCGGCCCACAGCACGTCCAGGTCGTGTTCGATGACGAGGACGGTGTTGCCCAGGTCCCGCAGGCGGCGCAGTACGCCGATGAGGCGGGCCGTGTCCGCGGGGTGCAGTCCGATGGTCGGCTCGTCGAGGACGTACAGCATGCCGGTGAGGCCCGAGCCGAGCAGCGCCGCCAGCCGCAGCCGCTGGGACTCGCCCGCGGAGAGGCTGGTGCTCGACTGGTCGAGGGTCAGATAGCCGACGCCGGTGTCGACGAGCCGGCGCACCCGCTCCTCGAGGTCGGCGACAACCGGTTCGGCGAACCGCCACTCGTCGCCGGTGGAGAACGCCCTCAACTCGGCCACCCAGTCGGCGAGTTCGTCGAGCGACAGCCGGGCCGCGGCCGTGATGCCGAGCCCGTGCACGGTGACGGCCCGGCTCTCGACGCGCAGCCGGGTCCCCGCGCAGGCCCCGCAGGTCTCCTTCACCATCGAGCGCTCGGCCTTCTGCCGGTAGTCGGTGTCGTCGATGCGCTCGGCGTAACGGCGCATGAACGCGGTGACGACGCCCTCGAACCGGCCCGCGGAGACGGTGACCGGGGGCTCGACTGTACCGGTGGCGGGGAGGTGGCGGCGGAACTCGGGCGACTCGACCCCGTAAAGCAGCAAGTCTCTTGCTGGGGCCGGGAGTTCGGACAGCGGGGCGTCGGTGTCGAAGGTGAGGCCGTAGTGGTGGGCCGCGGCGCGCAGCAGAGGCAGGTTGCGTTCGACGAGCTGCCTGGGCCAGCCGCGCACCGCACCGGCGGCGACGCTCGACTCCTCGTCGACCAGGGTCCGTACGTCCACCCGGATCACCTCGCCGAGTCCGGTGCAGGACGGACAGGCGCCTGCGGGCTTGTTGAAGGAGAAGGAGCCCATGACGAGTTCGGGCACGGGGGCGGAGCAGTGCGGGCAGGCCGTGAACTCGCCCTCGGCACCCGTGTCGTCGGTTCCCTCCTCGTCGCCCTCCGGATCGTGGGCGTACGACGGTGGGATCTCCTGCCCGCAGGCGGGACACGGGCGCACGCCGATCCGGGACCACAGGAGCCGTAGATAGGTGAAGACCTCGGTCGCCGTGCCGACCGTGGAGCGCGGGCCACGCCCTGCCGGACGCTGGTCGACACTGACCGACGGCGACAGCCCGGTGATCGAGTCGACGGAGGGCCGGCTGACCCCGGCGGTCGCCACACCCCACGACTCCATGTACTGGCGGTGGCTCTCGCGGTGGAGGGTGTCGAGGGCGAGCGTGGACTTGCCGGAGCCGGACAGACCGGTCACGACGACCAGTTTCCGCTTCGGGATCGCGAGCGAGACGTTCTTGAGGTTGTGGAGTCGGGCGCCTTTGACGCGCATGACGGGAGTTCGGCCAGCAGTGACTTCGTCCGTTACTTCGTCCATGCCTTCAAGTTTTTCATTGAAGTTCCTATTGGGACTTTTGACCGTGAAACACGGTCCTCGATCCCCTTAAGCTTCAAATCCGTGACGAACCATGAGGTACGGCTGCGGCCCGTCGATCTCGCCCGGCTGTCGGGGCTGTCGACGCAGCAGATCCGCAACTACGAGGACGCGGGCGTCCTGCCCCCGGCGGCGCGGACGGAGTCCGGATACCGCGTCTTCGGGGACGTCCACCGCCGGGCGCTGCTGACCTACCGGGCCCTGCAACCCGGGTACGGGCCGGTGGCGGCGACCGCCGTCATGCAAGCCCTGCACGACGGGGACGTGCCGGGTGCCCTCGCGCTTGTCGACGCGGCGCACGCCGGGCTGCACGAGCAGCGGACGGCGCTGCGGGCGACACGCGTGGCCCTGGAGACGCTGGCCGGCCGACGGCCTCCGGCGGCGGCGCCGCATACCGCCGACCCGCATACCGCCGACCCGCGTACCGCCGACCTGCGCATCGGCGAGGTGGCCGCGCTGCTCGGCGTACGGACGTCCGCGCTGCGGGTGTGGGAGGCGGCGGGTCTGCTCACCCCGGCCCGCGAACGCGGCACGCGCTACCGGCAGTTCGGCCCCGACGACATCCGCGACGCCCGCCTGATCCAGACCCTCCGCCGCAGCCACTATCCCCTGGACCAGATCCGTCCGGTGCTGGAGGAGCTGCGCCGGGAGGGCGGTACGGAGGCGCTGCGAGCGGCGGTCGCGGAACGCGGGGAGGCACTGGCGGGTCGTACGCGGGCGATGCTGGCGGGGGCGGGGCGGCTGGCGGAGTACATCGAGTACACCGAGAACGTCGGTCGGGCCGGAACCGGCTAAGGCACCAGATTCCGCATCACCGCACCCGGCAGCGACGGATTGCCCGCCGCCGATCTCGCCACCGCGCCGTCGTCGTCGGCGAGCAGTTCCACGATGGTCTGGGGTGGCAGGGCCGGGTGGCCTGCGGCAATGGGTCTCGCCTGGTGGTCCGCCAGGCAGGTGAGCAGGGCCTGCGGGGTCGCGTGGGGGTGGCGGGCTATCTCGCGGAACGCCTTCTGTACGGGCGGCCGGTGGCGGGTGAGGTCCTCCAGCAGTGTTCCGGGCGCGTCCCGGTTGGTCGCCACCTTGGCGAGGACGCGTACTCCGTGCCGGTCGACCATGGCACGGAGTCGCGCCTCGGAGAGGCCGGGGTGCGGGGCGATGGTCTTGAGCACCTTGGCGTCGGGGTCGGTGGCGAGCGCGTCGCGGATCGCGGCGGGCAGGTCCCGTCGCAGGGCGAGCAGCATCCGTACGGTCGAGTCCGCCGAGCGGGCCAGTTCGTCGATCTCGGCGGGGGACGCGGCGGCGATCCGGGGTGGCGGCGCGTCGGCGCGGAGCTTCGTGGTGGCGGCCAGGCGGACGAGCACGTCGAGGGGCACGTTGGGGTTGAGCGCGAGGTGGCGCCGTACGTCCTCGTCCTCGTCGTCTGCCAGTGCGTGCATCAGGGTTTCGGCGATCGCCGGGTTCTCGGCGAGGCCGGCCCGGACGCCCGGGTGGGGGTCGGTGGCGAGCTGTCGACCCAACTCCGGGGAGAGATCGGGACGTTGGGCGAGGGCCGCGCGGAGGTTCTTCGACGGGTGGTCGACGAAGGCGGCCGCGGCCTCGGTGGGTGTGGCCGGGTTGTACAGGACCGTGTACCGGATGAGGTGGGCGGCGGACCGGTGGGAGCCCCCGCAGGTGGGGGTGCCCCACAGTTCGAGGTCGGGCTCCTCGCAGTCGGAGTCAGGCGGTTCCGGTGGTGTCTCCTCGTGGTCGCAGGCCTGGCACAGTCTCGCGGGCGGCAGCCCGTCGCCGCCCAGCAGCGACGCCAGTACGGGCGGCGGCGTCGCCTCGTTCCAGGCCAACGCCCGGCGGACGTCGGTGTGCGGATGCCGGGCGAGTCTCGCGACGATCTCCGGAACCGTTGTGTACAGGGCGAGTTCGGAGACGACCCTGACGTCCGGGTCGGCGGCGAGCGTCTCGACGACATCGGCCGGGAGGCCCGCGCATTCGGCCAGCCGCTCCCGACGCAGGAACCAGGGGTCCGCCGCGAGGACACGGGCCCACTCCGGGTCGCCGCACCCCTCGTCGAGCAGCGCGAGCGCGGTGTCCGGCTGGGCGGCGGGGTCGACGTCGGCAGCGGTCAGCCGACCCTCACGGGCGAGCCGTACGCCGGTCTCCGGGACGCGTGCGAAAAGCGCGAGCGCCTGCGCGTGGCTGAGGTCGGCGCGATCGGCGAGGTCGTCGGGGAAGTCGACGTCCGGGACCGCGAGTTCGATCAGCCGGTCGACGAGGTCGGAGGGAAGAGCGGTGTTGGCGGCGAGCCCGCGCAGGACTTCGGCATGCTTCACAGAGGGCATTCTGGCGGGGTTGCGGGCCCGGTGTTCCCGCATTTTTTTCCGCTCGTCCCGCTGTCGTTCCCCGTCGCCCGTCCCCGTCCCCCGTCCCCTGGACAATTCGCGGCAGATTTTGGCACGGTGGTGCGAGCCGGCCGGCATTCGAACATACGATCGAGTATCCATTCCCGAAGGAGCCACATCGTGCCGTCCGCACACCCCGCACACCCCGCCCTCTCGCCCGAGACCGCCGCCTTCTACCGCACCCACAGCACCTTCTCCGACCCCGGCGACCTCGCCCGGCTGTACACCGATCTGCCCTCCGATCCCGCCCAACTCGCGCGCACCGCACGTGACTTGCTGATCCACCGGGGTGAGGGCGGCCAGTTCCGCCACACGCACCCCACCGACCGGCTGCACCACGACGCCGACGCCCGCTACGTCGACGACATCCTGCGGATCGTCATCGCCCGCGACGGCTCACCGTTGACCCAACGGCGCGTGGCCGGGGACCGGTTCGTCGGCGTATGCCGGGACTTCGCGCTGCTGCACTGCTCGTTGCTGCGGCACAGCGGCGTTCCCGCCCGGGTACGGTCCGGGTTCGCCGACTACTTCCGGGCCGACGGCTTCCACTGCGACCACGTCGTCACCGAGTACTGGGACGAGTCACGCGGCTGGCTGCTCGCCGACGCGCAGCTCGCCGACCCCGACGTCACCGCCGCCTGGTACGTCGACTTCGACCCGATGGACGTACCGCGTGACCGTTTCCAGGTCGCGGGCCGGGCCTGGCGGGACATCCGGGCCGGGGACGCCGACCCCGACACCTACGGGCTGTACCCGCCGGAGGTGGGGCCGCTGAACGGCGAGTGGTTCGTGGCCGGCAACGTACGGCTCGACCTCGCCGCGCTGAACAAGGTGGAGACCCTGCTGTGGGATGTCTGGGGGACCGAGTCCGAGGAGGACGGGCGGACCCTGACCGAGTCCCGGCGTGAGCTGTACGACCGGGCTTCCCTGGTGGTCGCCCCCGAGGCTCCCGACGACGTGTCCCTCGACGCCGTCCGGCGGATCTTCACCGAGGAGGACGGGCTGCGCACTCCTCAGACGGTGCTGGAGCTGTCCGAGTACAACCCTCCGCGCCAGGTCACCCTCCGGCCCTTCTGAGCGGGAACGCGAGGTGCTCAGGGGCAGAGTGGTCGCGCCGTCCTGCTGAGCGCCCTACGCCACCGTCCGCAGCCCTCCCGCCCCCGCGCCCGCCCCCGCCGTCCCCCGTACCACCCGTGACGCGCAGGCCGCCGTCAGTAGTTCGCCCAGCAGGTCCGGGTCGTCGATCTCCAGGCCGAGGAGGGACTCGATGCGTTCCAGGCGCTGGTAGAGGGACTGGCGGCCGATATGGAGGAGGGTTGCTGTGCGCGTGGGTGAGCAGCCGTTGCGCAGGTGGACCTCCAGGGTGCGGACCAGGTCGCTGGGGTGGGCCGCCTCCCAGGCCAGCAGGGGTCCCAGGGTGTGCTGGACCAGGCGGGTCAGGCGGTCGTGGTTGGCGTCGACGCCTCCTCGGGTCAGCTCGCGTTCGAGGGCGAGGGCCCGGGAGGAGGTGACCAGCGGGCCCTGCGGTGCGGGCGGCTCCGGTGGCGGCACCGTCAGCGCCAGTTCCAGGGTCGTACGGGCCGCGCGCAGCGTCTCGCTCCAGCGCAGCCAGCCGCTGCCGGCGTCGACGGCGTGGCCCACGGCGACGGTGAGGCCGGGGGCGGCGGCCGTACGGAAGGCGTCCTGCACCGCCCGTACCGGGTCCCGTCCCGTCCTCGCCCCCGGCGTCGGGTACACCGCGACCAGGGCGAGCACGTCCCCCGGGAAGGCGGCCCGCAGCACCGCCCCGCCGAGGACGCGTGCCGCTCGGTCCACGGTGCCGACGTCGCGCGTGCCGTGCACGGAGACGCCGATCAGACGGGCGCCGGGGCCGGGGTGGAAGCCGGCGAGGGCGGCGCGGGCCTCCACCTCGGGCTGGTTGAGGGCCTGGCCGTCGGCGAGGTCGGCGAGCAGTGCGGCGGTGTGGTCGTCACCCCAGGGGCGGACCACCGTACGGCCGGACAGGCTCCGGGCGACGATCGCGCGGTTGGCCGCCTCGGTGATGCGTACGAAGGGGACGACGCGCCGCAGGGCGAACAGGGGCAGGCCGAGCCGGTGGGCCTCGTCCGTCACCTCGGGCGGCATCGAGGGCAGCGCGCGGCCGATCTCGACGGCCAGGCCCGCCGCGCCCCGGGCGGTCAGCTCGCGGACGTAGCGGCGCCGTACCTCCTCGTCGGGGTCGGTGAGACCGAAGCCGTTGGTCAGGAGCAGTTCGCCGCCGTCGAGGAAGTTGGCGCCCTCGTAGACCTCGCTGGAATGGACCCAGCGCACCGGGCGGTCCAACGCGGCCTCGCCGACGAGGAGTTCGGGGTCGGCGGCGCGGACCGTGTCGAGGGCCAGGAGTTCACGGAGGGTGAGTGCGGACACGGGTGCCTCCCAGGGCGCTGACACTTCGTCCTGCTTCGGGATGCCCGGAGAGTACTTTCCGCACGTTGCCCCGGTGTTTCCGTCGAAGGAGAGTGGAGCCATGGATCAGGAAGATCGGGCGGATCAGGTGGATCAGGCACGGGGGCAGGGACAGGCACGCTCTTGGCTCTCCGTCGCCGTCGACGAGGCGCGCGCCGGGCTCGCCGAGGGCGGGATTCCGATCGGCGCCGCGCTCTACGGCGCCGACGGCACGCTGCTCGGACGTGGGCACAACCGGCGCGTGCAGGACGGTGACCCCTCGATGCACGCCGAGACGGCCGCGTTCCGCAATGCGGGACGGCAGCGCTCGTACCGTGGGACGACCATGGTCACCACGCTCTCCCCCTGCTGGTACTGCTCCGGGCTGGTGAGGCAGTTCGGTATCTCCCGGGTGATCGTGGGAGAGGCCGTCACCTTTCACGGCGGCCACGACTGGCTCGCCGAGCACGGCGTCGAGATCGTGCTGCTCGACGATCCCGAGTGCGTCGGCCTGATGCGCGACTTCATCAACAACAATCCCGCACTGTGGAATGAGGACATCGGTGAGTGAGCCCCGTATTCCGACCGTCGATCTGCGGCCCTGGCTGTCCGGGGACGCGCAGGCGCGCAAGGAGATCGCCCGTACCGTCGACCAGGCCCTCCAGACCGCCGGTTTCCTGCTGGTCACCGGGCACGGTGTCGACCCCGCCCTGCGGGCCGGCATCCGGGAGGCGGCCCGTGCCTTCTTCGCGCTGCCCGCCGAGGTGAAGGAGCGGTACGCGGTGAAGGTCGGCGGGCGCGGGTGGCTGGGCCCGGGCGCCGAGGCCAACGGGTACTCGGAGGGGACCGAGACCCCGCCCGACCTCAAGGAGTCGCTGTCGTTCGCCACGGACGAGCCCTTCGACGACCCGGCCGTCAACGCCGAGTGGTACGCGCCCAACGTGTGGCCCGCCGAGGCGCCCGAGCTGCGGGCACTGTGCGAGGAGTACCTCGAGCGGATGGGCGAGCTGGAGAAGGAGCTGCTCACCCTCCTCGGGGACGCGCTCGGCGTCGAACGCGACTTCTTCTCCCGGCACATGGACCATCCGACGTACGGCTTCAACATCAACTGGTACCCGGGGGTCGAGGTGGTCGGTGAGCCGGAGCCGGGGCAGTTCCGGATCGGGCCGCACACCGACTTCGGGACGGTCACCATCCTCGACCGGCAGGCCGGGAAGGGCGGGCTGCAGGTCTACACGGACGCGGGCGGCTGGGAGGACGCGCCCTTCGATCCCGAGGCGTTCACCATCAACATCGGCGATCTGATGGCCCGTTGGACCGGCGACCGGTGGCGTTCGGGCCGGCACCGGGTGCTGCCGCCGCCGGCCGACTCGCCCGCCGAGGAGCTGATGTCCCTCGTCTACTTCGGCGAGTGCACCCCGGGCACGATCGTCGAGTCGGTGCCCGCACCGGTGGGCCGGGTCGCGTACGAGCCATTCGACTCGCACGTCTATCTGCGGGGGCAGCTGGACTCGATCACTGTCGAGTGATACCTCCTCACGCAAAGGTGAGCATCGGACCGAAAATTTCGTAACTCAACGGACATCACGCGATCTGGTCCGATGCAACTCCCTCTTCCTACACTGGTGTTGCTGCGACACACAGCACACTGGACCGCGCCAGGGGGAGGGATGCGGTGCTCAGACGGCTGCACGGACGCGGGGCGCTCTTCGACACCGAACCGCCGGGGCTCGCGCCCCGGCTCGTCGGACTGCGACCGCACCATCACATCGCCGCCCCTCTCGAACACCCCCGCGAGCCACCGTTCGTGGTGCTCACCGCCGGGCGCGGGCTCGGCAAGAGCGCCGTCCTCGGTGAGCTGCGCGGCGCCTACCAGGGGCACACCCCGGTCGCGCTGATCGACTGCGAGGACCCCCAGTTCACCCAGGTCACCGGCGCGCCCGACGCCCGCCCGGCGCAGGCCTGGTCGCCGCTCGCCCAGGCGCTGCTGGTGATCGCCGAGCAGCTCGCCGAGCCGGTCACCGGCGCCCGGCGGATCGCGTTCCCCCGGCTGATGTCGGGCCTGATCGCGGTCGCGGCCGGCGGTTGGGGCAACGCCGACACCGAGCGCATCCGGTGGGAGGTCCAGCGGATGCTGCTGCTCAACGAGAGCGGCTCGTGGTTCACCGGGTTCGCCGCGCGCTGGGCGGGCCGGGTGGCCGCGAAGGCGGTCGCGGCGGCCATCAGCGACGACCCGCTGGTGTCGGCGGTCATCGAGGCGACGCTCGAGGCGATGACGGAACGTTCATCCAGTACGCGTCAGCGCAGGGCGTCCACCTGGTACCGCACCTATCCGAACGCCGGCGACCGCGCCGAACTCGGACTGCGCCTGCTCTCCGACCACTTCAGAGCCGGCGGCACCTCCCGAGAGCACGCCGAGCGCTATCTCGTACGGGCCCTGCTCGCCGACCTCACCGACGCCTACGCCGGGGTGCGGGCGCATCTGCAGCGCCTGGGCCGCCCGCTCGTCCTGGTCGACAACGCGCAGGGTCCGCCGGGGCGGGAGCTGATCGAGCAGGTGCTGCGCGACCGGGCCGAGGGCATCGCCGACCAGGTCGCGTTCATCGCCGCCGTGCGCGGCAGCGGCGGCCGTTCCCCGCTGCGCAACGCGGTACGCCGGGATCTGCGCGAGACCGCCCAGCGCACCCGCTGGACACCCGGCGACACGGCCTCCTCGCGGGCCCTGCTGGTGTCGCTGCCGCCGCTGTCCTCCGACGACACCCTGCACATCGTCGACGCGGTCTGCACGGGCACCGCAGTGGCCGTACCGGCTCAACTCCCGCCCGCCACCCACCGGTTGACCTGCGGCAACCCGCTGGGCATCGCCCTGCTCGCCGAGTCCGCCCGGCAGAACCTTCCCGAACTCCCGCCCACCGCGCCCTTCGGCGCCCTGCTCACCGCCGAACTCACCCTGCACGAGGACCGCGAGGGCCGGCCCGCCTACCGCGAACTCCTCGACCGGCTCGTCCCCGCCGACCGGCTCACCGAACTGACCGTCCTCGCCGCCGCCCACGACCACGACTCCGCCTGCGCGCTCGCCGCCACCCAACTCCCGGACGACTTCGACCCGTCCAGCGTCCGCGCCCTGGAGACCCGGCTCGTGGCCGAGGGACTGCCCACCGTCCCCGGGCAGTTCGTCGGCGACGCCTTCGTCCGCACCCTGCTCCTGCTGCGCCTGCACCACCGGCACGCCGACCACGGCAAGTGGCGCGACGTCCACGAGACCCTCATCCAGCACTACGAAGGACCCGAACCGTCGAAGGCCCGCTACCGCCTCCACCATGAACTCGCCCTGGGCGACACCGGGTCGGCGGTCGCGTATCTGCGCGACACCTTCCACACCCTCGACACCCGGATCTGGCTCGACACGCTGCTGTTCATCGCGTCGGCGCCCTACTTCCACGCCCACGACGCCGAGGGCCACGACTTCGTCGGCGGCGACCACCAGCGCGCCCGAATCGCCTTCGGCCACACCGACGCCGAGCAACGGCCGCCGGCCGACGTGGACGCCGTACTGCATCTGCGGGTACGCCGACTCCTGCACGCCGTCTGGCAGTTGACCGATCCGCTGGTGCTGCCCGACCGCCGGCTCTGCGACCGGCTGCGCTACGAGCTGGAGCAGCTGTCCAACGACCCGCGCGCCAGCAACGCGCTGCTGTGGCAGGCCTCGCAGGAGTGGCCGGAGGCGGCCCTGACCGGCCGCCCGCTGCGCGCGCCGGGCGTCGACGACGACACCGCCGACGCCGCCGACACGGATTACCGCAACCGGAACGACGGAGGCGCGTGATGGCTCGCACGGGGTTCAGGGGTGTCGGGGCGTGGCTGCGGGAGGGGGTCTGGGCGATTCCGCTGCGCCGCTATCTGGCCGTGCTGGTCACGGTGGCGCTGGTGGCCGGGATCGGCTTCGCGGTCAGGTCGCTGACGCACGACGACCGTTCCTGCGCGCCCGGGGTCGTGCGTCCGGCGGACAGCGACGAGTGCGTGGGCGTGTCGACGACCGACTACGCCTTCGGCCGCGAGCAGCTCGCCGAAACGATCAGGGCGATCGACCGCGAGAACGACTCCCTGGTGCAGGGTAAGGACAACTACGTCACCGTCGCCCTCTTCGAGCCGTTCACCGCGACCGACGCGGACAACCTCGGGGATGTGCTGCACGAGCTGCAGGGCGCGTATCTCGCCCAGTGGAAGGTGAACCACGACGCGAACGGCGAGGGCCCGCCGATCCGGCTGGTGCTGGCCAACCCGGGCCGTACGGGCGCCCATTGGGAGCACACGGTCGACCAGCTGGAGCGGATGACGACGACCTCGGACCGGCTGCGCGCGGTCACCGGGATCGGGCTGAGCACCGAGCAGAACACCGAGGCCGTCAGGGAGCTGACGAAACGCGGTATCCCCGTCGTCGGCACGTCCATCACCGCCGACAGCCTCGCCAACGGCCGGCAGGGCGACCCGGCGGGCCCGAAGCCCTTCCCGGGGCTGGCCCGTACCGCCCCCACCAACACCGACGAGGCCCGCGCGCTCGCCTCCTTCGCCAAGGTGGCCGCCGACACGGCGGTGCTGGTGTACGACGATCCGGGCGACCCGTACACGCTCACCCTCCAGGCGTCCTTCGAGAAGCTGCTGACCGGCTCCCGCTACCAGCCGTGGCCTTTCACCCCGCTCGCCGACCGCACCAAGGAGGGGACCACCGCCAACGACTTCCGGCAGATCAGGGAGCTGGTGTGCGACACCGCGCCCGGCGTGAACACCATCCTGTTCGCCGGACGCCACACCCAGTTGCGCCAGTTCATCAACGCGCTCGGCGAACGCGGCTGCCAGCAGCGGGAGTTCACCATCCTGACCGGGGACGACGCGTCATACCTCACCGGTGACAAGAAGCTCGACCCGGAGGCCCTCAAGCACGGCGTCTCGGTGCGCTACAGCGCTCTCGCGCACCCGGACGCCTGGCTCAAGAACCCCCCGAAGACCGGGGGTTCGGCGGCCGACGCCCAGGAGCTGAACGAACTGCTGAGCGCCGCCCGGGCCAACAAGTCGGGCAAGAGCGACCAGCCGTCCCCGATCGGTGACATCGACCTGGAGGACGGCCAGTTGATCATCGCGTACGACGCGATGCGGCTGACCGTCGAGGGCATCCGCGAGGCCACCCCGCGCGGCCAGGCGTCGCCCACGCTCGCCGACGTGGGCGACGAGTGGACGCTCATCAAGGGCTCGTCGGGCCGGGTGAACGGCGCGAGCGGCTGGATCTGCCTCGACAACTACGGCAACCCGTACGACAAGGCCGTACCGATCGTGGAGCTGACCCCCGACCGGCACGCCCGCTTCGTCGAGATCGCCTGGCCGACGGGCAGGCCGCCGCAGAAGGACTGCCTGCCTCCGTCGTAACTCCCCGGTCCGGTCCGGGAGTTACACGCCCGCGTACGAGTGCTTGCCGCTGACGAAGATGTTGACGCCGTAGTAGTTGAAGAGGAAGCACGCGAAGGCGATCAGCGCGATGTACGCGGCCTTGCGGCCCTTCCAGCCGGCCGTGGCGCGGGCGTGCAGATAGGTCGCGTAGGCGACCCAGGTGATGAACGCCCAGGTCTCCTTGGGGTCCCAGCCCCAGTAGCGGCCCCACGCGTCGCCCGCCCAGATGGCGCCCGCGATGATCGTGAACGTCCACAGCGGGAAGACGGCCGCGTTCACGCGGTACGAGAACTTGTCGAGGGACGCCGAGGCGGGCAGCCGCTCCATGACCGAGGTCGCGAAGCTGCCGGGCTTGCCGCCGGAGGCGAGCTTGTTCTCGTACGAGTCCTTGAAGAGGTACAGGATCGTGGCGACCGCGCCCACGTAGAAGACGGCACCGCAGAGGATCGCCGTGGAGACGTGGATGTACAGCCAGTACGAGTGCAGGGCGGGGACCAGCTGGTCGCTGGCCGTGTACAGGACGGTGACCGCGAGGCCGAGGTCGAGGAGGACCGTCGTGACCAGGGGCAGGCCGAGCCAGCGGATGTCCTTCTTCAGCGCGAGGAAGACGAGGTACACACCCACGGCGGTGGTGGAGAAGGTGAGGTTGAACTCGTACATGTTGCCCCACGGCGCCCGCTGCACGGACAGCGCGCGGGCCAGCACCCCGGCGAACTCCACGAGGAACGCGACCACGGTGAGGGACACGGCGATACGCCCGTACAGGTCGCCCTGCGCGTCCCCGCCATGGGCACCGGGCCCGTCCGGCACGTCCCGGGCCCCCGCCCCGGCCCGCACGACGACCTTCGGCCGCTCCAGTACGGCCGTACCGCCCGCGTTCTTGACGGTCACCTCCGGCGCCTTCGCCCCGGCCTTCCCGGCCGGCTTCGCGGTGAGCGCGGCGGCCGTACGGCTGACCTTGCTGCGGCTGCCGAAGATCCACTCGGCGATGTAGGTGAAGAAGGCCAGGGTGTAGACGGCCATCGAGGAGTAGATCAGCGTGTTGCTGATGTTCGCGAGGTGCTCGTTGGTCGCGGTGGCGAGAGTCGTCGCGGTGGCGAGAGCGGACATTTACTTCTCAGCCCCTTCAGCAGGTACGGCAGAAGTATCGGGGGTGTGGGTGTCGGGGGTATCGGTGTCGGCGTCGGGGGCGCCTGGTGCCTGGTCGAAAAGTGTCCCGGCGATGACGCCGAGTTCCTCGGGCACCTTCGCGGACTCGCTGCGGCCGAGGCCGCCCATCTCGACGACGGTGACGCCGTCGGGACCCTCGGCCGCCCGCACCCACACCCGTCGGCGCTGGATGAACAGGGAGCCGGCGAGGCCGAAGATGGCGACGATCGCGCCGCCGAGCGCCCAGCCCGCGGCGGGCTGCCGGGTGACCTGGAAGTTGGCCCATTCCTGGGTGCGGTCGTAGGTGATGGAACCGGCGCCGCCCGGGAGTTTCATGGTCTCGCCGGGCCGCAGGTTCACCCGCAACTGCTGGCCCTTGGCGTCCTTGAACTCCTTCATATGGGACTTGTCGAGCTGGTACACGCTCTGCGGCAGCCCCGCGTTGATCCCGAGGTCGCCGTGGTACGGCGCCAGGTTCAGCACCGGGTTGTCCAGCGCGGGGAACTGCGAGGCGATCTCGTTGCCCGGCACGTACGTGGGCAGGAAGAAGGCCTGGATGCCGAGCTGTTCGTCGACGCCCTTGGCGTTGCGGTAGCCGTCCAGGACCTTGATCGCACCGGAGGAGGTGACGTTGGAGTCCAGGGGCAGGAGGGCCACGGCCTGGTCGAAGACGACGTCACCCTTGCCGTCGCGGATGGTGAGGACGGGCGCGTAGCCGTGCGCGGTGAGGTAGACCTTCGAGTCGCCGATGACCAGCGGCTCGTTGACCTTCACGACACGCTTCTTCGCCTTGCCGTACGCGCCCACGCTGTAGGCGAGGTCGGCCTCGAAGGTGCGCGGGGTACCGCGGTTGGGCCCGGACTTCTCGTACGTGCCCTTGAAGTCCTTCAGGGTGAAGCTGA
The DNA here is from genome assembly GCF_040644035.1 of Streptomyces sp. NPDC047042. Lineage (NCBI taxonomy): Bacteria > Bacillati > Actinomycetota > Actinomycetes > Kitasatosporales > Streptomycetaceae > Streptomyces > Streptomyces sp. NPDC047042. The sequence continues at coordinate 130,002 of NZ_JBEYVP010000002.1, read as the reverse complement.
AGGGGTCGAGGTCGTCCGTGTTGAAGAGAGTGCCCGACTTGAAGTCGTCGTACTGGGTGATCGTGTTGGAGAAGCCGCCGCCCTCGACGATCAGTTTGTTGCCCTCCATCTTGAACAACTGGCCCCAGGCGAAGGAGGTCAGCATCACGATCAGCGCGATGTGGAAGGCGAGGTTGCCGACCTCGCGCAGATAGCCCTTCTCGGCGGCGACCGCGTCCCCGGCGACATGGGCGCGGAAGCGGCGCTTCTTCAGCAGTACGAGGGCCGCCTCGCGCACCTGCTCGGGCTCGGCCTCCGTACGCCACGTCGTGTACGCGGGCAGCCGGGTCAGCCGGCGGGGGGCGCCCGGCGGGCGGCCGCGCAGCTGGCCCACGAACTGCCAGGTGCGGGGCACGATGCAGCCGATGAGGGAGATGAACAGCAGGATGTAGATCGCGGAGAACCACACCGAGCTGTAGACGTGGAACAGGCCGAGCTTGTCGTAGATCGGCCCGAGGAAGCTGTGCCGCTGCTTGAAGTCGGCGACCTTGGTCTCGTCGGTCCCGGACTGCGGGATCAGCGAGCCGGGGATCGCCCCGAGCGACAGCAGGAACAGCAGCAGCAGGGCGACCCGCATCGAGGTGAGCTGCCGCCAGAACCAGCGGAACCAGCCGAGGACACCCAGGGACGGCAGGTTCGGCGCGTCCTCCTGGGGGGCGGTCGACAACTGGGAGGCGGCGGCGCCGAGCTCCTGGTCGTCACCGTTCCCCGGAGCCGGGGCAGGGGCGCTGCCGGTGGTGGTGCTGTTGCTCATCGATCAGATCCCCACAGTGAAGCCGTCGGACCAGGTCTGCATCTCCTGCACCAGACGGTCCCACGCGCCGGTAAGGAGCAGCACACCGGTAAGGATCATCATCGTGCCGCCGATGCGCATGACCCAGACATAGTGGCGCTTGACCCAGCCGAACGCACCCAGCGCCTTGCGGAAGGCGACCGCGGCGAGCACGAACGGGATGCCCAGGCCGAGGCAGTAGGCGACCGTCAGTACGGCCCCGCGCCCGGCGCTGGCCTGGTCGAAGGCGAGGCTGTTGACGGAGGCGAGGGTCGGACCGATGCAGGGTGTCCAGCCGATGCCGAAGAGCGCGCCGAGGAGGGGGGCGCCGAGCAGCCCGGTGGCGGGCTTCTTGTGGAAGCGGAACTCGCGCTGGGTGAGCCAGGGCATCATGCCCATGAAGAAGACGCCCATGAGGATCATGAGGACGCCGAGCACCTTGGACAGCGTGGACTGGTGCTCCTGCAGCGTCTGTCCGAAGTACCCGAACAGGGCCCCCGTGGACACGAACACGGCGGTGAACCCGAGGACGAAGAGCGAGGCACCCGCGACCATCCGCCCCCGGCGGGCGTCACCGAGATCGGTGCCGGTGACTCCGGTGACGTACGAGAGGTAGCCGGGTACGAGGGGCAGCACGCACGGCGAGAAGAAGGAGACGAGGCCGCCGAGGAGGGCGATCGGCAGGGCCAGTATCAAGGCCCCGCTCATCACGGTCTGGTTCGCCTCGGGCACGGACTCGGCGAGCGTGAGGAGAACGGGCACCTGGGACATCCCGCTCATGTCACTTCTCCGCGAGGACGGGCTTGAGCATCTTGCGGAGGTTGTCCTCGCTGAGCGCCATGAGCGTACGGGCGGCGATCTTGCCCTGCCGGTCGATGATCAGCGTGGAGGGGATGGCCTGCGGGTTGAGCGTGCCCTTCTTGAAGCGGAGCATCAGCTTGCCCGTGGGGTCGTACAGACTCGGGTACGTGATGCCGTACTGCTTCTCGAAGGCGACCGCCGGGCGGGTGGTGGCGTCGCCGGTGTTGATGCCGACGAACTCGACGCCCTTGTCCTTGAGGTCGGCCGAGACCGCGGCGAAGTTCTTCGCCTCGAGGCGGCAGGGCCCGCACCAGGAACCCCAGAGGTTGATGACGACGATCTTGCCCTTGAAGGCGGCGACGTCGAGCTGTTTGCCGTCGATGGTCTCGCCGGAGAGGTCGGGCGCGGCGGACCGTTTCCCCTGGGCGACGTGCGCGATGCCGTCGTTGTCGGCGACGAAGTTGGTGTCGCCGGAACTCCCGGACGGACCGCTGCCGCACGCGGTCAGGGCGAGCGCGGAGGCGGCGACAACGGCGGTGAGCAGGGCGGCCCGACGGCTACGGACGTGACCACGGGGTCGGTTCGTGCACGGGATGACGCGACTGGCGGCACTCATGTGAAAAGTTTCGCATGTCCGTTCCGAGGATCTTGCGCACCCCCCTCGCGGGCGGAAACCCGCATTTCAGGCGGCCTTTCCGGCCTCTTCGGCGCTACCCTGCGGGGTCTTCTCCGGAGTGTTCTGCGGGGTCTTCCGCTGGTCGGCCAGGAAGTTGTTCCAGCCGCCCACCGGCGGCCGCCCGACATCGAGGGTCCGCAGCTTCTCCAGTACCTCGGGCTTCTGGACGTCCAGCCAGTCGACGAACTGCCGGAAGGACACCATCCGTATGTCCTCGCCCTTCTCCTTCTCCCGGGCGATGTGCTCGAGGGCCGCCTCGACGGCGTCCATGTAGATGCCGCCGTTCCAGTGCTCGAAGTGGTTGCCGATGAAGAAGGGGGCGCGGTTCGTCTCGTACGCCCGCCGGAAGCCGGCGATGTAGGAGCCGGCGGCCTGCTCGCGCCAGCCCGGGTAGTTGTGGGCGGGCGCGTTGGTCGAGTTGATCGACTGGTTGGCGAGGATGTTGTAGTCCATGGACAGGACTTCGAACTGGTGGCCGGGGAAAGGTATCGCCTGGAGGGGCAGGTCCCAGACGCCGTTCGCCTTCGTGGGCCACACCTGGCGGCCGCCGGGCGAGGAGGCGTCGTAGCGCCAGCCGAGTTCGCGGGCGGTGGGCAGCAGGTTGTTCTGGCCGAGGAGACAGGGCGTACGGCCGCCGATGAGCTCCTTGTCGTAGTCGAAGGGGAGCGAGGGCAGGTCGGTCCAGCCGGTGTTGGTACGCCACTCCTTCACGAAGCCCTTGGCCTGCTGTATCTCGCTGTGCCACTGCTGGGGCGTCCAGTTGGCGACCGTGCCGTACCCGGAGCAGAAGTGGCCGTTGAAGTGGGTGCCTATCTCGTGCCCGTCGAGCCAGGCCTGCCGGACGTTGTCGAGGGTCGCCCTGACGTGGTCGTCGGTGAGGTAGCCGATGTCGGAGGCGCCGGGGGCGTTGTTCGGCGGGAGGTACTTGCGCTTCTGCGACTCCGGGAGGAGGTAGAGCCCGGAGAGGAAGAAGGTCATATGGGCGCCGTGCTTCCTGGCGAGCTCCAGGAAGCGGGGGAAGAGACCGTTGCCGACCTCCCCCGCGCCGTCCCAGGAGAAGACCACGAACTGCGGCGGGGTCTGGCCGGCCTCCAACGGCTCGGGCCTGGCGGGCTGGTGGGGCTGCTTGCCGGTGAACGAGGTGGAGCCGTCCCCGATGGGCTTCGCGGTGGCGGCGGGGGCGGGGGCTTTGGGCGAGTGCCTGCCGGAGGGCTTGTCCCCGGTGGAACCTCCCGACCCCCTCGACCCCTCTCCCAGTACGGACCCGCAGCCGGCGGTACCGAGAGCGGCGGCGGCCCCGAGTCCGAGGCCGAGCGCACCCCGCCGGCTGAAGCCGCCGAAGCCGCTGAATCCGTCACCGTTCTTGCCGTGCATGGGATCCCCATTCGTCGTACTGGCTGGTGCTCACCCAGTCAGAGGGGATGACGAACGGGGAGGTTCCCCTACTTAATATGCACTTCGGAACATTTGCAACAACTATGTCACTGAGGGCTTTTTCCCTCATTCGGCCCGTCGGCCGGTCAGGCGGTCGGCCGGTCAGGCGGTCGGCCGGTCAGGCGGTCGGCCGGTCAGGCGCCGAAGGCCTTGCCCTTCCCCTTCACCGGCTTCGCACCCGCGAGCAGATGCGCCGGGACGAGATCACGGGCGGGCTCGGTGTAGCCGACGGACACGATCTTGTCGCCGCGGTAGGTGAAGGTGGTGAGGGAGGCGAGCGTGCACTGCCGCTTGCGGGGGTCGTGCCAGAGCCGGCGCCGCTCGACATAGCTGCGCACGATCCAGATCGGCAGCTGATGACTGACGAGCACGGCCTCGTGCCCACGGGCGGCGTCCTTGGCGGCGTCCAGCGCCCCCATCATCCGTACGACCTGGTCGACGTACGGCTCCCCCCAGGACGGCTTGAACGGGTTGACCAGGTACTTCCAGTTCTCGGGCCGCTTCAGGGCCCCGTCGCCGACCCCGAAGGTCTTCCCCTGGAACACGTTCTCGGCCTCCAGGAGCCGCGCGTCGGACGCGAGATCGAGCCCGTGCGCCTTGGCGATGGGCGTCGCCGTCTCCTGCGCCCGCTCCAGCGGGGAGGCACAGACGTACGTCACATCACGGGAGGCGAGGTGCTCGGCGACCCGGTCGGCCATCCGCCGGCCCAGCTCGGAGAGGTGGTAGCCCTCCAGCCGCCCGTACAACACCCCGTCGGGGTTGGCGACTTCACCGTGCCGCATGACGTGTACGACGGTGATGTCGCCGCTGGAGTCGCTGATCCCGCTGCTGCTCTTGCTGTTGTCGCTGTCGCTCATGCCGCTGTGGCCTCCGCTGCCGCACGGGCCGCCGCCGGGAGGGCGTCGGCGATTTTCTGGATGGCCCGCTCGTCGTGCGCGGTGGAGACGAACCAGGACTCGAAGGACGACGGCGGGAGATAGACGCCGTTCGCCAGCATGGAGTGGAAGAACGCGGTGAAGCGGAACGACTCCTGCGCCTTGGCGCCCTCGTAGTCGCGGACCGGCTGGTCGGTGAAGAACACGGAGAACATGTTGGACGCGTTCTGCACGGTGTGCGCGACGCCCTCCTTGCTCAGCGCCTCGCCCACCAGCGCCTGGAGCTGCGCGGAGACGGCGTCGACGGTGACGTACGCCGCCTCGTCGAGCAGCCGCAGCTGGGCGAGCCCGGCGGCGGTGGCGACGGGGTTCCCGGAGAGGGTGCCGGCCTGGTAGACGGGCCCGGCGGGCGCGAGGTGCGCCATGACGTCGGCGCGCCCCCCGAAGGCGGCGGCGGGGAATCCCCCGCCCATGACCTTCCCGAAGGTCATGAGGTCGGGCCGGACACCGTCGATCCCGTACCAGCCACTACGACTGGTCCGGAACCCGGTCATGACCTCGTCGGACACGTAGAGCGCCCCATTGGCGGCGCAGGCGTCCTTGAGCCCCTGATTGAACCCGGGCAGCGGCGGTACGACGCCCATGTTGCCCGGGGAGGCCTCGGTGATCAGGCAGGCGATCTCACCGGGGTGCGCGGCGAAGGCGGCGTGCACGGCGTCGAGGTCGTTGTAGGGGAGCACGATGGTGTCGCCGGCCTGGGCCCCGGTGACACCGGGGGTGTCGGGCAGCGCGAAGGTCGCCACTCCGCTCCCCGCCGCGGCGAGCAGCGAATCGACGTGACCGTGGTAACACCCGGCGAACTTGATCACCTTGGTCCGCCGGGTGAACCCCCGGGCGAGTCGGATCGCCGACATGGTGGCCTCGGTCCCGCTGGACACGAGCCGTACCTGCTCGAGGGGGTCGATACGGGCGACCATCTCCTCGGCGAGCGCGACCTCGCCCTCCCCCGGCGTACCGAAGGACGTACCGCGCGAGACGGCTTCCTGGACGGCGGCGACGACCTCCGGGCGGGAGTGCCCGAGGATCATCGGCCCCCAGGAGCAGACGAGGTCGACGTACTCGCGCCCGTCGGCGTCGGTGAGATAAGGGCCACGCCCCGACACCATGAACCGGGGCGTACCGCCCACGGCACGGAAGGCGCGCACCGGCGAATTCACGCCGCCGGGTGTGACACCCGTCGCACGGTCGAAGAGGCCCTGCGAGACGGGCGCTTCGTATGGATAGGGCAACCCACTCGCCATCCCGCTGGCTGCCCCGCTAGACGTTTCGCTCATGACCTGCGACTTCTCCGGCTTCTCGGACTCCTGCTGCCAGTGACCCCCTCAGGGTAGGCGGCCCGACAGCGGGGCGTCGGCCCCACCCGTCTGCGAAACTGGGACCGGACACAGACGAAGACTCACAGAGACACACAGCTCATCGGCCCGTACTAACGGACGATGAGCGGACGATGGTGTTCAGAGGCTGCGAAGATCCTGCGGACAGGTGTTTCAACGCACGTTTCGGCGGGCGGCCGTGGGGGAGGTCACTGACACGATGATCGGGTTGCGCGACGGGGCTCGCGCGTCCTAGAACAGCAGTCGGGTGGAGATATGCATCGCGGTGGCGGACTGGGCGAGGGGACTGACGACCTGGGTCCTCGACGTGCCCGGCGGGGAAGGCACCGACGCGACTTGGAGGAAGCGGCAGCGGCAGAAGCGGCACGACAGGCCGCCCAACAGGCCCAGACCCAGGGCCAGGCTCAGGCCCAGTCTCAGGGGCTGGGTCCCGGGCAGGGCAGTATGGGGCCGGGTCAGGGCAGTATGGGTCCGGGAGGTCCGGGGCAGGGGCCGATGGGTCCTGGCCAAGGGATCATGAGCTCCGGCCAGGGGGCTACGGGTTCTGGGCAGGGGGCCAATGGTTCCGGGCAGGGGGCCAATGGTTCCGGGCAGGGGGCCAATGGTCCTGGGCAAGGGATCATGGGTCCTGGGCAGGGGATCACGGGTTCCGGGTTGGGCACTACGGGTGCCGGGCTAGGGACTACGGGTGCCGGGCCGGGGATTACGGGTCCCGGGCTAGGGACTACGGGTGCCGGCACGGGGACTACGGGTCCCGGGCTGGGGACTACGGGTCCCGGGCTGGGGATTACGGGTCCACTGCAGGGAACTGCGGGTGCCGGGCAGGGATCCTCGGGTCCCGGGCCGGGATTCTCGGGTCCCGGGCAGGGGATCATGGGGGCCGGGCCGGGATCCACGGGTTCTGGGCAGGCCCCGGGATTGAACGGTGTGCCCGAGAGCGTCGGCCGGAGGGTCGAGCGACTCCGGGCAGCGAGCGGGAATGGTGGTCGGGTGGGGGTGACGTACAAATACTTCGGCGCGCCGGACGGCGCCACGGCAGCCCGCGTCCCGATCTCGATGCGTCCCGAGGAACTCGGCGGTGACGAGCTCGGCATGAACGGCATGTTCACCAAGATCAAGCCCGAGACGATGGCCGCGATGGTCCTCACCGGCATCGAGGGCGTCCCCCTCCACAAGGTGCCCCCGCTGGAACTCGTCGTCCTCCACCCGGACTACGCGGTCGTCAAGCTCCCCATGACGGTCGTGGACCCCCTGCGCGGCATAGGCGAGGAGGCGGTGGGCGCGGCGGCGTTCATCTGGTCGACGGTGCCGGATCGGGGCGGGCCCCGGGATGCGTTCAATGTGTACCAACTGCTGCATGAGTGGCAGGACTTCAGCCATCGGTTGCATGAGGCGGGGCATCAGCCTTATTGCCTTGTTTGGCCGTGATCTAGGGTTTCGCGGGATTCAGGCGGGGTCTTCGGGCCTCGCCTTTCGTGTTCCTGGAGGGGCCGTGGGCGGCCTTGGGTGTTGGCCACCGCAGATGCCAGGCCGTGTATCGAAAGCTTGAACGGGCCGGACGACGTGATGTCCAGGTCCGGCCCGTCCGTCCGCCGCTAAAGGTCGCGTTGGTACTGGTGTGTCGTGTGCGTGGGCGTGTAGCCGAGACTGTCGTTGATCTGTCTCATGTGCGTGTTGCTGTCGGCGGTGTCGGTCAGGAGACCGCCGAGGTCCGGATAGCGCCCATGTGCGTGTCGGATCGACTCGGCCTTCATCCATCGGCCGAGGCCGTGTCCACGGTGCTCGGGCAACACGCCGGTGCCGTAGTGCTGGCCATCACCCCTGCCGTTGCCCGGGACGACCAGCTCGGTGAACCCGGCGATCGAGCCGTCAGAGGCGTCGATGGCGACGACGGTGTGCAGATGGTCGCCACGCTGTTCGACAGCCTTCGCCGCGGCCCGGACACGGTCCACGTCCCAGGTCACCGTGCCGTAGTCGGTGTCGTCCATGGGCATGTCGTCCATGGCACGACGCGAGGCGGCGAACGTCTGCGCGAGGCCGTCGGGCACAGTTCCGTGCCATGACATCAGCCGGTAGCCGGGATGCGGACGCTCGGTGATCTCGGCGAGGGCGGTGGTGTCCACATCGGCCAGTGGCAAGCGGGAGAACCTCAGGGCGAGGGCCTTCCTGAAGCCGTGCGCCGGCAGGAAGTGGTCGCCCGGCGATCCGGCCTCGGCCTGCGCGATGAGGCAGCGCCGGGCATCGGCCCTGGCAGCGGCCACGGCGGCGTCGAGCAGCTGCGAGCCGACGTGCCGGCGTCGTTGCGCGGGATGGACACCGAGGGTCAGTTCGGCCAGGTGCTCCTGTCCGGGACTGTTGAACAGCCGCAGAAAAGCGCTTCCGACAGGGATGGAATCAGCGTCGGACGCCAGCCAGGCAAGGCGCCGGCTGTTCGGGCCGTGAACGGGGTCGGTCAGTGGGGTGATGCGGGGCGACAAGGTGTCTCCGTCGTGAGGAAGTGGCAGAGGTCACTACGCGGACTCAACTGCTGGGCACTCCTGCGCATGTGCTCCACACCTCCTCGTCGACAGCGCCGGTCTCGAACAACATCGGACGGCCGGGAGAACGTAGCTGGCCCAACGGCTCCGCGGCAAAGGGTTAACGAAGGACCGGGTGCGAACGTGCGGTCACAGCCACTCGTTGATGGCCGCGAGCAGCACGGTTACCGCGTAGCGGTCACAGCTTCGGACGCTGTAGCCGCGGCCTGGCGGCGTGGGGGGGCGCCCGATGGACGACGGTTGGCGCGCTAGGCGAGCAAGGCCGTACGGTCGAGGCGCTGCCGCTGGGAGTCGGTGAGCCGGAGGTCTGCCGCAGCGAGATTCTCCGCCAGGTGGGCGAGCGAGCCGGTTCCGGGGATCGGCAGGACAACCGGGGAACGGGCAAGCAGCCAGGCGAGCAGGACCTGGGGGGCGGTGGCGCCGAGTTCGGTGGCGACGGTGGCGAGCACGGACGTCTGACCGGAGACAGCTTCTGCGGCGACGGGGCGCCAGGGAAGAAAGGCGATGCCGGCGGCTTCGCATGCCTCCAGAACCGGCTCGTAGTCTCGGTCGAAGAGGTTGTAGCGATTCTGTACGCTCGCGATCTCGGCGGTCTGCCGGGCCTCCGTAAGCTGCACCGTGGTGACCTCGGACAGCCCGATGTGCCCGATCTTCCCTTCCAGTTGGAGTTCATGGAGTGCGCCAACCTGTTCGGCGACTGGAACCTTCGGGTCGATCCGGTGCAGTTGCAGCAGGCCGACGCGCTCTGTCCGGAGGCGGCGCAGGCCCTGCTCGACCTGCTCACGCAGGCTCTCCGGCCGTGCGTCGTATGCCCACCCTTCCGGCCCGGACTGAGTGACCCCGACCTTGGTGGTGATCAGCAGGTCGTCCGGATACGGATGCAGAGCCTCGGCCAGGAGTTCCTCGTTGGCCCCCCATCCGTACAGGTGGGCGGTGTCGATCAAGGTGACGCCCAGCTCGACGGCGCGCCGGGCCACAGCGATGGCGGCTTCCCGCTCAGGGCCGGGCTCGGTCGACAGGCGCATGGCGCCGTACCCGAGCCGGGCCACCCGGTATTCGCCTCCAATGGAGAACGTGCTCGCCGTGCCCGGAGTGTTCGGTGTGCTCGAAGTCATCGGTTTCCCCTAGTCGCCGACGATACATGGCTGGAGCATTAGGCAGTCGACACTATTGTGGGGCGGAAAAGATTTTAGGATCGCCGGGACCCAGGAATGCCCTTTTTGGCTTTATTCTTAAGGATCTTCTGCATTCCCCGCCTGTCTGCAACACGCCACATTCTCTCCCATGCACGCACGTCCGTCAGATACCCCGGGATCTTGAATTCTTTTTCGCATGCGCATTCGATGAGCGCTTCAACGATTGCAACAACCCGACCTCTACTTGGGTGAGTAAATCCCTCGAGATAGGAAGAGAGCTTGGCTACCTCATAACCGGTCTTCGTCGACACGATATCGAGATCGGGCGCGCCAGCACGGCGATGCAGTGCGCGCAGCTGAGAAGCAAAAGCCAATCGGAAGTCTCTCGGCGTCGCTTCTTCTACCGTCTTGCCCATAGCTGAAACCAGCAGATCGATGGCACCCGCCAGCTCATAGTCCGCTTGCCGCACAGATGTGTCTCGCGTAGGTTTCGCCATTATCATCCCGCCACTGGCCTGACACCGGGCCGGAACGCCGAGCTCATCTCTGCAGGAATCATTCAGCTTATTCTTCAACGGGACAAGAACTTTATGACCCTGCCCTGCGACAATGACCGTCTCGTCGTTAACGTGCTGCCAGTAAATTTGCTCAGATTCCGGCTCGAACAGCATGAGAGTGACTGGAAGTGAGTGATTAATCCAATACTCGACATGGTTCGCGTCGCAATAGAACCACCACCCGAGATCTGTCGGCTTTGCAAATCGACTGGCGCCAGACTTGATCTGTACAGCCAACAGTCGGCCAGTCCCTCGCCCAGAAGTGCCGCCAGAGAGACCGACCCCGTCGACCACTTCAATGTGGGCGTCAATTCCGATATCACTGGTCTCTTGTTCACGAAAAACCCAACCCAATTGGGTGGTCACCAAGTACGCGGCCCGAGACACTCCAGCCCGGTCCACCAGGTGGGTGGGCGAGACGATTGTCAAAGTTACATCTCCTCGTGCCTGCTCCAGCCAATCAAGTGTCCCTAGCCTATAGGGAGGGACTGACAGTTGGTCTGGTAACTCAACCTCGCAGCAACGGAGTTGATCTCGCTGCCGAAGGGCAGGCGCAATGAACGCCCAGTGTTCGCCACGACCTCACCATCACGGTCCACGGACGTACAACGATGAAGACGCGCTACGTCCTTGAGCGGGCCGCACTGCGAGCCGACCCACGGACACAGGCCCAACTGAATACCGAGGGACCGCCGTTGTCAGTGGGGGCGCGCAGTGCTGTTCGGCTCCACCTTCAACCAGCCCAGTGCCGATCCCAGTAGCGAACAGCCGCGGTCCGCACTTCCCTTCAGACGATCGGCGCGCCCATCGGCTTTCGATCCCAACACCCTCTTCACGGAACACCTGTTCGACGTGAAGGATGGGGGTGATCGCGTGTCAGTTCGGCACGTCGCTCGTTAGGCAGCGCAGTCGAAGCGCCGGGTGGGCAAAGCGCTGATGACCAGTGTCCACCCGCTACGGGAGGGGACCCATGGGCGATCGCAGCACAATCGAGTGGACTGAGGCGACCTGGAATCCCACCACGGGGTGCGACCGGATCTCCCCCGGGTGTGACAACTGTTACGCCTTGACGTTATCCAGGCGCCTTAAGGCCATGGGTGCTGCCAAGTACCAGACTGACGGGGATCCCAGGACATCAGGTCCGGGCTTCGGCCTCACTCCTCACCCTGACGCACTGGCCGTTCCCCGTCAGTGGAAGGCCCCACGGATGGTCTTCGTCAATTCCATGAGCGACCTCTTCCACGCCAAGGTTCCCCTGGACTTCGTCCGGCAGGTCTTTCAGGTGATTGCCGAGACACCCCAGCACACGTACCAGCTTCTGACCAAGAGAGCCCGCAGGCTGCGACGTGTGGCCGGCGACCTCGACTGGCCCTCCAACCTGTGGATGGGCGTGTCCGTCGAAGACGCAGATCACCTGGACCGTGTCGATGACCTTCGACAAGTTCCCGCTGCCGTGCGCTTCCTGTCCTGTGAGCCGCTGCTCGGTCCCCTTTCCGGTCTGAAGCTGGACGGCATCGGCTGGGTTATTGCCGGCGGGGAGTCCGGGCCCCACCATCGGCCCGTGGCGGAGGAGTGGCTGGTGGACATCCGCGACGCCTGCAACGACGCCGGAGTGCCCTTCTTCTTCAAGCAATGGGGTGGCCGCAGTCCGAAGTCAGGGGGCCGCGAACTCGACGGGGCGACCTGGGACGAGATGCCACCCCGACTGCCCGTCGCAGCCCATTAACGGCCAAAGTCCAGCAGACGCCGTACGCACTCTGGTGACATATGGCAACGGTGTGTGACCCTCTCTCCAGCAGGGCCGACGGGAGTAGGGGGACCGATCGTGGCCGTACCGAAGGATGCCGTGTGGGAACGCGATCCGCACACGGCGGCCAAACACGACTTACTGAAGCGGTACTTGGAAGCCTGGGCGCCGATTCTGCTGTCACGGCTCGACGTGATCAGTTACGCCGAAGGCTTCGCGGGTGCCGGCGTCTACAAACAGGGCGAGCCCGGCTCCCCGGTCATCGCTTACGAAGTCTTCGCCGAGGCTCTGCACAGGTTCCCGAAGCGTATGCGTGTGATCCTGATGGAGGAGGACGCCCGGCGCGTCGAGGAGTTGCAGCGCCAGATGGAGCTCGTCCGTTCCCGGCAAACGGGCGACATCACCAAACGAATAGCGGTGGACATACGTCACGGAGATTTCCACCCGGCCCTCCTGCAGAAGCTGCATGGCATCGGAGCACTGGGCAAACCCCTCTTCGTCCTGCTGGACAGCTTCGGCGGACCTGACATCCCCTTCTCGCTCCTTCAAGAGCTGGGACGCCATCCCCGCACCGAAGTGATGGTGACCTTCGAACCCAGCTTCCTCACCCGATTCGCCGAGAAGCACGATGGCCACCGCCAGCTCGGCGACGAAGCGTTCGGAAGCCAGGAGTGGCAGGGTGTCTTCCAGCAGCCGCCCTCAGGCAAGTTCACCTTCCTGCGTGAGCAATATCGGAACACGCTGCGCCAGGCAGGGTTCACGCACACGCTGTACTTCGAAATGGTCGACGAGGGCGGCAGGATGCTCTACCTGATCTTCGGTACCCAGCACGAACTGGGGCTGGAGAAGATGAAGGACGCCATGTGGAAGGTGGACCCTTCCTATGGCGTCCGCTACCGCGACCCGAGGGACACCCAACAGCAGATGCTTGATCTCGTATTCGAACCGGATACGGCTCCGCTGCGACGGATCCTGCACGACTTCATCTCCGAAACGCCCGATGGGAAAACCATCACAGAGCTCAAGCGATACGCCCTCTTGGAGACCGTCTACCGCCCCACCCAAGTGATCGAGGCCGTCCGGCAGTTGCGTGAGGCGAGCGCCGTGACGACGGAACCTCGTGCTATCAACGCCAAGACGCGAGTAAGCCTGGCGACAACGCCGCCCACTACCCGTCGGTCTGCCGAACAGGGCGCTCTCTGGTGAGAGGCCGCGAGGGCACATCCAGGGCTCATGAGCCTGGGATGCGGCGTTAACCCGCGAGCACTACTGAGAGGTATTTCCCAGGTCAACGAACATCCCCTTGCGAAATCCCACGAGTGTGCGGCCGAAGTCTTCAGACCCCGCCCTTTTCGTATCCCCGTAAGGGTTGAAGGTGGCCGGGGCGACCGCGATCGCGTCAGCGGGCCGGGGCGGGCGCGGTTGGTCCGGTGAACGCCAGGCCGAGCGGATGGGGCGGCCGGTCTGGGCCTCGACCGCTGCCGCGTCGAGAAAGCCGAGCCCTTGCGGGGTGGCGACCACGCCGACGTCCCAGTGTCGCTCGTGTGCCGCGGCGATCAGCCGGCCGATGTCGTTGGCGACCCCGGCCGCGCAGACCACGATCTGGAGGAGCGGCTTGTCGGGCTGATCACTCACGCGGGGACTCCCAATTGGCGGCTGACACGGTGCTTATGCAGCTTCCAGCAGCCTCAGCTCGGGGGCCTGTTTGAGTCCAGACCCTCGTCGTCCTACCTCGGAGCTGGGGGTTTGCGGTGCTTGCCTGTGCCGGAGCGAAGCGGTTTCGGCGCAGGCGTCGGCGTCGGCGTCGAGGGTTCGTCGGCCTCCGGACGGAGCATGGCACGGGCCTCGGCCAGGTTGGCGGCGAGAGCGTGCGGCTCCCACGCGTAACCGTTCCACCGCTCGATGGCACGCGGGGCGTCCGGGCGCAGATGCGAGCCTCTGGGGCCGTCGCCGAAGACGACAGGCACGGCGCGTAGTCGGCCGGTCTTCGCGTCACGGCGTTCCGCCCAGTCCTTCAGTGGTTCGTCGTCCATCCTGGGATTCCTCGCCTCTGCGGTGGCTGTCTCAGGAGGGTAGCGGCCAGTGGGGGCCGTTCGGCTTTCCGAGCCAGACGGCCTGTTCGTCGCGGGAGACGGTCACGCCGAACGCGCCGGTGCTCGGTGAGCCGTACTCCTCCCAGGTGGCAACCGCTGACTCAACCGCGTCCCAGAGCCGACGTGGGCCGCCTTGGCGGACCTGCCAGCCGCTGACCGTTGGTGACAGGACGACGAAGGAATCAGTGACGCTGTCCAGCAGGAAGGTGCTGACCGGACCGCCATCGACGGGCATGGAGAAGAAGCGGGCGTTCGGCGCCGCGAGCTGTGCCATGAAGGCCGACCCGGTGCCGGTGAGGACATCCGGGCCGTACGTGGCTTTCCGCTTCGTGCCGTCGTCGGGACCCGGGACCATACCGAGGCTCTGCGGCGCGTCCTGCTGACGGGCAATCATGAAGCTCGGGTCGTCTTCGCTGAACCAGCCGCTCGCGCTGTCGCCGGTGACGATGAGCTTGACGAGGCCGAGGGAGCGCATCCAGCCGCGCAGGGTCGTGAGGATGACTCCGCCCGGCACGAGCTGTTCCAGCCAGGCGGATGGGATGTTGCGGAAGCCGCACGTGGCGATCAGCCGATCGTACGGAGCTCCGTCGAGATCGCCGTCGCGACCGTCCCCCACCAGCAGGTGGGGCGTGTAGCCGGACATTGTGAGAGCTTCGCGGGCTCCGCGCGCGACGTTCTCGTCCGTCTCGATCGAGGTCACGCTCTCGTTGCCGAGTCGGTGACACAGAAGTGCAGTCGAGTAGCCGGTCCCCGTCCCGATCTCCAGCACGTTCATGCCTTCACACACGTCCAGGTCTTCGAGCATCCGGACTACGAGGCTCGGCAACGTCGACGACGAACTCGGCGTCGCGTTGCTAATTGGCTTCGGGTCGGTCCAGTCGATGTCTTGGCCGTCGAACTGCGTAACCCACGTCTGGTCGCCGTAGACGAGCCGCAACCATTCCTTCTGACCGACGATCTCCGGCGCGACCGGCTCCCAGGTGGTAACACCGGGAGCATCGCTCTCCCGGTAGAAGCGCGGGACGAACATGTGGCGGGGCACGGCTGCCACGGCGGCCCGCCACTCCGGCGACCGCAGCCGGCCGTCCTTCTCCAGTCGGCGGACGAGCTGCCGCCGCAGATCCGTCGCGGCCGTCTCGATATCGGGCTCACGGGTCACGAAGCCCTCCCTCCAGAAGATCAGCGAGTGCGGCGGTCATGGGCAGGCCCGTCGGCGGCTCCATCCATGCCCACTGTCCCGAAGGATTGCACTCGATGAAGATCCACTCGCCCGACTCGGTCAGAGCGAAGTCGAACGCTCCGAAGACGAGCCCGAAATGCCTGAGGTAAGCGCGCATCGACCTCTCTACCGCAGGCGGTGTGACAAGAGGCGTGTACGTGTGAATGCCGTAGTCAGTGCGCCAGTCGAGGAGACCGGAGTCGATTCGCACCGCGAAGATCTGCTCGCCGATCACCGTGACTCGGACGTCCGCGACCTTGTCCACACGCTTCTGGAAAAGATGCGCGGTGCCGGTCACGGAGTCGTCGATCTCATCAGCGGTCACCTCGGTCACGGGGACGGTCTGCGCCTTGCCGTCGACCAGGTACAGCGGAACTGAGATCGGCTTGAAGATGACCGGGCCGTGCGCATTGATGAACGCCTGCGCGTCGTCGGGGACGTTGGTGATCAGCGTGGGTGGCAACACGAAGCCGGCCGCCGACGCTGCGGCGAGGCCCGCCGGCTTGTATTCGGCGTCCCCGATGCGGTTGGGGTGATTGACGTACAGACAGCCGGGCAGGGAGGTCAGGATGCCGCCCAGCCCGTAGCGGGCCTGGGCCACGGCAAAGCGCTCATCCTGCTTGTCGAGGTGGGGAAAGGCGAAGCCGGATGGGCGTCGGTAGTACATGGACCGCACGGAACCCAGCTCGGCCCGTCGGCTCGGAGTCCGCAAACTTCCCCGCCAGCCGTCGGTGACGCCGATGAAGGCCGAACACGACAGGGTGGCAGGGAAGTCACCGGCGTCGAACCGCACGACCGGGACACCCCGGTCATGCAGTTCGACGATTACGAAGTCCGCGGTCGGGTCGTCCAGGTTGGTGACGACCAGGACCGGACGATCGTCGTTCGTCACTGGTCGGTGTCGTTCCCCGTGTCGCTGTCCGGGGAGTCGCTGTTGCGGTCGCCCTGGCCCGTGGTGCCGGTCGCGGGGTTCGTGCCGGAGGACGTGCCGTGCCCGGGGGACATGGCCGGCGCCCCGGAGGCGTCGAAGTACCAGGCGGTCTGCGTCGCCGGGTTCAACTCCACCTTCACGTAGTCGGGGATCTCGACGGGCGGGTACGGAGCGATGCGACGCAGACCCCAGGGGGCGATGGTCAGGTGCCCCTGCGGCAGTGGGCTGCCAGTGGGGAAGCGATCCATGTGACTGAACACAGTCATCCTTTCTCAGTTGGAATTGGCCTTTATCGCGGATTACTTGCTTGCTTCCGGGACCTCAGCACTTGGCCGGCACTTCCAGCTCTGCCCACACGACCTTGCCCCAGCGTTTCCGGTCGTAGCCCCACCTCCGGCTCAGCGCCTCGACGAGGAACAGGCCACGCCCTTCTTCGCATTCGTCGTCGGGGTCCCCCAACTCGGGGGTGTCCCTGCAGTTGTCGGCGACGTCGATACGCACCACGCCCTCAGTGGGGCGCGTGACCAGGACACGGACCACTCGGCACCGGGTGTGGTAGATGGCGTTATTGACGAGCTCGGCGACAACCTGCACTCCGGCCTCGGCCAACTCGTCCATGTCCCAGGTGTTCAGGGCGGCGGAGACGAGCAGACGAGCTCGACGAGCGGATTTCGGCTCGCATGGCATTGTCTCGATGTAGCCGGGACTACCGGTCGCAGTAGGTCTGGCTGCGGTCACGGGCACAGGAACATCCCTTCGGGGTAAAAGCCCGCTGTCCGCGCCGAGGCGGCGCCTGAACGGGCTCTCCTCCATGCCGTCGAGAGAAGGGGAATCAGACCTCGACGAGCTGATACCGAGTCAACGACCAACGGCCGCCAGGGACCAGGAAAGGTCGGGCTTCCACCGGTCCCCTCGAACCGGAAGACTTTGCGTTCCCATTACCCGCGGT
Source organism: Streptomyces sp. NPDC047042 (assembly GCF_040644035.1). Classification (NCBI taxonomy): domain Bacteria; kingdom Bacillati; phylum Actinomycetota; class Actinomycetes; order Kitasatosporales; family Streptomycetaceae; genus Streptomyces; species Streptomyces sp. NPDC047042. The sequence goes on along the minus strand of NZ_JBEYVP010000002.1, from coordinate 112,842 downwards.
CTGGTTCGATCCCGGCCACGCGTCTACCGTCGCCGATATGGGAGCGAACCACACCCTCAAGAGCCGGATGGAGGAACTCGGGCTCACCCAGGAAGAACTGGCCGGTCGGATGAACTCTGCACTGGCAGAGGTCACCGGCAGACCCGGCGACGTCTCCGACCGCACGATCCGCAACCTGTTGAACGGGAGGTCCCGCCGCCCCATCGGACGCACCTGCGTGGCACTGGAGCGGGTGTTCGGATGCCCTGTCGAGGACTTAGGGTTCAACGCACCACGCACCATGCACCACCCACAGGAGGGCCCTGTGCGGCGTCGTACCTTTATCGCCTCGGCCACCGCGACCGCAACCGCCGCGGTTCCTCTCGTCACCCAGCGCCGCGCAGTCGGCATGTCGGACGTGGCGCGAGCCGCAGCCGGTATGAACGCCCTCGTCGAAGCTGACGACCTCCAGGGCGGACACATCGAGTTGGAGAAGGCGGCTCTCCAGGGCCGCGACGGCGTACTGGAGTTGCAGCAGCACAACGCCGGGGAACGCGTCCGCCGGGCCTTGTACGCGCTGGCCGCCGAGTACACCACCATCGCGGCCTGGTCCTGCATCGATGCCCGCAACCTCGACCAGGCGCAGAGACACCTGAACGAATCCGCCACCTACGCCGGTCTCTCCCAGGACTGCCCCACGGAGATGCGCGTGTGGGTCAACCTCTCCATGCTCGCCTACCAACGTCAGAACTGGCCCGAGGCACTCGCAGCGGCGCAGGCCGCCCAAGCCTCCTCCGCCGCTCGTCGGGACCCGTTCTTCGACTCGCTGAGCCGTGCCCGTGCCGCTCTCGCCTATTCGGCCCTCGGCGACACCCGTATCGCCGCGCGGTCTCTCGGATCCGCTCAGGACGCCTTCAACAGGGTGCCGGAACGCGAACGCCCTCGCTGGACGGCCTTCTACAGCCAGGCCGAACTCGATCACCTCGCCGCCGTCGTCCACTACAACAGCGGAAGTCACGCCCCCGCCGAAGCCATGGCGCACCGCGCCTTGGCAAGAATCCCGACCGCCTTCCGGCGCAACAGGGCGCTCGCCACAGCCCAACTCGCCCTCGCACAACTCCATCAAGGGGAACCCGAACAGGCCACGGTCACGGCCGCCGACGTCTTCGCGATCATGGACGGGGTCCGCCTGCCCGGCCGTATGCGCACGCTCATCGGCGACTTCCACCGAGGCCTGTTCGTCCTGGCCCCCTCAGCCTCCTACGCCCGAGACTGGTCAGACCGCATGCGAACCGAATGGAGTCGAGCGTGACCGACCTGCGTCACTTCCAGCACGGAAACCTCCCCGAGGACTTCCGGCAGCTGCTCACCGACGTGCACGCCGACGCCTACGCCGACCAGATGGACGACCCCTTCCACCAGCGCTTCGCCTGGTTCGTCGACCACTGGACCGGTATGAGCGGCTTCTCCTGTGTAGTGGCGTACGACGAGGACGAACCGGTCGGCTTCGCCTACGGCGCCCCGCTCGCCCCGGGCCGCGAATGGTGGCGTTCCACCGGATACGAGCCGGTCAACGGCAACGCCTCCACGTACGCCGTGTCCGAGGTGATGGTGCGCCCGGGCTGGCGCAAGCGTGGCATCTCCGAGCGGCTCCACGAAGCGCTGCTGAAGGAACGCGCGGAGGACCTTGCCGTGCTCCTCGTCGACGTGACGCACCCCAAGGTGCAGACCCTGTACGAGTCATGGGAGTACGCCAAAGTCGGCGAGCAGCAACCGTTCGCCGACTCACCGGTGTACGCGGTCATGGTCAAAAACCTTCGCGGCTGAGCCTCTCGTCAGGTCGTGACAAGGCGACTGTCGAATCCAGCACGCACGAGGCGCTCGTAGGCCTCCATGACGTCCCTCGGTACCTCCTGCTCGACGGCGAAGCCGAGCTTCGGGTACTCGATCACCCGTTGCAGGTCGCCGACGAGCATGTCGATGACGAGCTTCTCGTCGCCGATGGACTTGATGTAGTCGTCCAGCTCAAGTGGCTCGGAGGCGCAGACGACTTCCGCCTCGGGCCACAGCTTGCGGCAAGTCGCGTAGGAGCGACGCTCCATGTACGGCTTGGAGATGAGCAGCAGCGACTCCACCGCAACGCCCGCCTCGGCCAGTAGCGCGCGGGAGAGCACGATGTTCTGGCCGGTGTTGGCCGCCTTCGGCTCGACCAGGATCGCCTCGTCCGGCACACCCCTGCTCAGGGCGTGCTCGCGGTAGTGGACGGCCTCGCCGCGAGGGAAGCGGGCTCGGGTGGTCGGGCTGTTGCCGCCGCTGAACACCACGACGGGGAAGAGACCGGCACGGTAGAGGTCGGCTGCCGTACCGGCCACCCCCAGGTCGTGGCTGCCCAGCCCGATCGCCGCCGAACAGGGCCGCAGCTCGTGGCCCATCTGGTGGTGGTTCCAGATCAACGTCGCGTCGTGGAACTGCTTCTCTGTGATCAGACGTTGTTGGTGCTTCGGCACGTGTGCTCCCTGCTCGTCCGTGCGGCCCTCTCGGATGCCCTCGATGCCGCGCCGGCTGGTGGCTCAGCCTGAACCGCGGGTCACCTGTGCCGCCTGGTCGAGGACGGGCAGCCCATCATGCACTCCCCCGAACTCGCCCCCGGCATGCTGCAGTTGGCCGACGCGATCCTGCGGGGCAGCTCGCTGCCCGATCAGCTGCGCGAACTCGTCATCGTGCGGGTCGGGCACGTCTACCAGGCGCCGTACGAGCTTCATCACCACGAGAGCATCGGCCGGCTGGTCGGTATGAGCCAGGCGGCGCTCGCCGCTGCCGTCGGCGGTTCCAGCGAAGGGCTGGCGGTGCTCCGTTGCACGGACCCTCTGCTCTCCCGGCACACCCTGAGCGAGGCCGAGCGCGCCGAAGTGCTGGAGTTCCTCAGCGTGGGTCAGCTCTCCGACCTCGTCATCACGGTCGGCTGCTACCAGCTCGTCCGCAACTTCCTGAACACCATCGGCGTGACGACCGAGGGCGAGACCAGCCCGTACTGAGCCACAGCACCGCCCACGACGCCCACCCCGACTCGGCCTACCGCCTGCCGCCTACCGATCTGCTTGATCTGCTTGATCTGCGGGGAAGCCCACTCCGCCCAGGACTGTGAGGTCCGTGCGGCTCGGTGGGGACGACAGCAGTGCCAGGACATCCGCGGGGGCCGGGCCGTCGGCTGTCGGTGGAGCGGCTAGGGCTGCCTGAGCGCTGGCGTCGTCCCGCCAGACCTCGGTGATGTGCACCGTGTCCGGATCTGCCGCGTCCTGGCTGATCAGATAGATCTCGCAGCCGGGGAATCCACGCAGGTTCCGCGCCACCCTGAGCAGGACGGCCGCGAGTTCGCCGCCGCGGCCCGGGTGGGCGGTCATCGTCATCAGTCTGCCGATCATGCTCAGACCATAGTGGTGATGCAGAAGGGGTGGCCGGCAGGATCCAACAGGACCCGCCAACGGTCGGGTTGCGGCTGTACGGCGGGCTCGACGGCCCCCAGCGCGAGCAGCCGGGACTGGGCCTCGTGCAGGTCGTCGACGCCCAGTTCGAGGTGGGCCTGCTTCTCCTGCGACGGGTCCGGCCAGGTCGGGGGCCGGTAGTCGGCCAGGCGGTTGAACCCCAGTCCGGCCGAGCCTTCCTGGCCGAGCATGACGAAGTCGTCGGAGGAGTAGGTGACGGGCAGGCCCAGGGCGTCGCCGTAGAAGCGGGCGAGTTCGGCGGGGTCCGGACAGTCGAAGGTGACTGCCGCGTAGCGGATCGCGGGCGTGGGCGCTTTCGTCGTGTCTGCCATCTCTGTCCTGTCGTTCGTCTCTGTCCTGTCCTTCGTCTCTGTCCTGTCCTTCGTCTCTGTCATCTCTGTCATCTCTGTCATGTCTTTCGGCTCTGTCACGTTTCCCGTGCGCATGTGCAGGACCCTACGGCGGGACCAGGACAGATTCGGTCCTGGTTACGCGGCATCGTGCGGGACACTTCGGGGCATGATCAGCACCTCCGCCCGTCTGCTGCGACTGGTCTCACTGCTGTGCGCGCGGCCGTCGTGGACCTGCGGCGAGTTGGCCGACCAGTTGGCGGTCACCGACCGCACGGTACGGCGGGATGTCGCGAGGCTGCGCGAACTCGGCTACGGCGTCGAGTCCGACCCGGGACCGTGGGGCGGCTATCGCCTCCGTGCCGGAAGCCAGGTGCCGCCGTTGATCCTCGACGACGAGGAGGCACTCGCCGTGGCTGTCGAGCTGCGCGAAGCCGCGCTCAGCGGTGTCCTCGGCGGTGACCAGGCCGCACTGTCCGCCCTGTTGAAGCTCCGTCAGGTTCTGCCCCGCCGGATCGCGGACCGGCTGGGCGAGATGGACGCCGCCTTTGTCCACACCCCGAGGCCCGAAGAGCCGCAGATCGCGCCCGGCACTCTGCTGGAACTGGCCGCCGTGTGCCGTCGGGGCGAGCGCAGCCGTCTGTCGTACCGCGACCGGGAGGGCAAGGCCACTGTCCGGGACGTCGACCCGTACCGCCTGGTGCACACGGGCCGCCGTTGGTACTTCGTCGCCCGGGATGTGACACGCGACGAGTGGCGTACCTTCCGGGCCGACAGGGTGGACCGGATACAGCCGACCGGAGGCCGGGTGGAACTCGTCGACCCACCCGACCCGGCACTGTTGGTCTCCCGCTCCATCGCGGCCGGCGCCTACCCCCTCTACGTGAGGATCCGCCTCCCGCTGCCCATGGAGCACGCGCTGCGGATGATCCCCCCGACGGTCGGTACCCACCGCCAGGAAGGCCCCGGCGCGACGATCGTCGACATCGGCGGCCCCGACGCGGACGGCCTCGCCAGATACCTTCTCACCCTGGCCACACCACTGCGGGTCGTGTCACCGGACGAGGTACGGGAAGCGCTGCTGCGCCGCACCCGGGAACTTCTGGACCACAACGTGGACGGTCGGCCCGGGTAACCGCATCGCACCCGGCCGCTGTTCTCGCCGTGCTCGGTGGTTCACGACAGGCGGCCAGACCCTCGCCGCGCCATGAGCCGGATGTGAGCTGTACACGAAGCGGCAGGTTCTGGTCAAAGGATGTCCAAGTGCGGGCCGCCGCTTCCGCTGCCCGTGATCGGGTCCCTGCGACGGCTGTTACGGCCGTTCCCCACGCCCGTTCTGGGAGGACCCGGTGTCAACACCAACCCGCAGAAGACGATGGCTCACGATCTGTTCCCTCACCGCCTCCGCCGCCCTCGTCGCGCTGCCCGCGAGCGCCGCGCCCGGCGGGGGCACCAGCCCCTTCGGGCCCCGCGTTCTCGACCAACTCGCCACGCAACGCGCCCAGTCGGTCGGCGCTCTCACCCCGAGTCTGAAGGGCGAGGACGGTGACGGCGAAGGTGACGGGGACGACGGTAATGAGGCCGACGAGATCGCGGAGGGCGCGGACCAGTACGCCGAGGCCCGCACCTCACCCGGTGTGGTCGCACCGGGCGCGTACGGCGCCGCGTGGCAGAGTCTGAACAACCTGCCCAGTAGTGGGGGTAGTTGGCGGAACGTTACCGACCTTCCCTACAACTCCGACGATCCGCGGTACCGGGACATCGACTCCAACTCCAGTGGTGGCTCCGGCAATGTGACGGGCCGTATGGCGGCGATGGCCGCCGACGACGACGGGTACGTGTACGCCGGCAGCGCGGGCGGCGGGGTGTGGCGGTCCAGGTCGGGCGGAGGGCACTGGCAGGCCATCAGCGACCGGCTGCCCGCACAGTCCACCGGCGCGCTGGCCCTCGACCAGGCCGGGCGGCTGTGGCTGGGCACCGGTGAGGCGACGACCAACGCGGACGCCTACCTCGGCAGCGGCGTCTATGTCCTGACCGATCCGCACCACGGCACGTTCTCCTCCCGGGCCCGGGTCGGCGGCGACGAGCTGGAGTCCACCACCGTCCACCAACTGCGCTTCGGCGGCGGCAAGGTGTGGGCGGCGACCAGCAAGGGCGTGTGGAGCCACTCCACGAAGACGCTGAAGGGCGACTGGAAACTGGAGTTCGCCCCCAACCCCGAGTTCCTGCCCGGCGGTTCGGAGGCGGCCGACCCCGACGCCCCGTACAAGAACATCGCCAACGACATCGCGATCGACCCGAAGAACCCCAACAAGGTTGTCCTCGCGGTCGGTTGGCGCAGCGGTGACGACTACAACGGCTTCTACACCAAGGGTGCGGGCGGCACCTGGACCCGGATCACCAGCGGCCTGGGCGATCTGCCGGCCGACCCGGACGGCGTCGGCAACGTCACCTTCGCCCGCTCTGCCGACGGCTCCCGCTACTACGCCATCGACCAGTCGCCGGAGCAGCTGAACACCAACCCGGACAGCGGCCTGGAGGGTTTCTACGTCTCCAAGTCCGGCTCCCCGACCGGCCCTTGGACAAAGATCGCGGACTACGAGGGCCTGGCCGCCTCCGGTTCGGCGCTGACGTCCAGCGGCTACATGCCCGGCGTACAGGCCTGGTACAACCAGTTCCTGACCGTCGACCCGAGCGACCCGCAGCATGTGTACGCGGGGCTCGAGGAGGTCTACGAGTCCAAGGACGGCGGCGGCACCTGGTCGACCGTGGGCCCGTACTGGAACTTCGGCTTCTCCTGCTGGAGCATCGACCCGGCCAAGCAGAGCGGCGACTGCCCGCAGACCACCCACTCCGACCAGCACGGCGTCGCGATCGGCCGCTACCACGGCAAGAGCTTCGTGTACGTCGGCAACGACGGCGGCGTCTACAAGCGCCCCCTGGGCGGCCGGCAGGACGCCGCCGGACACGCCACCGACTGGACCTCCCTCAACGACGGGACCATCGACACCCTGCAGTACTACTCGGTCGGCATCGGCAGGGACCTCGACCACGGCGGCGTCTCCGTGACCGGCGGCCTCCAGGACAACGGCCAGTCCGTGCTGCGCAGCGACGACCGGGTGATGGGCTCCAACTTCGGCGGCGACGGCGGCGACACCCTCACCAACCCCGCCAACGGCTGTGACATCGCGGAGGAGTACGTCTATCTCTCAATCCAGGTGACCCAGAACTGCGCGGTCAACGACGGCAGTTGGATCGACGACGACAGCAAGGTCACGTCGTACAACGTCGCCCCGGCGGACAACGCCACCGGCGAGGCCCGCTTCATCGCCCCGCTCGCGGCCGACGCGAAGAACCCCTCGACGTGGGTCGCGGGCGGCCGTCACGTGTGGGTGCAGACCCATGGGTACGCCATCCGCAGCGGCGACGAGTGGACCAGCGTGTACGACCTCGGCGCCGGCCGCACCGCGACAGCCGTCGCGGCCTCCGGCGGCAAGGTCTACGCGGCCTGGTGCGGCCCCTGCAACAACCAGGGCTTCGCGCGCGGCATCTCCGTCGGCAACGCTGGGGGCACCTCCCGGACGGAGTCTGGGGGAGGCACCGGCTGGCACGACATCGCCCTTCCCGTCGACGGGACCGTGCCCAACCGCTACCTCAGCGGCTTCGCCGTCGACCCGAAGAACGCCGACCACGTGTTCCTCACGGTCAACGGGTTCTCCCGGCAGTGGACCGAGGGGCCGGGTGCGGGCGTCGGCCATGTCTTCGAGTCCAAGGACGGCGGCACCACCTGGAAGGACATCTCCAGGAACTTCCCCGACGTGCCGGCCGACTCCGCCGTGGTCACACCGAACGGCGGCCTGGCCGTCGGCACCGACCTGGGCGTGGTCTACCGCGCGCCGGGCCGGACCTCGTGGCAGCGCGTGGGCGACCTCCCGGCCGTCGCCGTACTCCAGCTGAAGCTGGGCCCCGACGGCAGCACCCTGTACGCGGCCACGCACGGGCGCGGTATCTACTCGATCAAGGTGCGCGGCATCGACTGACGGGTTGCGGCTCTCGTCGAGGGGTGGCCCGGTTGATCGCCGGGTCACCCCTCGTGCGCGCGTTGCCCGTCCCCCCGCCCCGTATGCGTCCAGCGTGTCTCTTTCACCCGAACGAGCGTCGGCGTGCCCGGCATGGCCGCGCATGCTGCTACCACAGGCATATGCAGCAACTCACACAGAAGCTCACACAGACGCTCACGCAGGAGCAGACCGAGGCCCACCGCAGCGACGACTGCTGGGCCATACCGTGCATCGTCCGCGCGGTGAGAGCGGGCGACGACCGGCTCATCGGCACTCTTCTCAAACGGTTCGCGCAGCACGCGGAGTTCGACTCACTGTTCCGGTTACGCGAGGCACTGCAACCGGACGCCGACCCGGTTCCGCAGGCCAACTCCGCCTGCCACGCGGGGCACTGATCCTCCCCCGCGCCCGCTCAGCGGCCGCCCGGCGTGCCCTCGTACTCCGAGTACTCCGAGGCGAGGAGGCCGAAGACCACGTCGTCGGTCCACTCCCCCTTCATCCACAGGCTCTGGACAAGGTGGCCCTCGCGGCGGAAGCCCCCGCGTTCCAGCAGCCTCGCCGAGCGGACGTTGCGCGCGTCGCAGCCCGCCGAGAGCCTGTGCAGCCCCTCCTCCACCAGCAGGAACCGCACGATCCGCGCGACCGCCTCGCCGGCGTACCCCTGTCCCTGGAACTCCGGCGCGAACGTGAAGCCCAGCTGGGCCTGCCGTCCGTCCTCGCTCCGGCACACCCCGATGTCGCCGATCAGCCCGGGTACGTCCTTCCGCTCGACGGCGTACTGGAACCACCCATGAGCGCGCGGATCCCCCGCCGAGAACGTGGCCGCCAGCTCCTCGGCCTCCGCCAGCGGCACCGGAGGCTCCCAGCCCTGATACCGGCTCACCTCGGGATCCGACCGGTACGCCGCCAACGCGGGCGCGTCCGCCGGGGTGAACCTCCGGAGCACCAGCCTCGCCGTCTCCATACCGTCCATGTCGTCGTCCCCTTTCACGTCAGCCCACTCCCCTCACGCCTCGGCGCTCCGACCGCCGGCCCCCTCCTCGTACCGTCCGCGCATTTCCGAGAGCACCCCGAAGGCCGCCGCCGTCAGCGGTACGGAGAGGAGCATGCCGAGGATGCCTGCGAGGGAGGCGCCCGCCGTGAGGGCGAGGAGGATCACCGCCGGGTGCATCTGGAGCGTACGGCTCTGGATCATCGGCTGGAGCACGTTCCCCTCGAGGAACTGCACCGCCACGACTATGCCGAGTACCCACAGCATGGTGTTGAGGCCACCGTCCGCGAACGCGACGAGGATCGCGACCGCGCCCGAGAGGAAGGCGCCGAGATAGGGGATGTACGCGCCTATGAACACCAGCGCCCCGAGCCCGATGGCGCCCGGCACCCCGAGGATGAGCAGGCCGATGGTGATGCAGAGGGCATCGATGAAGGCGATGATCGTCGTCCCCAGCATGAAGCCCTCGATCGCCTGGAAGGCGCGGCGGGCCATGACCTCCAGGGTCGCGCCGGAGCCACGGGGTGCGAGCGTGTGCAGCGAGGCCATGGCCCTGTCGGAGTCACGGAGGAAGAAGAACAGGAGCAGCAGGGCGAGAGTTCCGGTGGCGATCATCTCGGTGAGCAGGCTGACGCCGCTCAGCACACCGGACAGCGCGGTACCGCCGAACTTGGACAGCAGGTCCTTGGCGTTCGCGGCGAGTTCGTCGAGGGCGTTGCCGACCGTCTCGAACCGGTCGCTGAGGTCCTTCGCCGCGGCCTGCACCGAACTGATGATCTGGTCACCGCTGTCGATCAGTGAGGTGACCACGATGTACGCGGCCCCGCCCATCACGACGACGACCGCCGCACAGGCCAGCCCGGCGGCGAGCGACTTGTTGACCTTCATCCGGACGAGCCGCCGGTAGAACGGCCCGAGCAGGGCCGACAGCAGCAGCGCGAGCAGCACCGGCGTGACGGCGGTCTGGAAGGTGATGCAGAACCACACCCCGACCGTGATCACGCCGCTCACCAGGAGCAGCAGCACGCTTCCGGCGGCGATGCGCCGGGCGGGCTCCGAGAGCAAGGGCGTGCCGTCGGCGCGGTTGCGGCCGTCGACAGGGAGCGGCCCGGTCAGGGGCGCGCGGGTGGTGCGTACGGTCGTACGCGTCCGGTGCAACCGGTGTGTGCGGTGCGTCCGTGGACCGGGCACTCCCGGCTGTCCGTCTCTGCTGCTGCCGCCGACTCTTCTCGAGTCTCCGTCTCCGGTACGGCTGTTCATTCTGTTTCGTCTCCGCTCGCCCGCTCGCCCGCTCGCTTACTCGCCCGCATGCCGCTCGCTGTACGCGGCGACAGGGTAGACCGGCGCGGGACCCGCAGGGTTGAGAGCGCGGATCGAGCCCAGTGGGAGGTCAGGGGAAGACGGGGGTTGGCTTCGTATCTCAGTGCGGGAGTCTTTGTTCAGGATTCATGCAGCCGCACGACATCACGTTCGACACAGCTGGCCCACCAAGCGGCCACGGTCTTTCTGCTCTGCAGATGGACCAAGCGCACGTGGCTGTACTCAGGCCGGTTCAGCAACTCCTGAATCACCGAGCGGTACTTCTCAGGTTCGCTCCAGGCCGAGTGGAACAGCCGGTCGCGCCAGGCCGCCCGCAGCGATTGTCGGCAGCCGGGAAAGACATCCTCGCGTCGCACGAACTGCCGGACAGTCCTTCTGAGAACCCGTGAGAAGGAGACTCGTCGCGGCAGGTCGAGCCACACAACGGTGTCGGCTTGAGCCCACACCAGATCGGCAACCTGCCTGAAGTAGCTGCCTGCGATGATCCAACGCTCGTTGGCAAGCACCTCCTGCGTCCGCTCACGGAACGCGCTGAGGTCGACACGACTCCAAGCCGGCCCCCAGAACAGCAGGTCCAGGTCTGTGACCGGTGCCTCCAGAACCTCCCCGAGGCGCCTGGCCAACGTGGTCTTGCCGGACCCCGCAGCCCCCACCACCACGATTCGCTTGATCATCTGAAGCAGGGTGCCAAGGTCCCGGTTCCGAATCAATGCCCACGGCAGCGCCACTGGCCGCAGGCTGCCGAGCGAGGAGTGATTGCCAAGATGGCAACGCGGCAGGCAGGCCGCTAGCCTGCCGAAGTGATCTCCGCATTTCTCGGCACGGCCAAGGTCGCGTCCCGGCTGCTGCACTCGCCGGTGCTGGCCGAACGGTGGGAGCAGCCGAGTGCGTTGGCCGAGTTCCGGATCAGCGGTCTGGCCGGGCATCTGGCCCGGGCGGTCTTCAACGTCGAGCGTTGGCTGGCCGAGCTGCCACCGGCGGGCGGGACGCCCATCGATGCTGTCACGTACTTCCTGTCTGGCGCCGGCCCGGCGCCGCAGCTGGACGATGCGGTACCGCGTCGGATCCGCGAGGTGGGCGAGGAGGAGGCGGCCGGTGGGCCTGCCACCCTGGTCGAGGAGTTTGACGCCGCTCGCGCCCGGCTCGCAGCGCAGTTGCCGACAATGCCGCTCGATCGGCCTGTCGGCGTGTTCGCCCACGTACTGCCGCTCGATCAGTGTCTGCTGACCCGGCTTGTGGAGCTTGTTGTCCACCTCGACGACCTTGCCGTCAGCCTGGATGTACCCACCCCGTCGGTGCCGGCCGAGGCCACCAACCTGGTCATCGCCTGTCTCACCCGCATGGCCGTGGTTCGTCACGGCGTCCTTCCGGTGATGCGCACCCTGTCCCGCCGCGAACGCGCCACGGATCCGATCGCGGCCTTTTAGGCGGCTGCGACCTCCGCGCGCTCGACGAGGATGCCGTTTGGGAGTTGCGGCGGCCGGAAAGGGGCGCCGAAGCTGTGCGGGGGATAAGAGTTTGTGTGGCCGGGCCGCGGCTGGGCAGGCGCGGTCGTTATGAGCACCCCCATCGACCGGAGCCCCGTAGACGCGACTGACGCCGTAGGTACGGCGGCCGTACGCGAGGCCGACGTACGCGAGGACGACCTACGCGAGGTCCCCGAACGCCTGGCCGTCGTACCTGCCGAGAACGCGAGCGGGCGTACGGGGGAAGCGCGGCGCAGATCCGGCGGCGGGCCGGGGTTTCCGTCGGCGCGGCGTGGTGGTGGGCGGGTGGCGGGGCTGGACGGGCTGCGGACGGTCGCGGTGGTGCTGGTGATCGTCTACCACGTGGCGCCGGATGCGCTGCCCGGCGGCTCGGTGGCCGTGGACGTCTTCTTCACGCTCAGCGGGTTCGTCATCACCCGGCTGCTGATCGCCGAGTACGCCCGCACCGGCGGCATCGGCCTGCGCCGGTTCTACCGGCGGCGGTGGCTGCGGCTCGGGCCGGCCCTGCTGGCGATGTGCGCGGTCACCGCGCTCCTCTCCCTCGCGCTTCCGCTGCCGCTGTTCGACGGGGCGTGGACGGCGGCGGCGCTGGCGGCGGTGTCGGTGGTCAACCTCGTACGGGCGGGGGAGTCCGGCCCGTACTCCGACCTCACCTCTCCGTTGAGTCACACCTGGTCGCTGGGGGTGGAGGAGCAGTTCTACCTGGCCTGGCCGCTTCTGCTGCTGGTACTTCTACGGCACACCACGGCACGGAAGGTACTGGCGTGGGTGGCCGCCCTGTGCGTACTTCCGCTGCTGTGGCGGCTCGCCCTGTGGGACCCCTCGGCGGCCCACCGCATCTACAACGGGCCCGACACCCGCGCCGACCAGCTCCTCATCGGCGCGCTGCTGGCCGTCGTCCTGGCCCGCCTCCGCGCCGACGACCCCCGGCTGGCGTCGCTGCGCCGCTGGGCGGGACGTCTGTGCTGGCCCGCGCTGGCGCTGCTGGGGCTGATCGCCTGGCAGATCCCGATCGCGGGGGCGAGCGCGTGGAACCCCGTCTGGTACACGGCCGGTTTCACGGTCGCCGCCGCCCTGTCGGCCACGGTGGTGGCGACGCTGGACCTGCTCCCGCGGTCGTGGCCGTCCCGCCTGCTGTCGATCGGGGCGCTCGCCTGGGTCGGCCGGAACCTGAGCTACGGGATGTACCTGTGGCACTACCCCGTCATCCGCCTCCTCTCCGACCTCGGCGTGACGGAGGACCAGCTGCTGCCGATGGGCATGGTGGCGACGGTCGCGGCGGCTCTCGCGTCGTACGTGGTGGTGGAACGGCCGTTGGCACGACGGGGGTGAGGGATCGCAATGAGCGACGTCAGGGTCGGGGCTCGATGGGGATGGTGTCTCTGACGAAGACCGGCTTGAGGTGTTTCTCGGGCAGGGCGGCCGGGAGTTGGTCCCGGTCGAGGACGTGGGAGACGACTCGTGCCGGGTCGGCGGTGCACCCGCACCCCAGTGCGCGCTGATCACCCACCCGCACACCGGCACAAGCCGATCACTCACCTAGACTCCGGCGCACCATGACCGACGACGCACGTACCCCCCTCGCGCCCGCCTTCGGCTCCATGACCGTGCTGGTCGCGGCCGTCATCGTCCACGACAGGGCGGCGGGCCGGGTGGTCATCCTGCAACGCGGCCCGCGTGCCAAGTTCGGCCAGGGCATGTGGGACCTCCCCCTCGGCAAGAGCGAACCCGGCGAGCCCATCACCGAGACGGCGGTACGCGAGCTGTACGAGGAGACCGGGCTGAGGGTGAAGCCGGAGGACTTGCAGGTTGCCCACGTCGTTCACGGCTCGCGGGGCGTGCAAGCCCCCAACGGCTATCTGACCGTCGTCTTCGTCACCCACGCCTGGACCGGCGAGCCCGAGAACCGCGAACCCGAAAAGCACGCCCAGGTCCGCTGGGCCGAAGTCGACGCGCTGCCGGGCGAGTTCATCCGCACCAGCGCGGGCGCCCTGCGCCACTATCTCGAGGGCGGGCCCCTGATATCGCTGGCGGGCTGGGGATAGGCGGCGACTGGGGCCGCGATCCCCGCTTCCCCCTTCTGACGCTTGGCTCGCGGTCTGGGAGGCGCTCGGCCACCCCGTGGCCGGCCGGGACCTGGCCGATTCGGTTGCAGGACCCGCGCCGGGTCCTTGTGAGCCGGGATGCGGAGCGTCCCGGCCCTACCTACCGGTATTTAAAGAACCGGGATAAAGAACCTAACCACCCTCCTCCGACCCGCCGTTCCCCCCTGCGGACCCCGGTGAAACATGAACCATTCACCCTGAGGAGTGACTTGGTTGCGCTGAGTGGCTGCGGAGAGTTACGTTCCCGGAAACGACCCCGAACAGACGACGGCCCTCGCCAGGACGGCAATCCTGAAGCGAGGGCCTGACCGATCAGGAAGACACCACTTCCCTATGGCTGGAACGCAGTTTAGCGCGCCCTCGAGCGCCAACGCCGGTACGTCGAACACCCCGAACTCCGGTGTGATCCACGTACGCACCCGCCTCAACGCCGACTTCACGGTGATCGCCAACGCCCTCGCCCAGCGGCGCGGCAGCGCCGTCACCATCGGCGTCGCGGCCTACATCCTCTCCGTCCCCGACGGCGCCCCTGTCAGCATCGCCGCGCTCTGCGCCCACTTCGACGAGGGCGAGATCCTGATCTCGCGTGCGCTGCGGGAGTTGGAGGCGGCGGGATATCTGGAACGACGCAAGGTGCGAGGACCGAACGGCACGGTACGCACGCAGACCTTCTTCTACGACGTACCTCCCGGAGCCGCCGACCGACCACCCCCGCCCTCACCCCCGCTTCCGCCGCAGCCCACCCGGCCAAGGAGGTCCGCACCGGAAGCACCAGAAGTCACGGATGCGAGCGGGGCAACCGAGGCGCCCATCCCCGAGGGACTCCAGCCCGTTGCCGCTCCGCCCCAGGACGTACCCCAGGACCTAGCCCAGGACCCATCCCTGCCGCCGCCCCCGGCCCCACTGGGCCTCGACGACGCCGACCCCCAGGCGGTCATCATTCTCGCCTCGCTCCGGATCGTCGACCGCCGGCTGATCCTGTCCCGCAGCGAGGTCGCGGAGTTGGCTCCGGCGGTGGCCGAGTGGCTCTCGCAGGGCCTCAACGCCGAGGAGATCACCCACGCGCTGACCACCGGCCTTCCCGCCCACTTCCGGGCCCGCCCGGCACGCGTACTGGCGTTCCGGCTGCGCGAAGCACCACTTCCGGTGCCGCCGAAGGCCCGCCCGGCGGTCACCGACACGCCCCTGCCGCTCGCCCTCCAGTGGCAGACCTGCGACGGCTGCGAACGGGCGTTCCGAGGGACGGAGCACTCCGCCTGCCGCGACTGCCGGACAGCCAGGGCGGCTTGACGGCCTCACGGCTTGACCGCTTCACGCCCTGTTCTGGCGCTCGTTGTCGCTGTTGTCGCGCAGGCGGGTCGTGTGGCGGGTGATGTCGTCGACGCGGGCCGCCAGGTCGGGGTGGGCGGAGGCCAGGTACGTTCCGGTGACCGTCAGGGGGGCGACCAGTGCGGCCGTGTCGTTGTCGGCGAGGGCTGCGGTGAGTTCCGCCAGAGGGGTTCGGGCAGCGGCCGGGAGGTCGGTGAGCGCGGTGATCTGGCCGGCGAGCTGGCGCAGGTCGGCCGCGTTCGCGCGGGCCCAGGTGGTGACCGTACGGGCGGCGGCGCGGCGGTCTCGGGTGTCGCGTACCCGTTGCTCGCCGGTGGACCCCGGGGTGCCGGGGCGTACGCGCAGGTAGCGGCGTTCGGCGGCCTGGCGGCTGGAGACGCCGAGGGGGTGGGCCAGGTCCGCCCAGCTGGCGCCCGCTTCTCTGGCCTCCTCGATCAGGCCCGGCTCCCACTCGGCCAGCTGATCGCGCACCTCGCGGAGCAGCAGCAGCGCGGCCAGCGCCTGCTCCGAGCCGGGTGGGCTGCCGGGCCGCTCGGAGTCCTCCGCATCCCGGCCGGTCCCGTCTCCCGACGCCCGGGCGGTGTGCAGGGCCTCGTGGATCGTGTTCAGGGCCGTGGCCGCGGCGAGGAAGGACATCGGGGTGAGCCCAGGGGCCGCCTTGGCCTGCGGGGCGGGCTGGTCGTCAAGGGTCATCGAGCCTCCAACACGCGATGTCGTCGCATCAACGACACTCAACTTGTCATCACTTCGATGACATGTTACAACCGAAGACAGGTGAACGCATTGGCGGCAGTGCCCGACCCGAACCTTGGAGGTGTCCCCCATGTTGATGCGCACCGATCCCTTCCGTGAGCTCGACCGGCTCACCCAGCAGCTCCTGAACACGAACGGCACCTGGTCCCGGCCCTCGGCGATGCCCATGGACGCCTACCGGGAGGGCGAGGAGTACGTGATCTCCCTCGACCTGCCCGGTGTCTCCACCGACGCGATCGACATCGACGTCGAGCGGAACATGCTGACCGTCAAGGCCGAGCGGCGGCCCGTCGCCAAGGCCGACGACGTACAGATGGAGCTCTCCGAGCGACCCCTGGGCGTGTTCTCCCGCCAGCTCGTACTGGCCGACACGCTGGACACCGAGCACATCAAGGCGGACTACGACGCGGGAGTGCTGACCCTGCGCATCCCGATCGCCGAGCGCGCCAAGCCCCGCAAGGTCTCCATCGGCGGGGGCTCCACGCACCGGGAGATCAGCGGCTGATCCCGCCCGGCTCGTGCCGGGGATGGTGAGTGGCCCGCATCCGGGCCACTCACCATCCCTCCCGTCTCCCCCTCCACCCACGCAAGGGAGCAGCGATGGTCATGCGTTGGGAACCATTCCTGGACCAGATCAAGGAACGCGGCGCGTACAAGACTCCCCAGGAAGCCGAGCGTGCGGCTCGTACGGTACTGGCGCTGCTGGGCGCCCATCTGGTGGGCGAGGTACGCGCCGAACTGGCGGCCCGGCTCCCGGAGGAACTGGCCCTGATCCTGCTCAACCCGCTCCAGGCACGTGAGCCGCTGTCCCCCGAGCGGTTCGTCCGGGCCACGGCGGCATGGATCGAGGGAGCCACCGAACGGACCGCGGCCTGGGACGTGAGCGCCGTACTCAGCGTGACGGCGGAGGCCGCGGGCGAGGAACTCGCCGACCGCATCCTGCTCCAACTCCCGGTGGGCTACGACCTGTTGTTCGGCCACACGCAACGCGTATAGCCCGCCAGTAGCCCGCCGGTAGCCCGCCGGGCCCCCTTCCCCCATTCCCCCATTCCCTTCCCTCTCAGACGAGAAAGGCGACCGCGTCAGCCATGATTACCCAGCAGAAGCCATGCCGGTCCACCGTGGGCATGACGTTCGAACAGATGCTGGAAAGAGTGCGCTACGAGGGCGCGTACCCCACCCGCGCCCAGGCCGAGGAGCGTGTACGCGCCGTACTGGCCGCCCTCGGACGCCAGGTCACGGGCGACGAACGCGTGGAACTCACGTCCAGGCTGCCGTACGAGGCCGCCGTGGTCTTCACCAGCCAGTTCCCCGCCGCCGAGCCCCTCACCGGCTGGGACTTCGTCAAGGACCTGGCCTCCCGGACCGGCGCCTCGGTGGCGACCACCCGCTGGGACACCGGCACCGTTCTGCGCATCGTCGCCCAGCTCGCCGACGAGGAGCTGCTCGGCCGTATCCTCGCCCAACTCCCTTCCGGGTACGCCCTGTTGTTCGGCCGCGCGGAACTCATCCAGGCGGCCTGACTGCGGGCCGGTGGGGGCTGATCGCGCAGTTCCCCGCGCCCCTTAAAAACCCGCCCAGCTGGGGCGCCGTCAGGGGCGCGGGGAACTGCGCGACAAGCCCCCACCGGCCCGCAGCTCAACAACCGGCCCCCGCTCGCGGTCAGACGCGGACCACGATCTTCCCTCGGGTGTGCCCGCGTTCGGCGTACGCGTGCGCTTCCGCGATCTGTTCGAGCGGGTAGGTCCGCTCGATGCGCGGTGTGTAGCGGCCCAGTCGGCCGAGTTCGCCTGCTTCGGCAAGGAGTGTGGAGTCGTTCTCCGCGTTGACCAGATGCACGCCCAGGCGATGCGCGTTGGTGTGATCGGCGACCGTCGACACGCGGGCAGGGTCGCCCACGATCGCGACGAGATCGGCCAGGGACCCGGAGGCAGCGGTGTCGAGCGCGATGTCGACACCGTTCGGAGCCAGGGTGGCGAGGCGCTGCGCGAGGCCGGTGCCGTAGGTGGTCGCAACGGCTCCGAGAGAGGTGAGGAACCCGTGGTTGCGCTCGCCGGCCGTCCCGATCACTGTGGCGCCCCGAGCCACCGCGATCTCGACAGCGGCACTGCCCACACCTCCGGCGGCCCCCTCCACCAGCAGGGTGCGCCCCTTCAGGGGACCGAGCACCTTCAGGCCGCCCATCGCGGTCACAGCTGCCAGACCGGCGCCGGCGGCCTGCTCGTCGGTCCAGGCGGCAGGCGCCTGGGCCCAGGCCGAGAGCACCGCCAGCTCCGCTGTCGCGCCGGTGACGCCGCCCAGGCCGAAGACACGGTCGCCGATGCTCACCCCCCGCACGCCCTCACCGATCTCATCGACCACGCCGACGGCATCCCGCCCGGGGATCGCGGGCAGGTCCACGGGGAGCAACTGGCGCGCCGCTCCCGAACGCACCTTCCAGTCAACGGGGTTGACGCCGGCCGCCGCCACGCGGACGCGTATCTCGCCGGGTCCGGGATGCGGGTCCGGCGCCTGCTCGACCACAAGGGTCTCCACACCGCCGTACTCGTGGTACCGGGCTGCGTGCATGTCGCTCTGCCTCTCCACGCGGGCCTGAAGCGGCCGTTCGTGAGATCTGTGGGGTGAGTGTTCGGCGAGTGCCGATGCCCGCAACGCTAAAACCTCACGTCGGCGTCAGGGGCAAGTCGGCGTCCGAGCGGGCGAACGCGCGCGACGTGCCGCGTCTCCAGCAGCCGGGCCGCCGCCCCTGCGCCGGACATGGTCGTCCGTCACGCGAGCCCCCCATTGCTCATCAGCAACTGCCCGTTGACCCACTGCCCCTCCCCCGAGCACAGGAAGTCGACGAGGTGTGCCGTGTCCCGCGGGGTGCCCAGGCGGCCCAGGGGGGTGTGGCGGGCGATGTTCTCCTTCGCCTCCTGTGACATCCAACCGGTGTCCACCGGGCCGGGGTTGACGACGTTCGCCGTCACCCCGAGGTGGGCGAGTTCGCGGGCCGCCGCCAAGGTGATGCGGTCCAGCGCCCCCTTGCTCGCCCCGTACGGCAGGTTGCCCACCGTGTGGTCGCTGGTGAGGCCGATGATCCGGCCGGTTCCCGGCGGCGCTGCGAAGCGGCGGCCGAACTCCCTGATCAGCAGCCAGGTCGCGCGTGCGTTGACGGCGAAGTGGCGGTCGAAGCTCTCCAGGGTCGTGTCGAACAGGCCCGAGTCGACCGACTCGCAGTGGCACATCACCAGGGCGGAGACACCGGTGGCCCGCGCGTCGCCGCCCATCCTGCGCTCGACCTCGTCGAAGACGCGCGCCGGAGTGTCCGGGTCGGCGAGGTCCGCCTCGATCGCCGTGCTCGCGGCGCCCCGCGCGGCCAGGGACCGGGTGATCGCCTCGGTCGCGCCCGGCTCGGCGCCCCAGGACATACGGGCGTCGTACGGGCTCCAGTAGGTGAAGGCGATGTCCCAGCCCGACGCCGCCAGACGGTCGGCGATCCCGGCACCGATACCGACCGTACGGCCCACTCCGGTGACCAGGGCGAGCGGGCGGGTCGCGGGAAAGGCTTCGTCAGTGGGGGGTGTCACGGTCATGGATCGTTTCCTGGGCGGCGGTCGCTCGGCAACCCCTTTTCGGGAGAATCCCAACTCCGTTTGCTGTAGCGACATTTGAGGTTCGACGCGCCCCTTCCATATCACCGAAAACAGCAAGTCAAGACCACTCTCTTCACGCCGATCACGATCACACAACATTGCAAATCCTTGATTGTTCGTACTGATCCTTTCCTGTGTGATGGAGAACCTTTGCCAACTGTGGAGTTCCGGCAAAGGTCAATGATCGGGTGGGAGAGAGAGCACGTGAGTGTGAGCAAGACGCGGCGGAGCACATCGCCGCTGGGGGGACGCCCGGCCGAGCGCACGCTGAGACGTGTCGCCCTGGGAATCGCGGTGGCACTGGCCGCCGAAGCGGCGTTGATGTCGGCCGGCACCGGCACCGCCTTCGCGGCAGGGGGGACATCCCTCACCGCACAAGCCGATCAGGGCAACAAGGGCGGGCGTACGGGACGTGTCCCGCAAGGGCGGCCCGAAGCCGACACCCTGCCCGCCGCGCTGCTGATGGCCCGGCTCCAGCACCGGCGGATCGAGGTGCTGTCGGAGCGGTCGGCCTCGTCGACGACGTGGGCGCTGCCGAACGGGCAGTTGCAGACGTCGACGTACGCGGCGCCCGTCCGGCAGCGGGTCGGGGGCAAGTGGCAGGACGTGGACACCTCGCTGTCCGACGCCGGGGCCGCCCTGGAACCCGAGGTTGCCGCCGCCGACATCGCCGTCTCCGACGGTGGTGACACCGCGCTGGCCTCGGTGACGAAGGGTGCGAAGTCCTTCGGGATGGGCTGGGAGTCCAAGCTGCCCACGCCCTCCGTGGACGACGACACCGCCTCGTACGACCTCGGTGGCGGGCAGACCCTGACCGTCACCGCTCTCTCCCAGGGGTTCAGCCAGAACCTGCTCCTCGACAAGGCGCCCGAGCAGCCGTTGACGCTGCGGATTCCCTTGCGGCTCAAGGGACTTGAGGTGTCCGAGGCGGCCTCCGGGCATCTGCTGCTCAAGGACGGCACCGGCAGCCTGGTTGCCGAGGCACCCGCGCCGATGATGTGGGACTCGTCCAAGGACCGCCGGTCCGGGGAGTCGAAGCACCAGGCCAGGGTCGACACCGAGGTGGAGACCGCCGCCGACGGGACGCAGACCCTCGTACTGACGCCCGACGCGGACTACTTCAGCGACAACAAGCTGACCTACCCCGTCACCGTCGACCCGACCTCCACCCTCGCGGCCACCGCCGACACCTGGGTCGCCACCAACTACACCGACTCGCAGGTCTCCTCGGACGAGCTGAAGTCGGGTACATACGACGCGGGGACGACGAAGGCGCGTTCGTACCTGAAGTTCGATGTCGCCGCCTTCAAGGGCAAGCACATCACCGACACCAACCTCGCCCTGTACTCGTACTACGCCTCGACCTGCGCCACCACCGGCGCGGGCACCGAGGTGCGGCGGATCACCGGGACCTGGTCGGCGTCCGACATCACGTGGGGGGTCCAGCCCGCCACCACTGCGACCGGTGCCGTCGTCAACAAGGCCGCGCTCGGGTACAACACGTCCTGCCCGGCCGGCACGATGAACTTCGACATCGACGCCATCGTGCAGGCGTGGGCGGACGGTTCCGCCAACAACGGGCTGCGGATCGCGAGCGTCGACGAGACCGACTCCCTCACCTGGCGGCGCTTCCGCTCCGCCAACTACGTCTCCGGGGACGGTTCCACCGAGCCGCATCTGACGGTGACCTACAACTCGTACGCCACCACCGCCTCCGCCGCCGTCGCGCCCTCCGCGCTGAACGCGTACAACGGCAAGCGGTACGTCACCTCGCTCACGCCGACCCTCTCCGCGAAGGTCTCCGACGCGGACGGGTCGAGCGTCAAGGGGCAGTTCGAGATCACCCCTGATCCCGACTACGCCGACACGACCTATACGTACACCGGCACCAGCGGAAACGTTTCCTCCGGTGCTGTCGCCACCCTCACCGTGCCCGCGGCCTCCGTACTGCCGGCCGGCAAGCACCTGCGGTTCAGGGTGCGCGGGTACGACGGGACGGACTACGGGACCTGGTCCTCGTACAACCCGTTCGTGCTGAACACCGCGCTGCCCGTCGCCCCCGTGATCTCCTGCGCCGCGTACCCGGCCGGGGTATGGACGCCGAAGGCGGCCGGCGGGGTGCCGTGCACCATCGACACCTCCAGCACCGACGGCGCCGGGTACCAGTGGAGCCTCGACTCGACCGTGCTCGGACTGCGCGCGCTCGACACCACCAACGGCACCGGCGGTGACGCCCAGACCGTCACCATCTCGCCCGCGAACGGGCCGCACGTGCTGCGGGCGCGGACCGTGGACTCCGGCGGGAACCTCTCCGCCGCCACCACCGCCTACTCCTTCGGGGTCGGGGACGGGGCGCTCGGTGTGACCTCTCCCCGTGACGGTGCCTGGACCGTGTCGGACGTCGATCTGACCGCCACCGGGAGCCCCTCCTTCACCGGCGCGAGCTGGCAGTACCGGCGCGGTTCCGCCGACTCCTGGCACCCGATTCCGGTCGCCCATGTCTCCAACGGCTCGGCCGCCGTGGCCTCCTGGCCCGTCGCGGTCACCGGCGGGGCGTCCGTGCCGCTGGTCTGGCACATGGACGACACCCTCGCCGCCGAGGGTGACGGGTCCGTGCAGCTGCGGGCCGTCTTCACCGACAGCGGCGGTTCCAGCGCCTCCAGCGCGCCCGTCACCGTCACCCTCGACCAGAACGCCGGCTCGGCGCCGCAGCAGAACATCGGCCCCGGCAGCGTCAACCTCCTGACCGGCGACTTCTCCCTGACGGCCGACGACGCCTCGGTGTTCGACGCCGCCGCGTCCCGTACCTTCTCCTCGCGTGCCGTCGACGCCGACGCCTCGGGCCAGGCGCCCGTGTTCGGGCCGGGCTGGGTGTCGTCCGTGACGGCCACCACCGGGGTCTCCTACACCAGCCTGACCAAGACCTCCGGCACCTCCGTGTCCCTGCTGAACGCGGACGGCAGCTCGGTCGCGTTCACCCTCGCCGGTGACAACAGCTGGACGCCGGAGCCCGGCGCCCAGCAGCTGACGCTGACCGGCGTCCTGAGCGACACCACGGCCGGGGACACGTTCACGCTCAAGAGCACGGCGAGCGGAACCGTCTCCACCTTCAAGCGGACCGCGACCGGCGCCACCACCTGGGCGCTGCGCACCAGCCAGGAACTGACCGACGACTCGACCACCACCGTGGTCTCGGAACCCTTCCCCGTCGGCACCCGCACCCTGGCCCGCCCCCGCTACGTCGTCTCGCCGAACAAGGCGGTCGACCCGAACAACACCGTCTGCGCGGCCACCCCGAGCACGGCCGGCTGCCGGGTGCTGGAGTTCGTGTACGCGACCTCCACCACCGCCACCGCCACCGCCCTCGGTGACTTCAAGGACCAGGTCAAGCAGCTGAAGGTGTGGGTCACCGACCCGGGCGCCTCGGCCGCCACCGCCACCGTCGTCGGCACCTACGCCTACGACACCAACGGTCTGCTGCGCGAGGCCTGGGACCCCCGGGTCACCGCCGTCCAGAAGGAGACGTACACCTACGACAGCGCCAAGCGGGTGGCCACGTACACGCCCGCGGGCGAACTGCCCTGGACGTTCACCTACAGCGCGGGCAACGACGCCAACGGGCCCGCCGGCAAGCTGCTCAAGGTGTCCCGCCCGACGCTGGCGCCCGGTTCCGCCGACACCA
This sequence comes from Streptomyces sp. NPDC047042, assembly GCF_040644035.1. Taxonomy (NCBI): domain Bacteria; kingdom Bacillati; phylum Actinomycetota; class Actinomycetes; order Kitasatosporales; family Streptomycetaceae; genus Streptomyces; species Streptomyces sp. NPDC047042. The sequence goes on along the minus strand of NZ_JBEYVP010000002.1, from coordinate 89,668 downwards.
CCAACGGCACCGCCACGACCTCGGTGGTCTACGGCGTACCGGTGTCCGGCACCGCCGCGCCGTACAAGCTGGACTCCGTCTCCGTGGCGGCCTGGGGCCAGAGCGACCTGCCCACCGGTGCCACCGCGGTCTTCCCGCCCGACCAGGTACCGGCCTCGAACACGGGCGCGAGCCTGGCCTCCGGTGACTACCGGCGTGCCACGATCACCTACCTCGACGACGACCTCAACACGGTCAACATCGCCGAGCCCGGCGGGCACATCTCCACCAGTGAGTACGACGAGGACGGCAACCAGATCCGCGATCTGAGCGCGGCCAACCGCGAGATCGCCCTGGGCACCACCACGAGCGGCGACCCGCGGCTCGCGGCGGAGCTGGACAAGGTCCGCGCCGAGGCCTCGACCACGGCGGAGGGCACCGCCCAGGCCGCCCTGCTGCTCTCCGACACCAGCGTGTACACGGACAGTGCCGGCGGCACGTCCCTGGAGCGGGAGAACAGCGGCCCGCTGCACACCGTCACCCTGCAGAACAAGGTGACCGCGCCCGCCGGAGGCACCGACCTGCCGGCCGGCACCGAGGTGCTGGCCCGCCAGCACTCCGTGCTCAGCTACGACGAGGGCCGCCCGGCGGGCTCGCCCATCGCCGACCAGCTCACCACCGAGACCAGCGGCGCGCTGATCGACGGCTATCCGGCCGACGCCGACACCGAGACCGTGCGTACGGTCCTCGACTGGACGACGGGCCTGGCCACCAAGGAGATCCGCGACCCTAGCGGCGAGGCGGTCACCACCAGCGCCTCCTACGACTCGGCGGGCCGCCAGGTGCAGACCACGCTGCCCGGCTCGGCCGACGGCAGTGCGGGCACGACGACCGCGGCCTACTGGGCGACCACCGGCGACTGCGCCGGGCACCCCGAGTGGGCGGGTCTGGTCTGCACGATCACGCCCGGCGGCGCGGTCACCGGCAGCGGTGACAACCCCGCCCAGCTGGTGACGAAGTCGTTCACCTACGGGCGCTGGGGCCAGGCCGCGACGGTCACGGAGACCGCCAACGGCGTCACCCGCACCACGACGTCCGGCTACGACACCGCGGGCCGTCCCCTGTCGACGACCGTGACCGGCGGCACGGGCACCGCCCTGCCCGCCACCACGATGTCGTACAACGACTCCGGTCTGGAGACCAAGGTCACCTCGGGCGGAAAGACGATCACCTCGACGCTGGACCGCCTCGGCCGCGAGATCTCCTACGAGGACGGAGCCGGCAACACGACGAGGACCACGTACGACGCCCAGAACCGGGCGGTCCAGATCTCCGACTCGGCGCCGTCCACCACGACGTACGCCTACGACACCACCGCCGAGCCGCGCGGGCTGCCGACCTCGGTCACCGACTCGGTCGCGGGCACGTTCGGCGGCACGTACGACGGTGACGGACAGCTCGTCAAGGAGACCCTGCCGGGCGGCGTCAAGCTCGCGATCGACTACGACCCCAGTGGCCGTGAGACCGCGCGCGAGTACACCGACGCGAACAACGTCACGATCCTCGCCGATCACGGGGACTACACCGTCTCCGGCCGGCTGGCCGAGCACGCGCAGACCGACGGTTCCACGGTCGTCAGCCGGTACGGCTACGACAACGAGGGGCATCTGACGTCCGCGCAGACCGACACCGGCGCAGCGTGCGCGACCCGCGTGTACACGTTCGGCGACAGCCGCAGCAACCGCACCGCGCTGACGGCCACCGCCGCCGACGCGGCCTGCGGCGCCACCGCCACGACCACCACCACGGACCGGACCGACTACACCTACGACAGCGCGGACCGGCTGGTCACGGCCACCCGCGCGGGCACCACGAGCAAGGCCGTGTACGACGCCTTCGGGCGCCGCACCACCGGCACGGACGGAACCGCCGTCGGCTACTACACCGGTGAGCAGATCCGTCAGATCACCAAGGACAGCGCCCGGCAGACCTTCGGCCTCGACGCGGCGAACCGCCAGGCGACCGTCACCGCCGAGACCAAGGCCACGGACGGCACGTGGAGCACCACCTCCACGACGACCAGCCACTACCGCTCCGGCGCGGACACCCCCGCCTGGAGCAGTGCCACGGCCGGTACGTCGACCACGGTCAGCCGCAACGTCGGTGACCTGACCGGCGGACTGAGCGCCGTCACCGGCGCGAGTGGCAGCGTCGTCCTGCAGCTGTCCAACCTGCACGGCGACGTCAGCGTCCAGCTGCCGTCGGCCGCCGGGGCGCAGCCGGTCGTGCAGCGCTTCGACGAGTACGGCGTCAAGGACCCGGCCACGGCCACGGTCCGCTACGGCTGGCTGGGCACGGCGGTGCGCGCCGGGGACACCCCGGGCGGCCTGCTGCTGATGGGCGCGCGCGGCTACGACCCGGCGACGGGCACGTTCCTCCAGAACGACCCGGTGGCCGGCGGCGGCGACAACGCCTACGGCTACTGCTCGGGCGACCCGGTCAACTGCACCGACACGGCCGGCACGTTCGACTACTGGCTGAAGTACAACGTCGGCAACCCGCACATGTCCGCGAAGCGGTACATGAAGAAGTTCCGCGACAACTTCAACTGGGTCTTCCCGATCGGCGGGCACGCGAGCAAGCTCAGCCACGTCGGCCAGAAGATGGATCTCTGGGTGAAGATCGCCGGTGTCAAGATCGCGTTCCCGATCGTGGTGAAGAGCATCTCGTCCAACGGCTGGCGTTTCAACACCCGTTGGGGACACCCGGACTATCCGGGGTTCATCTCCTTCTACTTCACCCACCTGAAGAGCGGGCAGATGCGGATCACGATCCACGGAAACGTTCCGCCCGGCGCCGACGCGTGGTTCATCGGTAAGAGCAACTACGTGAAGAAGGCCAAGAGCACGTGGTCGAAACTGGTGAGCAACCTCAAGGACCTGACCCACTACATCAACGTCATGGGCGACGCGTGATGGCTGCCACCGAAGAAGGAACCATGAAATCTCTCCCGTCCAACCGGACCGGGCTGCTCATCGCCCTGGCCTATCTGGTGGTGGTGTTCGGGCTCGACTATCTGAGCGTGGACCGGGGTGTCGACGCCGCTGCGGTCGCCGTGTCCGTCATCACGTTCCCGTCGGGCTTCCTGACGACCATCGCGTTCCTGCTGATCGGGGTCGCCTTCGGGTTCGACGACTACAGCCCCGGCCCGGACTCGTACGCGCCGTCCGTGTACGCGATCGCCGGCATCGTCCAGGTGCTGCTGGCCTGGCTGGTCCTGAGGGCGCTCAGGAACAGGGCTCGTCAGTAGGGGTCCGCGAGTGAGATGACGACGGCCCGCCGGTTCTTCCGGCGGGCCGTCGTCGCGCGTCTGCGAAAGTCCACTCAGGTCATGCGGCCCGGTCAGCTCGCCGGGCGCCGGAGACGGCCCTCGTACCGCCGCTCCAGCAGCAGGTTTCCCTCGAATCCCCCGGGTACGTTCGCCGACACGTACACCGGCGGACGCTCGCCCGCCGCGATCAGCGTCGCCGCCGTCTCCGCGACCGTCATCTGCACCAGGAGCACGCCGGTCAGGGTCGACAGGGCGCACACCGCGCCGCCGCCCGGGAGTTCGAGGAGCGCGTCTCCCGTGGGTGCCTCGTTGTCCAGGACCACGTCCGCGATGTCCGCCAGCTTCTTGCCGCTGGAGTGGCCCGCCGGGACCGTGCGGGTGTGGGTGAGGGAGGTGATCGCGAGGATTCTGTGGCCGCGTTCCTTCGCGTGCAGGGCCATCTCGACGATGACGTTGTTGACGCCCGAGTTGGAGATGATCACGAACAGGTCGGCGGGGTGCGGCGCGGCGAGCTCGTACAGGCGCTCGGCGATGCCCGGTTCGCGTTCCAGGAGGGGGTCGTCGAGGGTGCCGGGGTCGGCGCCGCCGTAGAGGACGAGGTCGGCCATGCTCAGCCGGTTGGTGGGGACGAGGCCGCCGGCCCGGCCGGCCAGTTCCAGGACGAGGGCCTGGGAGTGGCCCGTACCGAAGGCCTGGATGACGCCGTCCGCGCGGATGCAGTCCGCGAGCAGGGCGGCGGCGCGGGTCACGGCCTCCTGGACCGGCTCCGACCCGGCGATGCGGTCGAGGACGGCCCGGCTCTCGCGCGCGAAGCCCTGGGCGCTGACGGCGGACTCGACGGACACTCGACACTCCCCACCGGTGGATTGAACCACCCACTCTACCTCTATCGGTGAATCAATAAATCACAGGGGAGGGGCTGCGGGCAACGTGGCCAGGCACTCCCGCAGCCCGTGGACCCGGTCCTGGTCCTGGAATTCAAACTGACCCTCAGACGGTGGCTGGTACATTCTTGTTTACCCTTCAGTACAGCAGCTCAGCGCCGAGGAGACCGGGTAACCGTGATGCCCCCGACCGACGTCACCACCCTCATCCGTACGGAGCTGCCGCGCCTCGCCGGCTCCCTGCGGAAGGTCGGTGAGCTGATCCTCGAGGATCCCGCCGCCGTCACCCACTGCTCGGCCGCCGAGCTGGGCCGCCGTACCGGGACCTCCCAGGCCACCGTCACCCGGTTCTGCCGTGCCATCGGCCTCGACTCCTACCAGCATCTGCTCATCGAGCTGGCCCAGGAACGCGGTCGCGGCGAGGTCTCCGACTGGGGCACCGCCGAGATCGGGCCGGACATCTCACCCGACGACAGCCTGGAGCGGGTCGTCCAGGTCGTCGGCAGCGCCGATCTGCGGGCCATCCAGCAGACCATCGACCGTATCGACCTCGACTCCATGGAGCGCGCCGGCCAGGCCGCCGCCCGCGCCCGGCGCATCGACGTGTACGGCGTCGGGGGCAGCGGCGCGGTCGCCCAGGAGACCGAGACGCGGCTCTTCCGCATCGGGTGCGCGGTGCGGGGCTGGACCGAGGTGCACGGCGCCCTCACCTCCGCCGCCCTCCTCACCCCCGCCGACGTCGCCATCGGCATCTCGCACTCCGGCTCCACCCGCGAGACCATCGAGCCCTTCGAGCTGGCCAAGCAGCGCGGCGCGACCACCGTCGCCATCACCGCCGACCCGAAGTCCCCGCTGGCCCGCGCCGCCGACGTACGGCTCATCTCCTCCTCCTCGGAGACCAGCTTCCGCACGGAGAGCATCGGCGCCCGCCACTCGGTGCTCGTCCTGATCGACCTGCTGTACGTCCGGGTCGCCCAGCTCTCCTACCAGCGCGCCAGCGCCTCGCTCGCCCTCACCGACCACATCGCCAGGGAGCACGCGGTACGTTCCCGCCGCACCCGCTGAGCAACAGGAACGCCTACCGGCGCGGGATGTCGGGGGGCCGCGGTCACGCGCCCCGCGACAGGGGCGCGGGGAACTGCGCGACCAGCCCCCACCCACCCGCGGCCAAAACACAGCCCTCCTCGGCCCCCGGAACCTAAACGCAACACGGCACCCCATTGACCTCCGATGAATTCTGGTCCACATTTTCATCACTCGGAGTCAAGATTGGTGAATTGAACCAGCACTCACCATCCAGGAGGGCAGCAGCATGCGCGCAAGAAGACTGACCGGATCCCTGTCCGCTCTCGTCGTACTGACGTTGACCGCCGCCGGCTGCGGCCTCTCCGGAGGCTCCGACGACAACGGCGGCGCCACCGCCGGCGGCTGCTCGGTCGACAAGGGCAACGTCGGCTCCGGGAAGCTCACCGGCGACGTCAAGGGCAAGATCACGTTCCAGACGACCAACCTGAAGAAAGACTTCGGGAAGTACTTCAACGGGGTCATCGCGGCCTTCGAGAAGGCCCACCCGGGTACGAGCGTCAAGTGGATCGACGACCCGGGTGACAGCCAGTTCACCCAGCGTCTGGTCGCCGACGCGCAGGCCTGCACACTGCCCGACGTCGTGAACCTGAACGTCAACACGGCGATCGCCCTCACCAAGGCCGGCTACCTCCTCGACCTCGACAAGAAGGCACCGGGCTCGGGCGAGCCGTTCGGCGCCCCGGTGTGGAAGTCCAGCATGTTCACCGACGCCTCGGGGGCGAAGACGCACAGCGCGTACCCCTGGTACTCCGGCGGTATAGCCCAGACCTTCAACGTCGACCTGATGAAGAAGGCGGGCCTGGACCCGGCCAAGCCGGCCACGACCATCCTCGGCATGTTCGACGACGCCCTGAAGATCGCCAAGGTGTCCGACGGCAAGTACTACGCGACGGTCGCCAACCCGATCTGGCGCATCCCGGCGGACTGGCAGCAGATGGGCGTCAAGGTGCTGTCCGACGACGGCAAGTCGTTCACCTTCGCCGACGACCCGAAGACGGTGGCCTGGGTCGAGGCGATGACCAAGATGTACAAGGCCGGCGCCATGCCGAAGGACTCGCTCTCCTCCAACCAGGACGCGTCCACCCTCTACGCGCAGGGCAAGCTGGTCTACGGCTCCACCAACCCGAACTACCTGCGCTTCATCGAGCAGAACAACCCGAGCGTCTACAAGAAGACCGGCGTCGCCCAGTACATGCTGGACGACCTCGGCCACACCGTCGGCGCCCCGCAGTACATCTCGGTGGCCGCGACGAGCAAGAACGCCGCGACAGCGTTGTCATTCGCCCAGTTCCTGACGAACGCCCAGAACCAGCTGGCGTGGGCGAAGGACCCCAACGTGGTCATCTTCCCGTCCACGACAGCCTCGTTGGACGACCCCTTCTTCCAGTCGGTCAAGGGCACGGACCCCTTCTCCGAGGCCCGCAAGATCGTCGCCGAGGACCGCAAGACCTCCACGGCCGACGAAATCGCCCTGTCCCCCGGTGAGTTGAACGCCATCACGGCCCAGGTGCAGCTCGCCATGCAGGGCAAGAAGAGCGCCCAGGACGCCCTCAAGGAGGCACAGTCCAAGGCCGACGAGCTGCTGAAGCAGGGCAGTTGAGGATGACGGCCGTACGCACGATGCCCGACGGCGAGGCGCCCGCGACCGCTCCGGCGGCCCCGGGCGCCCCGGCGCCGCACCACCCGCCGTCGCGGCTGCGCCGCGCGCTGAAGGCGGTCACCCCGGGCCCGACCCCGGACGCGGGCGGCGCGGCCATCTACCGCCGCTGGTGGCTGCCCTGGCTGTGGATGCTCCCGGCGATCGTCGGAGCGGCGGCCTTCGGCGTCTTCCCGTTCCTGAACACGCTGCTCCTCTCCTTCACCGACGCGAAACCGCTCGGCGGAGCGGCGGGCTTCGTGGGCCTGGACAACTACACGCGCATGCTCGGGGACTCGGACTTCTGGCTGGCGACCCGCAACAGCGTGCTGTACGCGGTGATCGTGGTCCCGCTGATGGTCATCCTGCCTCTGCTGCTCGCCGTGCTGGTGGAGAAGAACCTGCCGGGCATCGGGTTCTTCCGCTCGGCGTTCTACACCCCGGTGCTCGCCTCGAGCGTGGTCGTCGGGCTGAGCTGGCAGTGGCTGCTCGCGGACCAGGGCCTGGTCAACACCTGGCTGGAGAAGGCCCACATCATCAAGGGGGCCATCCCCTTCCTCTCCGACAGCTGGCTGATCCTGCTGTCGGCGATGGGCCTGACCCTGTGGAAGGGCCTCGGCTGGTACATGATCTTCTACCTGGCCGCCCTCGGAAACGTCCCGAAGGAACTCCACGAGGCGGCCTCGGTGGACGGCGCCGGCGCGGCCCGCCGCTTCTGGCACATCACGGTGCCCGGCGTACGCACATCGATGATGCTGGTCGGCACCCTCACCGGCATCGGCTCGCTGCGCGTCTTCACGGAGATCTACATGCTCGGCGGCGCGACAGGCGGCCCCGGCGGCGCCGACCGCACCCTCCCCTTCTACATCCGGGACGTCGGCCTCGACCCGCTGAGCGGCAACGCCGGTTACGGCGCGGCGGTCAGCGTCGCCCTCTTCGTACTGACCCTGGGCCTGACGCTCCTGTCACAGCGCCTCATCTCGAAGGAGAACGAGTCGTGACGACCGTATCCCCGACCACCCCTGGGGCGACGGCCCGCCGAAATCGCCTCCGGCCCCGCTGGCGTGACTATGGCCGCCCGCGTGAACTCGTCGTCCGCTACCTGCTGTTGCTGTTCGTGCTGGCCATCACGATCGGCCCGCTCCTGTGGCAGCTGCTGGCGTCGCTGAAGGGTGTGGGCGAGGACGTCTTCGGCTCGAACGCCTCCCTGCTCCCCCGCCACCCGTCGCTGCGCGCCTACCGCGAGATCTTCGACCAGGTACCGGTGGGTACGTACATCAGGAACAGCGTGATGATCGCGCTGCTGTCGATCGCGAGCCAGCTCGCCTTCTCGACGCTGGCCGGCTACATGCTGTCCAAGCCGGGCTGGAAGGGGAGGAAGGCGGTCTGGGTACTGCTGCTGGCGTCGATGATGTTCCCCTTCGAGTCCATCATGGTGTCGCTGTTCCTGAGCATCCGGGACCTGGGCCTCGTCGACCACCTCGCGGGCGTGTGGCTGCCCGGCTTCGTCGGCGCGATCAACGTACTGATCATGCGAGCGGCGTTCCTGGCGGTCCCGCGCGAGATCGAGGACGCGGCGATGCTGGACGGCGCGGGCGAGTGGAAACGCTTCCGGTATCTGTACCTCCCGTCGGCGTACGGGGCGATCCTGGTCGTCACCATCAACACGTTCATCAGTGCCTGGGACGACTTCCTCTGGCCGCTGATCGTGCTGCGCTCGGAGGAACACTTCACGCTGACGCTGGGTCTGGCGAGGCTGCAGACGTCGTCGTTCGGGTACGACCAGCGGATGGTGATGGCGGGGTCGGTGATCTCGGTGGTGCCGGTGCTGCTGCTGTTCGTCATCACGCAGCGGTGGTTCTACCGGGGGGTGGCTTCGGGGGGCGTGAAGCTCTGAGGGGAGAGGGTTCCGGGGGCGAGGGAGGGGGCGGGTGGGTGAGTCCAACTCACCCACCCGTCAACGAACTTGTGACACCCCCGTGACCGGAAGAGTGGCCTCCGCCACACGCGCGGGGCGCACACCCTGATCAGATGACTGGATGCGCAGACGCAGACCGACCCCCCTCCTGCCGGCCCTCGCCGCCACCGCTCTGCTGCTCACGGCCTGCGGATCGGAGCACGCGGGCACCGGGAGCACCGGCGCCGACGCGGCCGGGGAGCAGTCCGTCGTACAGGTCGACGACCCGGGCAAGGACGGCGTACGGATCACTTCGCTGACGCTTCCCGACCCCTCCGCGTCCCCGTCGCTCTCGCCCTCGCCCTCGCGCGATTACTCCGTGTCGGCCGACAGCCTCGGCTCGGGCTCGGGCTCGGGCTCGGACTCGGGCTCGGGCTCGGACCCGGGGGTCGTGGCTCACTACGAGGTCACCAACAAGGGCGCCGAGAGCATGACCTACTCGGTCGTGTTCACCTTCATGAGCGCCGACGGTGGGGCCATGTCCAACCAGACCGCGACCGTGCGGGACGTGGGCCCCGGGAAGACCGTGCGGGGCACGATCCGGGCCGGGGTGCTGCCGCCCACGACGCCACGGATCACCCAGGCGAAGGTGCTCGAGGTGACCAAGGTCCCCGCGAGCGAGGCACCGGCCGCGCCGGGCACCTGCCCCGCCTCCGGGATCCGGGTGAGTGCGGACAAGGGCGACGCGGCCATGGGCCTGCGCGTAGTGGGCCTGCGTCTCGACAACTGCGGTACGCGGGACTACACCGTGGACGGCTACCCGCTGCTGGAACTCCTGGACGACGCCCGTAAGCCCGTCACCGGCGTCAGGATCCTCAAGGGCAGCGCCGAGATCACCACCGGCGCCGGCCCCGACAAGCAGCCCCGCCCCGTCACGCTCAAACCCGGGGAATCGGCGACCGCCGCCCTGGTCTGGCGCAACACCACCGAGTTCGGCACACCGGTGAACGTGCCCTACGTACAGGTCCGCGCGAAGGCCGGCGCCACCCCGGTGACGGTGACCCCGAACCTGGATCTCGGGACGACCGGGAAACTCGGGGTCAGGCCTTGGGAGAAGGGGGAAGAGGGTTAGCGTGGACCGTAGCGGCTGAGCATGAGGGTGACGGCTTCGTCCACGATCGCGGCGTCGGTGGGGTTGGGCGGGATGAAGTCGGTGCGTACGAGTTGGGGCCACAGGAACTGGCTGCAGATCATGCCGAGGAACTGTTCGGCCACCGCGGATGCCGGTTGTGGCTGTCCGTCGGCCGTACGGAAGTCGAGTGTGCCGGCCTGTGCTTCGGCTTCCAGGTAGTCGCGGAGCCGGTCGAAGAAGGGGCCGCGGTCGATGGCGAAGCCGGTGCCGACGATGTCGGCGAGTTCCGGCATCTGGGGAAGCTCGGTGATGATCAGGCGGCACAGCGCGGCCGTGCCGGGCCGGGCGACCAGGCAGGCGTAGTCGCGGCCGATGTGGTCCAGCCCGTACCGGGGATCACCGGGCGGGGGCGCTTCGGCGTACTCCACGTCCAGCTGCCATTGCTCGGAGGTGACGGCCGCGAACAGGGCGGCCTTGGTGGGGTACCGCTTGAAGAGGGTGCCGGTGGAGACGCCGGCCTCCCTGGCGATCTGCGCGAGGGAGGTCTTGTCGTATCCCCGGGCGAGGAAGAGGTCGCGGGCGGCACGGATGATCCGCGCCCGGTTCTCTTCTTTGATCTGCGCGTGATACCCGGCCTTGGCCTGCGCGGGATACCCCGCCTGGCAGGTGTCGCCATCGGTTTCCGCTCGGTCCGCCACCGGCATACCCACGCCTCTCGCCCGTCTCCCGGCCGCATCCTCGCTGTCGGAGGACGGTCTGGCCGCCGTCCAGGATAAGGCGGCGCAGCGGCGCAGCGGCGATGGAGACCGGCGGTCCGACTGTCAGCGCCCTCCTCTAGAGTCCCCGCGTGACCCACCACCCCTCTCCCTCCGCCTCCCCCTCCCACCTCACCGCCATCCGCGACTCGTACGACACCGTCGCCGCCGACTACGCCCAACTCGTCAAGAACCCGGCGGAGTTGGACCCGCTGTCCCGCGCGATGCTGGCCGCGTTCGCCGAAACCGTGCGGACGGCGGGCCTCGGTCCGGTCGCCGACCTGGGATGCGGACCCGGCAAGGTCACCGCCCACCTGGCCACGCTGGGCGTCTCCGCGTTCGGCGTCGACCTGTCCCCGAGGATGATCGAGCTGGCCCGCCGGGCCCACCCGGACCTGAACTTCACCGTGGGCTCCATGAGCGCCCTCGCGACCCCGGACGACTCGCTCGGCGGAATCCTGGCCTACTACTCCACCCACCACACGCCACCCGAGCAACTCCCCTCCGTGTACGCCGAGTTCCACCGCACCCTCGCCCCCGGCGGCGTCCTGATGCTGGCCGGCCACGTGGGAGGCGAGGAGTATCTGCGGCTGCGCCCGACAGAGGCGTACGGCGGCCACCCGGTGTCCTACGAGTCCCATCTGCTGCCGCCCGACCGGATCGCCGAGCTGCTGAACGAGGCCGGACTCGTCCTCACGTCGCGACTGGTGCAGGAGCCCGAAGAAGGGGCTCAAAGGACGGTGGCCACCTTCCTGGCCCGGAAACCCGAACCCGCCGCCGTGATCCGATGATCCTGGTGCTGGGTCACTCGGGGATACGCAGGTCAGACGGCTGCGGCGTGAGTGGGGGCCTGCTGCGAGTCTGCGACCGACTGCTCGGCGGGTGACTGCTCGACGGCCGACTGCTCGACGGCCGGCTGCTCGGCGGCCGACTGCACGACGGGTGACTGCTCGGCGACCGACTGCACGACGGGCGACTGCTCGGCAGCCGACTGCTCGGCAACCCGGCGCTCCGGGCGTCGCAGCATCGTGAAGGCGATGGCGAAGGACACGACGAGAAGCCCCGCTCCCACCGCGAAGGCGAGCCGGTAGCCGCCGGTCAGTGCCTCGGCCGGCGTGCTGCCGCCCGCCGCGAGGCTCTCGGTGCGGGCGGCGGCCAGGGTGGACAGCACCGCGACGCCCACCGCCATGCCGATCTGCTGGGTGGTGTTGAACAGGCCCGACGCCAGACCGGCGTCCTCCTCGCTCGCACCGGACATGCCGAGTGTGGTCAGTGCGGGCAGCGCGAGGCCGAAGCCCGCCGCGAGCAGCATGACCGGGAGGAGGTCGACGAGGTAGTTGGCCTGCACGGGGACGCGGGTGAGGAGACCGAGGACGCCGATGAGGAGCACGATGCCCGCCAGCAGGACGTTGCGCTCACCGAAGCGGGCGTTGAGCCGGGCGGAGAGTCCGAGGGAGACGGCACCGATGACGGCGGCTGCGGGGAGCATCGCGAGGCCGGTCTTGGCGGCGCCGTATCCGAGCACCTTCTGGAGGTACAGGGCGACGAGGATCTGGAAGGAGAAGAGCGCGGCGACCATCAGGATCTGGACCAGGTTGGCGGCCGAGACACTGCGCGAGCGGAAGATCCGCAGCGGCATCAGGGGGTTCTTCGCGGTCGTCTGACGGACGAGGAACCCGGCGAGCAGTGCGGCGGCGAGGGCGCCGAAGCCGAGGGTGCGGACCGATGTCCAGCCGTTCTCATCGACCTTGACGACGGTGTAGATGCCGAGCATCAGACCGGCGGTGACCAGAACCGCGCCGATCACGTCCGCGCCCGCCTTGCGGCCCAGACCGACGTCACCGGGCAGGACGCGGACGGCGATGGCGAGGACGGCGATGCCGATCGGCAGGTTGATGAAGAAGATCCAGTGCCAGCTGAGCGCGTCGGTGAGTACGCCGCCCAGGACCTGGCCGATCGACGCACCGGCCGCGCCGGTGAAGCTGAAGACGCCGATGGCCCTGGCCCGCTCCCCCGGCTCGGTGAACAGCGTCACGAGAATCCCCAGGCTGACGGCTGAGGCCATCGCGCTGCCCACACCCTGAAGGAAGCGGGCGGCGATCAGCAGGGCGGGCGAGGCGGCCACGCCGGCCAGCAGCGACGCGGCGGTGAAGACGGCGGTGCCGGCCAGGAACATGCGCCTGCGGCCGATCAGGTCACCGAGCCGGCCGGCCAGCAGAAGCAGGCTGCCGAAGGCGATGAGGTAGGCGTTGACGACCCAGCTGAGGCCGGCCGGGGTGAACCCCAGGTCGTCCTGAATGGCCGGCATCGCCACGGTGACGATGGAGCCGTCGAGGATGATCATCAGCATCCCGGTGGCGAGGACTCCTAAGGCAAGCCGACGTGCACGCGGGAGGGCGGGAGAAGCGGGTGAAGCGGGTGAGGGCGCGGGGCCGGAGACGGACATGCGGTCTCTCCTGTCAGTTGAGGCGACAGGAGAGACCGTAGCAGATAGTTTTGTTGCAGACTATTTATTTCGGAACCTCTGCCGCCCGCTCGCCTCCCGGCTCATCTCCTGACTCACCTCCCGGCTCACCTCCCCGCTCACCTGGACTGGCGTGCCCGACGGGCGGTGCGCGGGGCCTCGACAGGGGTCGCCAGGCCGTCGCCGACCAGGTGCCGCAGGGCCCGCAGCAGGGCCTCCCGCTCGCCTCCGGGAAGTGCGGCCAGGGCGTCGCGATGCACTCGGTCGACGATCTCCTGGCTCCGCCCGGCGACGCGGGCGCCCTCCTCGGTGACGGCGATGATCCGCGCCCGCCGGTCGGCACTGGACGGGCGACGCTCGGCCAGCCCCGCCTTCTCCAGGGCGTCCACCGTCACCACCATCGTGGTCTTGTCCATGTCGCCGATCTCGGCGAGCTGGATCTGGGTGCGCTCCTCCTCCAGGGCGTGCACGAGCACGCAGTGCATGCGGGCGGTCAGACCGATCTCGGCGAGAGCGGCGGACATCTTGCTCCGCAGGACGTGACTGGTGTGATCGAGGAGGAAGGACAGGTCCGGTTCGGTGCGCGCGGGGGTCATGGCGGTCATGCCTGCCAGCGTAGAACATTCGATCCGAAATGGATTATCCAGAACAGACCGTAAAGGGGTGGTCGGGGTCGGGGGGTCGCGGTCGGGGTCTGGCCCTGATTCACCGGACCGGACCCCGAACCGCGGCGCCGCTTCCTTCCCCTCCGTCAGGCGGAGGTCCCCGTGACCGCCGCGCCGGACCTGGTCACGGTGTACGTCAGGATCGCCCCGCTCCAGAAGTGGAGGGTGAGGGTCACGGGGGCGCCGTCATCGACCTCGTTGAAGAACGCGGTCGGCAACGTGATCGTGTCCGCGGTGTAGTCCACCGTGAAAGCCACGTTGAACTGCTTGTACGTCGTCCAGGACTGCGGTCCTGCCGGGCTGCCGTCGGCGTACACGGCTTCCATGGTCGCCAGTTTGTCCCCGTTGAACGCGGTGGGGATCACCAGCGAGGCCGTCGTACCCGTCGCGCTCGTCAGGACCGGCTTGTCATAGGTGATGACGTTGACGGCCCAGGGGACCCCGTCCGTGAACCGGAGGGACAGGACGGCGTTCGTGCCGTACTCCTGTGACGCGGTCAGCCGGCCGATTGTCGCCGCCGCGATCGTCAGTGTGCTGCCGCTGACGGTGTAGTCCACGCCCCGGACCAGGTGGCGGGTGCCGACGTCGATCCTCTTCAGCCGGGTGCCGTTGAGGTTCAGCGTGATCGTCGCGTCCGTGGGGGTTTCGCCCCTGGGCACGAAGAGCTGATCGGTGGACGCGGTGCCGGAGCGCTCCGTCCAGCTGGAACGTATCTGCGCATAGAGGCCCGGGTCGTTCCACTGCATGGTGCGGCGGTTGAAACGGCTGCCGTTGTCCCACAGCATCGTGGTCAGGCCCCGGTAGCGGGCGTAGTGGCCGAGATACTCGAAGTACTTGAGCGACTCCCCCTCCTCGACCGTCCCGGGGCCCGAGTCCCAGCCGAGCAGGCCGTACTCACCGACGACGACCGGGATCCCCTTGGCGACGAAGGACCTGTGCAGCAGGTCGAACGTGTCGGTCAGGTCCTGCTGGGTGGCCGCGTTGAAGGTCGTGTAGCCGGCGAGGTTCACGCTGAACGGCCAGAAGCTGTAGTAGTGGATCGAGGCCACGAGGTTGGGGTCGTCGAGTGCGGCGAAGGTGGCGAGCAGGGTGTCGATCTTGGGCTGATCCGGGGTGTCCCCCAGGGTCGGCAGGACCAGCAGCCGGTCGGCGTTGCGTCCGCCGCTCGCGCGCACGACGGAGTGGAAGGTCGTGTTGAGCTCGTCGATCAGGACGGCGTTCTGCTCGTCGCCGGAACTGCTGTTGAAGAAGGGCTCGTTGATGCTCTCGAAGAGCAGTCGGCGCGGCTCGTCCCGGAAGGCGGCCGCGACCTGCCGCCAGGTGGCCGTGTACTGGGCCAGTACCTCGTCGTGCCGGGTCGGCATGGCCGGCACCCACTGCCACGCGTCGCCGTGCATGTTGATCAGTACGTAGAAGCCGTCGGCCAGGGCCCAGTCGACCACCTGCTTGAGCCTGGCCAGGAACACCGGGTCGAGGGTGTAGTCCGGAGCCGGGCCCTCGTGCTGACCCCAGGTCACCGGGATCCGGATGCTCTTGAAGCCCTGCGCCTTCAGTCTGCGGAAGAAGGCCCGGGTCACCCTCGGGTTGCCCCAGGCAGTCTCGTCGGCGCCGATGGCCTCGAAGCTGTTGCCCAGGTTCCAGCCGGGCTGCATCTTCGCGACCACGTCCAGCGCGGACGCCGACGCGGCGGGACCGGTGGACCGGGCAGCGGCGGCCTGGGCGGCCGTCGGCGCGGACAGCGCCGCGACGGCGAGGGCGGCGGAGGTCGTCATGACCTGACGGCGAGTGAAACCGGCTGAACTCGGCATAGAACTCTCCATTGAGTCGAAGGGCTTCCCCCCACGTCGAAGGCAAACGAAGGCATCAACGTCGAAGCGCTTCGACACGTTGCGGGAGCCTAGCGCACGGGGGCCACGGTGAGAACGGGGTGATCCGCGCGGAATGGCCATGGAGTTCCAAAGCCTGCATGTCGAAGCGCTTCGCCGGTCCACCGGAGCCCACACGCGGCCGGCACACGAACGAAAGCGCCGCCCACTCCGTCGGTACTCACGAGGGGCGGGCAGGGCGGTCGGCAGAAGCCGCGTCCTCGCAACTCGCGGCACGCACCCACCGGGACGCGGCATTCACCAGGGGGACGTCAATGAGCTGGGTCGGACGATTCGCAGGCGCCCTGCAGACGGGCGCGGTACCGGCAGGTGCCGTGCTGGCAGCCGTCATGGCGTCAGCCGCGTGCACAGCGGGGGGTGGCGGCAGCGCCGGTGAGGGGGCGGCGTCCTGCGCCTACCGGATCCTGTACGAGGGCCGCGCGTACCAGGACGTCGCCGACGCGGAGTTCACGATCGGCCGGCGACTCGGCGACGCCACACACCCGCCGTGCGACGACACCGGCGGCGAGGACGAGGCCGAGGACGCGGGTACGACGTTGGCCGCGTTCGAGGTGGACGGCATCTCGCCAAGGGTGGCCGTCGCGGTCGGGGAGACACCGGGTGAGGCCGTCCTCGTCGCTGTCGGCACCGGCGCCGGCACCGGATTGCCGGTCGAGGTGAGGAAGCTGATCGACGGCACGTGACAGCGGCAGCGGGCCGGGATCTCAGCCCTTGACCGTCTCCGCGATCCGCTCCGCGGCCTGGTCCGGTGTGAGGTGTGTGGTGTCGATGACCTCGGCCTCCTTGTGCAGCCAGGTGCGGGCCGCCTCCGCGTAGGGCTCGAGGTACCTGAGACGGAACGTGGAGTTCGGGCCGACGACGGTGTCCCCGGCGATGCGTCCGCGCAGGGTGTCCTCGTCGGCGTGGAGGACGAAGTGGCGTACCGGGATGTCGTGTTGGGCGAGGCCGGTGCTGATCTCGCGCCAGTACTCCTCGACCAGGACGGTCATCGGGATCACCAGCATGCCGCCGGTGTAGTCGAGTACGCGGCGGGCGGTCTCCACGACGAGGGGGCGCCACGGCGGCCAGTGCTGGAAGTTGTCCGTGTCGGGCAGCCCCGGCTTGATGTCCATGAGTGTCTCGCCGACCTTCTCGGCGTCGAACACCCGGGAATCCGGGATCAGTTGCTGGACGAGAGTGCTGGTCGTCGTCTTGCCGGAGCCGTGGGTGCCGTTGAGCCATACGATCATGCGACCCGAGACTAACGCCTCCGCCGTCCCGTTAGGGTGGCGCGATGGCGACTCGGATGATCATCCTCAACGGCGGTTCCAGCTCGGGCAAGTCCGCGATCGTACGGTGCCTGCAGGCCGAACTGCCGGACCCGTGGCTGGCGTTGGGGTGCGACTCGTTCGTGGACGCCCTGCCCGCGAGGCTGCGGGAGTCGGACGCGGGGATCGAGATCGCGTCGGACGGCCAGGTGAGCATCGGGGCGGACTTCCTGGCCCTGGAGGCCGCCTGGCGAACCGGCGTCGTGGCGATGGTCCGGGCCGGCGCCCGGGTCGTCATCGACGACGTCTTCCTCGGCGGAGCGGCGTCCCAGCAGCGGTGGCGTACGGCTCTCGGGGATCTGCCCGCGCTGTGGGTCGGCGTCCGCTGCGAGAGCGCGGTCGCCGCGAGCCGTGAGGCCGCGCGGGGAGACCGGGCCGAGGGAATGGCCGCCGCGCAGGCGGACGTGGTTCACGAGGGCGTCGGCTACGACCTGGAGGTCGACACCTCGCACACCGAGTCCCTGACGTGCGCGCGCGTCATCGCCGCCCGCGTCCAGGAGGAATTCCGATAGACGAATTCCCGAGGTGACTCACATCACACACACTTCGGTACATCCATTTTGCGTTTCGTAAGTCAAAAAATAACGAGAACTTGACTGCCAGGGCTGGCAGTTTACTCTTCCTATGCCGAAGTTCGGCAGCTGGCCGGGGGAAAAGGCCAGTAAGCGGAATGAGTGATTCTTGAAGCGAAGAATATTCCGGAAAAACTCGGCGAGAGGGCGTGCGCATTACATACGCGCACTGTTGCTCGCCTCGCTGCCCATGGCGATGACCGTCGGACTCCTCGGGCCCTCGCCCGCGTGGGCGGTCGACACGGATGCCGACGCGGACACGGACGACACCGTCAGCGCGATTCCGGCCACCGACCGAGGCCGTGTCGTCGAGATGTGGAAGGCGGGCGGTCCGGGCGTCAAGGCCGCCGCCGAGATCGCCCTGACCGGCACCGCCGAGGATGTCCGCAGGTTCCTCGACACCGAGAAGAACGCCGCCGAGGTGCACGACGACCGGATCTCCACGATCCAGGTCCACACCTTCGGCGGCCGGGCCGTACGGCAGGCCGCGCAGACAGCGCTCTCCGGTACGCCGGAGCAGCTGCGCACCTTCCTCGCGACCGGCTGGCAGGAGCCGCTGAAGGAGGACCAGCGGGTCAAGGTCGCCCAGGTCATCAGCACCGGTGGCCGCGAGGTCCAGAAGGCCGGCAACGCCGCGCTGAGCGGGACGCCCGCCGACGTACAGCGGTTCCTGGCCGAACGTCAGTTCACCGCGCGGGACAGCGACGAGCGGGTCCAGCTCGTACAGATCATGAGCACCGGCGGACCGGCCGTCCAGGAGTCCGCGAGGGTCGCCATGGAGGGCTCCCCGGCGGACGTACGCGAGTTCCTGGAGGTGGGCCAGCACATCGCGCGCGCCCGTGACCAGGAACGGGCCACCGTCGCCCAGTTGGCCGCGCAGGCCGCGGAGGCGGGCCGGCAGGCCGCCAAGGAGACCGAGGCCGCGAAGGACGCCTCCGAGCGCGCCGTCGCGGCGGCCAAGCTGGCCAAGGAGTCCGCGCAGAAGGCCGCGAAGGAGACCGAGGCCGCCAGGAACGACGCCGTACGCGCCGCCGGTGCGGCGAACCGCGCCGCGGACGCGGCCAAGGGCGCCGCGAAGGCGGCCCAGCAGGCCATCGACGCCGCCCGCGCCGCCAACACCTCGGCCCGGGTCGCCTCGAACGCCGCCGCCCAGGCCGCGTCCGCGGCGGCCGGCGCCGCGCAGGCCGCGTCACGCGCCCGCAGCGCGGCGGCCGACGCCGCCACCGACGCGAGCAAGGCGTCCGCCGCCCGCAAGGCCGCCGAGGAAGCCCGGACGATCGCGAAGAGCGCCCGCAAGGCGGCGGAGGCCTCCACGCAGGCCGGTATCGCCGCGGACGCCGCCGGAGTCGCGGCCAGGTCCGCGACGTCCGCCGGTGCCAACGCCGACCTGGCCGCCGACGCAGCCACCGAGGCCAGCGGCTACGCCGACCAGGCCGGTGCCAGCTCCGCCACCGCCCGCGCGGCGGCCGCGGAGGCCCGCCGCCAGGCCGCGGCGGCGACCCGTGCCGCCAACCAGGCCGAGTCGCTGGCGAAGAAGGCGGCGGCAGCCGCGTACGAGGCTCGCGACGCGGCCAACTCGGCCGCCGACCACGCCGAGAAGGCGGCCGCCGCAGCCGACGCCGCCGCCGACCACGCCGGTGACGCGGCGACCGCCGCCAAGGAGTCCACCGCCCACGCGGCAGCCGCGAAGACGGCGGCGGACAACGCGACCGCCGCTGTCACCAAGGCCAAGAAGACGCACGACCTGGCCCGTGAAATCGAGGCCGCGGAGCTCGCCACCCGTACCGAGCTCGGCATCAGCGAGGCCAAGCGGCTCAAGGCGGAGGACGACGCCGCGAAGGCCGAGGCGACCCGCGCCGCCAAGGAGGCCAAGGACCTCGACGCCGAAGCCGTACGGCTGGCCGCCGAGGCCGCGCAGCCCGGCACGGACCTCGCGGTCGTCGCCGACAAGGGCCGCCAGGTGGCCCTGCTGGCGATGAGGACCCGGGGCCCCTGGAGCCGTGCCGCCGCCGAGGTAGCCCTCGCCGGATCGGACGACGACATCATCGAGTACGTACGCACCGGCTGGGCGGAGGCCGCCCGGCAGGACGAGCGCGCCCGCGCCGAGCGGCTCGCGTACGAGGGCGATCTGGCGGACGTACGCACCGCCGCGGAGACGGCCCTGGCAGGTGACGCCGCGACGGTCTCGGCGTTCCTCGCCACCGGCCAGCACCAGGCCGCGGCGAGCGACTACCGCGTCAAGACCCTCCAGTTCATGACCGCGGGCGGAGCCGGCGTCAAGAGGGCCGGGCAGGCCGCGCTGGACTCCGGGACGATCGACGCGCTGCGCGAGTTCATCACCGCCGGCCGGTACCGCGCCCAGGAGGCCGACGACCGGATCCGTGCCGTCCAGCTGTCGGAGAGCGGCACGCCCGAGGTCAAGGCCGCGGCCCAGATCGCCCTTGAGGGACCGCCGCAGCTGCTGCGCGCGTTCGTCATGAGCGGCCAGTACAAGGCCCAGCGCAAGGACCAGCTGACCGCGACCCACGTGGCCCAGGTCCAGAAGCTGATCGCGGACGCCTTCAGCGTCGCGGCGACCGCGCAGCAGAACGCGGCCGAGGCCGCCCGGGTCGCGGCCCTCGCCCGCCAGGCCGCCGCAGAGGCCGCCGAGTACGCCAAGCAGGCGAAGGCCTCGGCGGACCAGGCGAAGGTCTACGCGGACCAGGCCCTCAAGTCGGCCAAGGACGCCGAGGCGTCGGCCGCGGCGGCGGCAGCCTCCGCGAAGACCGCGCGCGCGGCCGAGGCCGACGCCCACAACGCCGCCCGGCAGGCCTCCGCCTCCGCGGCGCGCGCCGAGGCCTCGGCGGCCTCGGCCCGTAGTTCGGCCGACGGGGCATGGGCGGCGGCCAACCAGGCCCGCGCCGACGCCACCGCGGCCGGCAAGGACTCCGCTGCCGCGAACAAGGCCGCGAAGGACGCCCTCGCCGCGTACGTCCAGAAGCAGGCGGCCGAGGAGGCGGCCAAGCGGAAGGCCGAGGAGGCCCAGGAACTCCGGGAGGAGCGCGAGGCGTTCGAGGAGTTCCTGCGGCTGAGCGACGAGGACTTCGACTGGGGGGCGTTCTTCGCCGACGGCGGTCACTTCCTGCTCGACGTCGGTGGACTCGTCCCGGGCTTCGGCGAGATCGCCGACGGCACCAACTGTGCCTGGTACGGCGCCGAGGGCGACGCCCTCAACGCGACGCTGTCCTGCGCCGGTGCGATCCCGGTCGCCGGCTGGGGCGCCGCCGGCGTCAAGTTCGGCAAGTGGGGCGAGAAGGCCTCGGGCTTCTTCAAGGGGCTGTTCAGCAAGGGCGGAAAGGTCATCAAGGGGTGCAACAGCTTCACCCCCGAGACCCCGGTACTGATGGCCGACGGCACCAGCAAGCCGATCAAGGACATCGCCGAGGGCGAGAAGGTTCTCGCCACCGACCCCGAGACCGGTACGACCGAGGCACGACAGGTCGACAACGTCATCACCGACGCCGGCCAGAAGAACCTCGTCGAACTCACCGTCGACACGGACGGTGACAGGGGCAGTGCCGTCGGCACCGTGACCGCCACCGAGGGTCACCCCTTCTGGCTGGTGAACCGCGGCGCCTGGACCGACGCCGGACGCGTCGAGCCGGGCGACCAGCTGCGCACGCCGAGCGGTGCGACCGTCGAGGTCACCGCGATCCGGGCGTGGACCGCGTTGCAGCGGGTGTTCAACCTGACCGTCAGCCGGATCCACACCTATTACACCCTCGCGGGGGACGCGCCGGTCCTGGTCCACAACACGACCTGCCCGACCGGATTCGCGGACCTGGGCGGCGACTACTTCACCTCGCCGGCCGGGCTCGTCTACGGCCGGATAGGCAGCAACAACCAGCACCGCATCGACCACATCATGGAACACGCGTCGCCCAAGCCCAACAAGCCCGACCACGACATGTTCAACACGATCGACCAGGACGAGATCCTGCGGCTGGTCGACGAGGCATGGCGGAAGAAGGGCAGTCATGTGCCGGGTGACCCCGGCGCCTACATTGTCGATCTGTACAAGGAGATCGGCACGGTGGGACAGACCAAGATGAAGGTCGTCGTGATCCCGGGGAGCAATCCGCCCCAGATCGTCACGGCGTATCCCTGGCGTCACTAGCAACACCTGAACAGGGGCCTGTGCCGAAGCCGAAGCCGAAGCCGAAGCCGAGCTTTCGGCGGACTCTCCGGCGCAGGCCCCCCTCGACGCGAAAACGAAGGCGAAAGCGAAAGCCGAAATGTCACACATCTCCGAAGACGACCGTGATCAGCGCGTACTGCGCGTGCTGCGAGAGGCCGACCGCCTCCCCGGACCCGATCATCTGGAATTCCCGGAGGACTTCGACCACCCTCGCGCCAAAGAACTGCTGACCGAACTCCACGCACGTCTGGAACAGGCGTTCTCCCACCCCTGCACCGTCGACCGCCACGTCCAGGACGCCAGCTTCCACGCCCTGGTGGGCGTCCCCGCCGAAGCCACCGGCGCCGGAGTGCACATCGGTATCCGGCTCAGCAACTACGCGGACCTCGCCGTCGTCACCCTGCCCGACCCCGGGGCCCACGATTCCCTGGACGACGCCGTCGCGCGGGGAGACCTGACGGAGACGGATCGGCGGCGCGTCGAGGACGCCCTGTCCGACCTCGGGTTCGTCACCGTCCCGGAACGCCTTCTCCATCGCCCGTACGACGGCGTCACCCCGCTGAGCGGGTTCCGCAATCCGGATCACCCGGCGACCTGGTGGACCAGGTTCTTCGACTACATCTGATACATCTGACATCCACAGGAGCATCCGGCCGCCGCCGAGTTGCCCTCAGCGGATCGCCGGTACGGCGTCCAACGCTTCCCGCGCCGACCCCGCCACCCGGATCTCCACGCTCCCCGGCAGCACCCGCCGCTCCAAGTCGCGGTCCACCTGCGTGAGTTGCTCCGCCCCGAGGGCGAACGTGACCGTCCGGCGCTCCCCCGGAGCCAGGTCGACGCTCTCGAAGGCGCGCAGCTCCAGGGTGCGCGGCCACACCGTCGTACGGAGCGGACGGATGTAGAGCTGGACGACCGCCCGCCCGGCCCGCGCACCCGTGTTGCTGACCTCGACCTCACAACTGTCCCCGCCCGGGCCGATGTCCGGGACGCCGTACTCGAACGTCGTGTACGTCAGGCCGTGCCCGAAGGAGTACAGGGGCTCGGCGTCCTCGTCCACGTACGACCGGTACTCCGTGTCCTTGTGGTTGTAGTAGACGGGGAGTTGGGCCGCCGAGCGCGGGACCGAGACGGGGAGACGGCCGGTCGGGGCGGTGTGGCCGAGCATGATCTCGGCGATCGCCTCGCCGCCCCAGGGGCCCGGATACCAGGCGGTGAGCAGTGCGGCGGCGCGTTCCGCCGCCTCCGGAACGGCGTGCGGGCGGCCCTGGATCAGGACGACGACCGTGGGTGTGCCGGTCGCCGTCACCGCGTCCAGCAGGGCGTGCTGGGCCGCGCCAAGGCGCAGATCGGCCAGGTCGACACCCTCGCCGCAGGTCATCTCCGAGACGACGGTCCGCGCGGCGCCGTTGGCGTCGAACTCGGTGTCCGGGGTACGGGCGCTGCTGCCGCCCAGGACAAGAACGGCCAGGTCGGAGGCGGCTGCCGCCGCCACCGCCTCGGGGATGCCGGAGAGGTCGTCGCCGGTCAGGGCGCAGCCCCGGGCGTGGCGGATCTCGGTCCGGGGGAGGGCGAGGTCGCTCAGGGCGGCCAGGACGCTGGTTCCGGTGCCGGGGCGCTGGGGGGCCGTGTAGTCGCCGAGTTGGTGGGCCGTGGTGGCGGAGTGCGGGCCGATGACGGCCAGGCGGGAGACCTTCGCCGGGTCGAGGGGCAGGACGCCCGCCCTGTCGTGGAGGAGGGTGACGGCTGAGCGTGCCAGAGCCGTACTGAGGGCACGGCCGGCCGCCGGGGATGGCAACTCCGGTACCTCATAAGGGCGTTCGAAAAGCCCCAGACGGAATTTCAGGGTCAGGACACGGGACACGGCCGCGTCGAGCGTCGCTTCCTCCACCAGCCCTCGCTCCACCGCCTCCGCCAGCCGCGTGAAACCCTGGTCCCAAAGGCTCAGGTCGACACCGGAGTTGAGGGCGAGGGCGCCCGCCGAGACCTTGTCGCCGGTGATACGGGCGAGGCGGTCCACGGCGAGCCCGTCGGCCATGACCAGCCCCTCGAACCCCCAGCCACGCCCTCCGCTTCCCCGCAACAACCCGTTCAGCAAAGGGCCGTTGGCCGAGCAGGGAATGCCGTCCACCTCGTTGTAGGCGGCCATGACCGCCGCCGCGCCCGCGCGTACGCCGGCCCGGGCCGCCGGGAGGTGGATCTCGTGGAGCTCACGGGGACCGAGCTCCGACTCGGCGGAGTTCCGCCCGCCGACCGTCGCGCCCTGCCCGGCGAAGTGCTTGAGAACAACCGGAGCCCTGTCCGCAGCGAACGCCCCTCCTGTCCCGCCCCCTCCCCCTCCCTCCCCCTGCATGCCCCTCACCAGCGCCTCCGTCAGACGGGCGGCAAGGTAGGGGTCCTCGCCGAAGCACTCCTCCGTGCGTCCCCAGCGGGGGTCGCGGGCGATGTCCAGCGCCGAGACCAGGGCCAAGTGGCCTCCCCGGGCGCGGAGTTCGGCGGCGGCGTGGGCAGCCGCACGCTCGTACAGGTCCGGGTCCCAGGTGGCGCCCACGGTCAGGTTGACGGGGAGGACGGTGCCGTCGAGGGCCATGAGGCCGTGCGGTACCTCCTCGACGAAGAGGGCGGGGATGCCGAGGCGGCTGCGTTCGAGTACGTGTCGCTGGACCAGGTGGGCCAGTGCGGGGCCGGCGTCCGCGCCGGCGCCCGTCGAGTGGTCGACGCCGGACCAGGCGTCGGCACGGAGGAGGCCGTAGAGGGCGCCGAGGCCTTCGAAGCGGTCGGTTTCCTCGTACAGGGCCTCGGTCAGCTCGAACCCGCCGTCGGGGCGGCGGCGGTAGGCGTCCCAGCCGTACATCCGCTGGTTGAGCTGGCCGACCTTCTCGCGCAGGGTCATCCGGGCCAGGAGGTCGGCGACGCGGGCGGCGACGGGGGCGGCGGGGTCGCGGTAGAGGGATCCGGCGGTGGATGTCGTGGCTGCGGTCGCGGTCACTGGTTCTCCTCCGGGGCCGGGGCGGAAGTTACCCCGTCACGGCTGCCGTCGTGGGCGACTCGGGCGAGGGCGACCGCGCCCCGGCTGCCGTCCGGGACCCAGTGGGCCACCAGGCCGAGGGCACGCAGGTGCGGGTCCAGGGGGTCGGTCAGCGGGCCTTCCGGCCCGAGAAGGCCGCCCGTCGCGACCACGGTCTCGCCCGGCTGCGGCCTCAACGCCCGTACGCAGTCGGCGAGATGACCGGCGGCCTCGTCGAGGATCGCCCGAGCGAGAAGGTCCCCGGCCCGCGCCGCCCCGGCGACCAGCGGGGCGAACCGGGCCAGCCGGACGGGCGGTTCGCTCATGACGGCGGGCAGAACGTGCCGCCGGTAGGCCTCACGGGCGTCCCGCGACCAGAGTCGACCGAGGCCGCCCTCATCCCCGTACGCGGACGCCTCACCTTCGTACGCGGATGCCTCACCCTCCTGCGCGGACGCCTCACCTTCGTACGCGGACGCCTCACCCTCCTGCGCGGACGCCTCACCTTCGTACGCGGACGCCTCACCCTCTCGCGCGGACGCCTCACCTTCGTACGCCGACGCCTCAACCTCTCGCGCGGACGCCTCACCTTCGTACGCCGACGCCTCAACCTCGTATGCCGACCCTCCGTCCTCGTATGCCGACCCTCCGTCCTCGCGCGCCGACCGCCCGCCCCGGCACGCGGACGCCCCGCCCCCGTACGCGGACGCCCCGCGCCCGTACGGGGGAAGCACCGCATCCGGCACTCCCAACTCACGTCCCACCAGGGCCGCCAGAGTCGTGTCTGGGCCGCGTCGGTCCGCCATGCGCAGGGCGACTCGGACCGCCTCGCGGCCGATCCAGAAGCCGCCGCCGTCGTCGCCGAGGAGCCAGCCGTCGCCGCCGACGGTCTTCTCGCAGTGGCGGGCGGTGATGCGCATCGCGACGGCGCCCGTACCGGCGACGAGGGCGAGACCGTCCGCCGGAGCTCCCGGGGCGGCGGCGAAGGCGGCCTCGATGTCGCTGCTGATCCGGATCTCGCGCGCGGGGATGCCGAGGCGCCGCAGGGCTTGGGTCAGCGCGGTACGGGCGTTGACGCGGCCGGGTTCGTCGGCGGTGCCGGCGGCGCCCGCGAAGCCGCCCGCGACGGCGACGACCAGGGACCGGACCGATTCCGGCACGGCCTTGGCGAGGGCCTCGACAAGGTGCTCGGTGAGCTGCGGCACGGGAACGGTCAGGGCGTTGCCCGGCCCGGCGACACCCTCACCGAGCGGGGACCCGTCGGCGGCGGACGCCAGCAGGGCGCGCGTACGGGTGCCACCGGCGTCGATCCCGACGACCAGGGCACGATCCGAACCCCGAGCCAAATCCTGGTTCAATTCATTGCTCATCGCGCACTATGGTGGTTCATACATTCGCCGAGGACAAGACCCGACTCGCGGGCCCGGCGCATCCCCGCCCGTCCGAGGAGGCCCTCGTGAGCACACCCCCCACCCCCTCTCCCGCTCCTCGCTTCGGCGTCAACTACACGCCGCGCCGGGGCTGGTTCCACTCCTGGTACGACTTCGACCCGGCCCGCGCGCGTGAGGACCTCGACCAGATCGCCGGGCTGGGCCTGGACCACGTACGGATCTTCCCGCTCTGGCCGCTGCTCCAGCCCAACCGCACGCTGATCCGCGCCTCGGCCGTCGACCAGGTGGCGCAGTTGGTGGACGTGGCGGCCGAGGCGGGCCTCGACGTCATGGTGGACGGCGTACAGGGCCACCTCTCCAGCTTCGACTTCTACCCGGAGTGGACGCGCAGCTGGCACCACCGCAATGTGTTCACGGACCCGGAGGCGATCGAGGCGCAGGCGCGGCTGCTGCGCACCCTCGGCGGCGCCCTGGCCGGCCGCCCGAACCTCCTGGGCCTCCAGCTCGGCAACGAGCTCAACAACCTGGTCGAACACAACCCGGTGACGGTGGCAGAGATCGACCACTACCTGGACACCTTGCTGTCCGCCGCGCGGTCGGGCCTCGGCACAGCGGCGGGTCTGGTCACCCACTCGGCGTACGACGCCGCCTGGTACAGCGACGACCACCCCTTCACCCCGGAGGCCTCGGCCGAAAAGGGCGACCTGACGACCGTCCACCCCTGGGTGTTCTCGGCCGACTGCGCCCGCCGCTACGGCCCCCGCTCCCCGCAGGTCCAGCATCTCGCGGAGTACGGCGTCGAACTGGCCACCGCGTACGCCGAGAACCCCGCCCGGCCGGTGTGGGTCCAGGAGACCGGCGCCCCCGAACCGCACATCCCGGCGGCGGACGCCCCCGGCTTCGCCCGCGCGACGGTACGCAACGCCGTCGAGTGCGCCAACCTGTACGGGGTCACCTGGTGGTGCTCCCACGATGTCGACCGCTCCCTGGCCGACTTCCCCGAACTGGAGTACACCCTGGGCCTGTTCGACTCCGCGGGCAATCCGAAACCCATCGCCGGGGCCCTGGCGGAAACGGTCGCCGAGCTGCGCGCCGAACCCCGCCCGGCCGAACCCCGTACGACCGCGCTGGTGCTGGACTGCGCCTGGGGGAACCGTTCGATCTCGGGCCCTGGCGGCGCGTACTTCGAGGCGTGGATGCGACTGCGGGAGGAGGGCACCCGCCCGGCGGTGATCCTGGCGAACCGCGCCGAGGACGAGACCCACCTGACGGCGCGGGGCATCAAGGAGGTCGTACGGCCGGATTGACCCGGGGCGCTAGCCGTTCACTCCCGTGTAGTGGCTCAGGCTCCAGTTCCACAGCCGACGGGAAAGAAGGAAGGCCAGGACGCCGATGAGCGGGGACGCCACCGCCAGCGCCACGGGAACGCCCAGTCCGTGCGTGTTCCCTGTGAGTACGGCCGTCGGCAGATAGGCGACGAAGGCCAGCGGCACGAGGAAGGTGAACAGGCCGCTGACGATTCCGGGAAGGATCTTGAGCGGGTAGCTGCCGAAGGTGCCCATCAGTTCCTCGACCCAACTCGACCAGTAGGAGGCGGCGGGGTAGTGCAGAGCGGCGCTCGACAGCGCGGTGAAGATCGCCGCCTCCACGAAGACGCCCCCGGTGACGGCTGCGACGAGGAAGGCGATTCTCGGCGCGGT
Organism: Streptomyces sp. NPDC047042; assembly: GCF_040644035.1. Classification (NCBI taxonomy): domain Bacteria; kingdom Bacillati; phylum Actinomycetota; class Actinomycetes; order Kitasatosporales; family Streptomycetaceae; genus Streptomyces; species Streptomyces sp. NPDC047042. Next base: position 61,802 of record NZ_JBEYVP010000002.1, on the reverse strand, counting down.
CCAGTGCACCTGCGTCCGTGATATCGCGGCGAAGGACAGGGAGATCCCCACGATGAGGTCGCCGATCGCGTTGTTCGGGAAGTACGTCAGCTGCACCTGCCGGTACACCGGCATGGGCCGCAGCAGGTAGGCCTCCATCAGCCCTTCCTGGACGATGTCCGTCAGGCCGCTGATGCGTCCGAAGAACAGCACGTACAGGGCGTGAGCCAGCATCCGCAGCCCCACCAGGAGCAGAACGGCGTCCGTGCTCCAGCCGCCCATCCCGGAGAAACGGCCGAGCAGCACCGTGGCGAACACGATGACGGACATCTGCCAGATGGCCCCGATGGCCACCGTCAGCGCGAACTCGACGCGGAACTCCATGTAGCTCCGGACTATTCGGCCCATGATCCGCAGTGCGACGCGCCATGCGTCGAGAAACGCCCGCACGCTCATCCTCCCTGGGAGACGACGCGTCTGCCGGCCCGGGCCCACACCACACGTGCCGCGACCGCGAGAAGCACGGCCCAGACGAACTGCACGAGGAACTCCCCCGGGACGTCGGACAGCGGGATGCGTCCGATGTAGATCGACAGCGGGACGTTGAGGGTCGACTGGAACGGCAGCAGAGAACTCATGGTCCGGAACCAGTCGGGGAAGAACCACAGCGGCGCGAACGCGCCGGAGAGCAGGTTCTGCACAAAGGTGATGATCATAATGGCCGCGTAGTTCTTCAGCGTCCAGAAGCACAGCAGGTCGACCAGGAGCATGAGGTAGTACACGATGACCTGGCCGGCGCACACGCTGAGCAGCGCCAGGAGGCCGGCCGCCACCGAGGCCGGTGCCTCGATGAGGCCGAAGAGACGGCACACCAGGTAGCCGGCGGCGGCCCACGCCAGCGCGTAGAGCTGTTCCCCCAGAGCACGGAAGAAGTAATAGCGGCCCGGGGAGAGCGGCCGCAGGAACCAGTAGACGATGGTGCCGAACTGCAGGTGCTGGAAGACGGTGTCCCGGCCGGCCCGCCGGTCGATCCCCCGCACACGGGTGAGCAGCGCCGCCGCGACGGCGAAGGTGACCGCCTGTTCGCGGTCCAGGCCCGCGCTGCTCTCCGTCTGGGCGTACAAGGCCCGCCACAGGCAGGTGACCAGGAATACCTGCAGGACCAGACGTATGGCTGTCGCCGCGAGCCGGCCCGTCGCCAGCGATTCGCCGAGCGGTGTGATCCGCAGGGTCCGCCAGGCCCGGCCCGGGCGGACGCGGCCCTGTGCCGCGGTGGTCACGGGCGCTCACCCGCCCCGTCGGTCCGAGACGCCGAGAAGATCCCTGGCGGGGACCGGGGCCTCGGTGTCCTGGTGGCGGTAGGCGGCGCGCATCACGTCTTCGAGGTCAGCCTGTTCGATACCGACTTCGGCGACGTCGTGGTGCTGGATCAGTTCCTTGAGCGCCTGATGCGCGGTGAAGGGAACCGTGTCATCGGGTGCGAGGAACAGCCGTGGGCCGTCCCGCCGGACCACGGTGAGCCCGTCCAGCCGTATCCCGTCCGCGGGATCGGCGAGTGTCACGTGTATCTGCCAGGCCGATCCGTAGGTCCGCCGGATGTCGTCCAGTGATCCGTCGAGCACGACGCGGCCGTGGTTGATGAGCACCACCCGCTCCGCGAGACGTTCGACCTCCGTCATGTCATGAGTGGTCAGCAGTACCGTGCGGCCCCGTTGTTCCACCTCGTGCCGGAGGAACCGGCGGACCTGCTCCTTGGCGACGACATCCATGCCGATGGTCGGTTCGTCCAGGAACACCACGGGCGGGTCGTGCAGCAGCGCGGCCGCCAGATCGCACCGCACGCGCTGCCCCAGCGACAGGTGCCGCACCCTCGTGTCCTGGAAGGAGGAGAGGGCGAGCAGCTCGTCGAACTCCGCGAGGCGGGCCCGGTGGTCGGCGTCCGGTATCCCGTAGATGTCCTTGAGGATGGAGAAGGACTCGCGGACCGGCAGGTCCCACCAGAGCTGGGTGCGCTGGCCGAACACCGCACCGATGTTTCTGGCGTTCTTCTCCCGCTCGAGATGGGGGTCGATGCCGGCTACACGAGCCCTTCCGGACGTCGGTCGCAGGATTCCGGTGAGCATCTTGATCGTGGTGGACTTGCCCGCCCCGTTCGGACCCAGCAGAGCGAGCAGCTCCCCCTGTCTCACATGGAGAGACACATCCTGAACGACCGTCTTTGTTTCCCATTGCGGAGCGATAAGAGATCGCGCCGCGCCGCGAAAACCGGGCACACGCCTGGCCGTACGGAAGGTTTTTGTCAACCCTTCCGCCAGTATCACCGGTTCGCCGGCGCGGGAACTCTTGTGCAGCACAGACTGACCCCCCGTGGTCTTCCGTGGGAAAACTTCATGAGAAAGCGGGTTTCATGACGGTGGGTTCGAAATGTCGGACGCCCACGTCAGGCGCTGCGCCGGCTGATGACCGGTTTGCCGCTCCGGGCCTCGGCCACTGGGTGCACCGGGTTCGCCGGGCGCACAGACCTCGGTAAAACGCCTTGTCAGGCGTAGTGCTGCGGGTTTTTCACACCACCGATCGGACCGCCCCAGAGCTTAATCTGACGGTTGGACGAAGGGCAAGACGTTGGAAATCAGCCACCGCTCCGGACTTGACGCGAGGCCTTCGCGCGGGCAGCCGAAACACCCACGCACGTGCGCGTTCCGACATCCCGCGCCCCTCCGGCGGAGTGTGCGCGCCGCTTGGTTCCGGGAATATGACGTGGCCGGAAAGTCCCCTGTCTTGACATCGCTTCTCGCTGGATGCTGCAATTTCGCGGCACGCAATTCGCCACCGGGAAGACTCCTGTGAACTTCCTGTGCGAATCAACCGAGGCGAGTGTCCACCATTTGGACAGTGCCGAATTCGCGGTCCTTTCCCGCATAAGAGTCCGAGCCGCTGGACATGTAACTCCTCCCCGCATCCATTCTCCGGATGCCGCACGTTGTCGCGGGGAGGCTCGGCAAATGATCTCTCCGTCCGAAATGTCGATCAGATAGGTGGGTGCTGTGCCCGGAGGCTTTGAGGATTCAATGGGGGAACGGGAAGGGCGGTTGAACTGGTCGCAGGCCGACTGGTTCGCCGGACGACCCACCGATCCTCAGGCGGTGGCCGAACACAACGAAGCGACGTACGAGGACAACCTGTTCGCCGTGGCCGACGGCCGGGGGGCCACGGTCGCGCAGGTCATGGGGGCGGTGACCGGGCTGGTCAGCCGGCACGAAGCCCTGCGCACCCTGCTGCGGTTCGATGACGACCCCAGGGGCACCCAGCGGGTCACCTCCGTCCGCGCCCCCGACGTGGAGGCCGCCGTCCGGGTGGAGAGCTTCCGGGAGGCCACGGACCTCTTCACCCGGGCCCGGCACACCTCGTTCGACCTGGCCACCCAGTGGCCGTTCCAGGCGGTGGTGTCGACCGAGGGTCCACGGGTCCGGGAGATCGGTCTGGTGGCCGATCACAGCGCCGTGGACGCATGGGGGCTGAAGGTGATGCGCCAGGACCTGGAGAGCCTGCTGCGCGGGACGCTTCCACCCCTGCCTGCCGGTGGCACGGACATCACTCAGCCGCTGGACGTCGTGCGCTGGGAGGAGTCCGAGAGCGGGCAGCGCCACCTCGAACGGGCGTCACGGTACTGGACCCGGCAGTTCGAGGAACTCGGCTCGGCGGTTTCGCCGGCGGGAGCCGACGGACGGCGGCAGGCCGGTCCCGACGCCTCGGACCGTCACTCGTCCTGTGTGCTGCGCTCCACCTCGTTGCTGACGGCGGCCGAAGCCGCCTCTGCCGCACTGCGGGTGCCGGTGTCCACCGTGCTGCTGACGGGATTCGGACTGGCACTGTGCCGCTGGGGCGGCATGCGGGCAGTGGGCGTGCTGACCCTGACGCACAACAGATGGCTGGGGAACGTCGAGGCCTGCGCCAGCAAGATGTTCATGCAGGCACCGGTGGTCGTGGAGATTCCGTCACCGGTGGACCTGCCCCGCGTCGCACGGCGGACCTTCGTCCGGCAGGCCCAGGCCGGTGAGTTCGCTCATATCGACCGTGCCGAGGCCGACGCGATCAGGGACCGGGTGCTGCCCGGCGCGGATTCGATCAGAGCGGCCGGCGCCCTGTTCAACTTCACCGACGCGTCGCTGCACGCGTTCACCGAGCGGGAGAAGGGCCCGCTCGAGGCCTCCATCGCCCGCTGGCCGTTCCCCGACGAGGAGATCGTCGTCGAGGAGGAGCGGCGGCACGGACCGCAGCTGATGCTCACCGTCCTGCAGGAGAAGCACAGCATCGCGCTCCGGCTCGCCTGGTGCCTGGACGCCGAACTCACCCGGCCGGGTGAGCTGTTCATGCGGGACATCGTCGACGCGGTGTGGACCCTGGCAGGCGGACGACGCCCGCGGCAGCTGCCCCGGCCGGGCGGTTCGAGGGCCTCGGCGGACGCGACGGCTCCGCCCTCCTGACGGCGGAGCACGACCCCGACACGGCCGCGCCGGCCGACTCACACGACAGGAGTCCGCAATCGCCACGCAAACTGCCCCGATCCCCGCGCACAGCGCCCGCCGGGGACCGTGTACCGCCGACCACGACCCTCTGTGGGGGACCTTGTTCGAGAAGGTCCCCGCCCTTTCCCAACGCGAGTTCGAGGTGTTCTGCCTGCTCGCCGAGGGCGCTTCGAACCGTTCGATCTCGACGTTCCTGAAGGTCACCGAGCGGACGGTGAAGGCCCATGTGGCCCAGGTACTGGCCAAACTCGACGTGGAGTCCCGTCTGCAGGCGGGGATCGTCGCCTTCGCCTGGGCGGTGCACAGCGGCAACCGCACCTCGCCCCTGCTGCCCTCACCGCCTTGCTCCACGCCCGTCCTGCACTCCCTCGGACACGGCTGATCAGGCGGATTCCCGCCGCCGTCCGCGCACCGGACGGCCGGCGGACGCGCTCAGGAGACACCCGCCAGCCGCAGCAGGGCCGTGCAGGCGGCGGCCGCCAGGACGACCACGACGAACGGCACCTTGCGCCACGCGAGGAGCCCGCCCACCAGCACTCCGACCGGGCGTGCCACCCCCGCCCACTCATGGGCCTCGAACAGCGCCGTGGTGACGACCAGCGCGGTGAGCAGCACCACGGCGGAGCGCTCCATGAGCTTCTCCACCGCGGGCGGGAACTCGACCCTGGAACGCAGCGTCGGGCCCGCGAGCCGGAACGCGTACGTTCCGGCCGCGAGCACGAGCATCGCCCCGACAAGCAACGGAGTGTTCGTCATCGCGCGCTCTCTTCCTCTCGTACTCGGCCGGTCGCCAGGACGACCCCGGCCAATGCCAGCAGGACGGGGAGCCCGACCGGCAGGAACGGTGTCGCGACCAGAGCGACGCCCGAACCGGCGAGGGCCGCGGTCCGGGTCTTCCGGTCGCGCAGGGCAGGCAGGATCAGCGCCAGGATCACTGCCGGGAACATGGCGTCCAGGCCCAGGGCGTCCGTGTCCTTGATCACCGAACCGGCCATACCGCCCAGGAGGGCGCCCAGCGGCCAGCACACCAGAATGCCCAGTCCGCACAGCCGGTACGCGGCGCGCTTGGCGGGGAGGTCCTTCTGCGCCAGGGCGAAGACAACGGTCTCGTCGTTCATCAGATGGGTGCTGAGGAACCGGCGCCAGCCACGGCCGATCACCTCCGGAATCGCCAGCCCGAAGGGCAGGTGCCGGGCGTTGACGAGCAGTCCCGCCAGCACGGCCGCGATCGGGCTGCCACCGGCGGCGATGATTCCGATGAACAGGAACTCCGAGGACGCGGCGACTACGAGCACGCCCAGCAGCACGGGCACCCACAGAGGGAAACCCGACGACACCGCGATCGCGCCGTAGGACAGGCCGATGACACCGACCGCCAGACACACCAGGGCCACGTCACGTAACACCTGGCGCTCTAGAGTTCTCCATATCGAACGCATGGAGTTCATGATGAACATCCCACAGATCGTTCGTCAAGGCGAACAGTCGACCGCTGGAGCGAACGCCCCATGAAGACACCACCACCACCGCCACCGCCACCACCGGCGGCGGCCGGCTCCGACAAGCCCCCTATGAAGGCCATCGCCGCCGCTCTGCGCCGGGAACGCAGCCGTACCGGTCTGAGCCTCAGCGAGGTCGCGCAGCGGGCGGGCATCGCCAAATCCACCCTCTCCCAACTGGAGTCGGGTGCGGGCAACCCCAGCCTGGAGACCCTCTGGGCGCTCTGCGTGGCACTGGACACGCCGTTCTCCCGGCTGGTGGAACCGCACCAGCCCCGGGTCCAGGTGATCAGGGCCGGCGAAGGCGCCGCCGTCTCCTCCGCCCAGGCCGACTACCACGCCGTACTGCTGTCGGCCTGCCCGCCCGGAGCGCGCCGCGACGTCTACCGCGTCACCGCCGAGCCGGGGCACCAGCGGCTGTCGGAGCCCCACATGCCGGGAGTCGTGGAGCATGTGGTGCTGGGCGCCGGCCGCGCGCTGGTGGGGCCGGCCGACGACGCCGTGGAACTGGGCCCGGGGGACGCCATCACCTACCCGGCCGATCTGCCCCACGTGTTCCGCGCGCTGGAGCCGGGCACCTGGGCCGTGCTGGTCAGCGAGCACGTGTAAGGGCCCGGGGGCCCGGAGCGGTCAGTGCCCCATCCCCATGCCGCCGTCCACGGGGATGACGGCACCGGTGATGTACGAGGCGTCGTCCGACGTCAGGAACCGTACCGTCGCCGCGATCTCCTCCGGAGCGGCCGGGCGCGCCAGCGGGACCTTCGCGAGCGCGGCCTCGCGCTGCCTCTCGGTCAGGGCCCGGGTCATGTCGGTGTCGACGAAGCCGGGGGCCACGACGTTGCAGGTGATGCCGCGCGGACCCATCTCACGGGCGTAGGAGCGGGCCAGGCCGACCAACCCCGCTTTGGAGGCGGCGTAGTTGGTCTGGCCGGCGGAACCGTGCAGACCGACCACGGACGAGACCAGGACGATCCGCCCCCTGCGGGCCTGCAGCATGCCCGCCGTGGCCCGTTTGACGACGCGGAAGGCGCCGACGAGGTTCGTTTCGAGCACCGCGGCGAGATCGTCCTCCGGCATGCGCAACAACAGGTTGTCGCGCGTGATGCCGGCGTTGGCGACCAGCACGTCCACGGGGCCGTGCTGTGCCTCGACGGCCTTGAACGCCATCTCCACCTGTTCGGGGTCGGTGACGTCGCAGCGCACCGCGAGACAGCCCGCGTCCATGAGATCGCGGGGCGGCTCGCCGGAGCGGCAGGTGATCGCCACCCGCTCGCCGGCCTCGGCGAAGGCCTGCGCGACCGCGTGGCCTATGCCCCTGTTGCCTCCGGTGACGAGCACGGATCGGCCCACCGGATCCTCCCTTCCATCATTTCTTCGGTGATTTCTTCGGTCATTCCCGGGTGCGGCGGGCGGACGGTGCTCAGACAAGCTTGTGGACCCAGCCGTACGGGTCGGGACGCTCGCCGGACTGGATGCCCATGAGCTCCTCCCGCAGCCGCAGGGTGACGGGCCCGACCTCTCCGCCGGCCACCGTCCACTGACCGTCGGCGCTCCTGACCCGGCTCACGGGGGTGATCATCGACGAGGTCCCGCACGAGAACACCTCCGTGAGCGCTCCGGACTCCGCGTCCGCACGCCACTGATCGATGCTGATCCGCCCTTCCTCCGCCGTGTAGCCGAGATCCCCGGCCAGGGTCAGCAGGGAGTTCCTGGTGATGCCCGGCAGCAGAGTGCCCGTCAGCTCCGGGGTGACCAGCCGGGTTCCGTAGACGAAGAACAGGTTGCTGGTACCCATCTCCTCCACCCAGCGCCGCTCCACCGCGTCCAGCCACACCACCTGGTCGCAGCCCTGCCGTCGGGCCTCCTCCATGGCCGGCAGCGTCCCCGCGTAGTTGCCGCCGCACTTCGCCGCGCCTGTGCCGCCCGGCGCCGCGCGCACGTGCTCGCCCGGCACCCACACGGAGACCGGCCGGGGCCCGCCCTTGAAGTAGGCGGCGGCGGGCGACGCGATCACCACGAACAGGTATTCGGTGGACGGCTGGTAGAAACCGATGGACCGTTGCGTCGCGATCATGAACGGCCGCAGGTACAGGCTGTGTCCGGGCCGGTGGGCAACCCACTTCTGGTCTGCGGCGACCAGCCGTTCGAGTGCCTCGACATAGGTGTCCTCGGGGAGCGGCGGCATCGCCATCCGCAGGCAGGAGGCGTTCAGCCGCGCGGCGTTGGCGTACGGCCTGAAGGACACCACGGACGCGTCCGGTCGGCGATACGCCTTCATGCCCTCGAAGATCTCCTGTCCGTAGTGGAAGACCTGGGCGGAGGGGTCAAGAGCGATCGGGCCGTACGGCTCGACCCGGGCGTCGTACCAGCCCCGCCCGTCGGCCCACTTGATCGTCACCATGTGATCGGTGAACACCTCCCCGAAGACGGGGTCGGACATCAGCCGCTCCCGCTCGGGGTCCGGGGTGGGGACGGCGGGCTGATGGCTGAACTCGACCGGCATGGGTTTCCTCCGGGACGGTGACGACGGGGGGACGGGGGACGCGGGGCTCAGGCAGGTGGGTTGCCGTGCTTGCGCGCCGGCTGCTCGGCGCGCTTGGCGCACAGCATCGTCAGCGCGCGGACAAGAATGTCGCGGGTGTCGGCGGGGTCGATCACGTCGTCGACGAGCCCGCGTTCGGCCGCGTAGTACGGATGCATCAGCTCCGCCTTGTACTCCTTGACGACCTGCTCGCGTACCGCCTCGGGGTCCTCCGCCTCGGCGATCCGCCGGCGGAAGACGACGTTCGCGGCGCCTTCCGCGCCCATCACGGCGATCTCGTTGGTCGGCCAGGCGAAGGCCAGGTCCGCCCCGATGGAGCGGGAGTCCATCACGATGTACGCCCCTCCGTAGGCCTTGCGCAGGATCAGCTGGACGCGGGGCACGGTGGCGGTGCAGTACGCGTAGAGCAGCTTGGCGCCGTGCCGGATGATGCCGTCGTGCTCCTGGGCGACACCGGGCAGGAAGCCGGGTACGTCGAGCAACGTGATGAGCGGAATATTGAAGGCATCGCACATCTGCACGAAACGAGCGGCCTTTTCCGAGGCCCTGATGTCCAGCACACCGGCCAGGCGCAGGGGTTGGCTGGCCACGATCCCGACCGTCCGGCCGCCGACGCGCGCCAGCGCGCAGATCACGTTGGGCGCCCAGCGCTCGTGGACCTCGAGGCATTCGCCGTCATCCACGAACCCCTCGATGACGTCCATCATGTCGTACGGCACCTTGCCGTCCGTCGGGACGATGTGCAGCAGGTCGTCGCAGCGCCGGTCGGGCGGGTCGGTCGTAGGACAGACGGGCGGCATCTCCCGGTTGTTGGCGGGCAGCAGCGACAGCAGGTATCGCACCTCGGCGAGGCAGGTCGCCTCGTCGTCGAACGAGAAATGGGCGACGCCGGACGTCGCGGCGTGGACGTCCGCGCCGCCGAGCCCGTTCTGTGTGACCTCCTCGCCGGTGACCGCCCTGACCACGTCGGGCCCGGTGATGAACATCTGCGACGTCCCGCGGACCATGAACACGAAGTCGGTCAGCGCCGGGGCATACGCGGCACCACCGGCGCACGGGCCCAGGATCACCGAGATCTGCGGGACGACGCCCGAGGCCTGGGCGTTGCGGCGGAAGATGCCCCCGTAGCCCGCGAGCGCGCTGACGCCCTCCTGGATGCGCGCGCCCGCGCCGTCGTTGAGGGAGACGAGCGGCGCGCCGGCCGCCACGGCCATGTCCATGATCTTGTGGATCTTCTCGGCGTGGGCCTCGCCCAGGGCACCGCCGAAGATACGGAAGTCGTGGGCGTACACAAAGACCGTGCGGCCCTCCACACGGCCCCATCCGGTGACCACGCCGTCCGTGTGCGGCCGCTTCGCCTCCAGGCCGAAGCCCGTGGCCCGGTGCCGGCGCAGGGTCTCCACCTCGGTGAACGTGCCCGGGTCCAGCAGCAGTTCGATCCGCTCACGGGCCGTGAGCTTGCCCTTGGCGTGCTGGGCCCGCGTGGCGCGCTCGCTCGGTCCGCGGCGCGCCGCCCGCTTGATCTCACGCAGCTCGTTCAGGCGCCTCATGGCGTCACCGGGGACCGTCGGATCGTCACACGTCTGCGTCTGCGTCTGCGTCTGCGTCTGGGTCTGGGTCTGAGGGGGCATGCCTAGCTCTCTCCTTCTGTGACCGACAGCGTGATCGCGGTGAGCAGCAAGCCGTCGCGACTGGTCCAGCGGCCGTGCAGCGTCTCGGGAAGGCGCCGGTGCCGCCCGCCGCGAGGGCGCAGCCGTACGTCGAACTCCGCCGTGTCGGCCGCGAAGCCGACCTCGGCCTCCCGGAAGCCGAGGAAGAGCCCGGTCAGCGGATGCCAGACCTTGTAGACGCTCTCCTTGACGCAGAAGAGCAGGCGGTCCCAGCGCACCTCACCGCGACTGGCGAGCAACTCCCGTACGTGGATGCGTTCTTGCGGTGTGGAGATGAACTCCAGTACGTCCTCGGGGACTTCGCGGTTCGGCTCGGCGTCGATACCGACCGCCGCGGCCCGGTCCCGGCTCGCGACCGCGGCCGCGCGATAGCCGTCGCAGTGGGTGATGCTCCCGACCACCGAGGCCGGCCAGTGCGGGGCTCCGCCGGGCGTTCTCAGGATCGCCCCCGGGGTCTCCCCCAGGTCCGCCAGGGCTCGGCGGGCGCAGTACCGCCCGGTCGTGAACGCCGCCCGCCGTGAAGCCGCGAAGCCGCGTGCGACGGCCTCCTCCCCCGGGTGCAGAGTGATGCCCTCCGAGTCGCCGTACGCCTCGTGGCCGGCGACGTGCCCCGGGACGACCTCCTCGATCATCGGCCCTCCGTCGAGCCGGGGGCGGTGACGGCCTCTCGCTCGCTGTGGAAGGCACGGCAGCGCTGGCGTTGCGCGCCGAGCCCGCCCACCTCCACCTCCAGCAGGTCCCCGGGCCGCAGGAAGTCCACGTCGGGCCGGGCCAGCGAGATGCCCGCGGGGGAACCGGTCAGTACGACGTCTCCTGGCTGCAGCACCATGAACTGGCTGAGGTACCAGACGACATGGGCGACGTCGAAGACCATGTCGCCGGTGTGGCCGTCCTGCATCCGACGACCGTTCACATGGCAGGTCAGCCGCAGCGACCGCGGATCGCCCACCTCGTCCGGGGTCACCAGGTGCGGCCCCAGCGGGGTGAAGGTCTCGAACGACTTGCCCTTGATCCACTGACCGCCGCGCTCCAGCAGCCAGCCGCGTTCCGAGACGTCGTCGGCCGTGCAGAAGCCGGCGACGTGGTCGAGGGCGTGCTGCCGGCCGGGCAGGTACTGGGCACGGCGCCCGATGACCACGGCCAGTTCCACCTCCCAGTCCGTCTTCAGGCTGCCGGGCGGAATGACAAGGTCGTCGAAGGGCCCGACGACCGTCGAGGGCGCCTTGCTGGAGACATAGGGCTCGTCGGGCACCTCCATCCCGGCCTCCGCCGCGTGCGCGCGGTAGTTCAGGCCGATGGACAGCACATGGCCGCCGGGCCGTACGGGCGGGCCGACCCGCTCGTGCGGGCCGGCGACAGGCAGCCGCGAACCCTCGCGGGCCAGACGCCGCGCGAGCTCACGGAGCCGGCCGGGATCGAGCGCGGCACCGCTCCAGTCGGGAACCCAGGCCGAGAGGTCGCGCGTCGTACCGTCCGGGTGGACGGCGCACGGGCGTTCCTGCCCCGGCGGTCCGATCCGCAGCAGACGCATTCACTCCCCCTCTTCGAGGTACTTCTCGAAGAAGGTGGACTCCGCGTCGGTGAGCCGACGCGGGCGTCCCGCCCTGTAGTCGAACGGAGCCATGACCGTCGACGCGGACGCGTACACGGTGTCGCCGTCCTTGACCTCGTAGTCGATGGCGACGGTGGCCGACTCGAGCCGTGACACCCACATCTCGATCTCGACCGGCTCGTGCCGGTGGGTCAGTTGCCTCTTGTACGAGATCTGGTGACTCACCACCACGGAACCGTCCTTGAAGAACGCGTCGCCCTCGGTCGGTGCCATCCGGAAGACGAGATCGACGCGCGCCTCTTCCAGGTACCGAAGGAAGTTGACGTTGTTGACGATCCCGTAGACGTCCATGTCCGCCCAGCGCAGCGGGCAGTGGTACACATGCCGGGCCATGGTCACTTCCCTCCGCCGGTGAGTGACTGGAACGCGGAGACGTAGTCGTCCGCGGCTATCGGGGCGCGCAGCAGCTCTGGCGACAGCCGGAAGCCGTCGATCAGCAGCGATGTGTACGGCAGGACGCGGGTGCACACCTCGTCGAGCAGATCGGGCAGCGCCCGCACCTCATCGGCGGTCAGCGCACCCTGCGCCAGGTACCAGCCCGCGTCGCGCCGCACCTCGGTCAGCGCGTAGAGCAGGGCCAGTTCGCGCAGCGCCGCGCGGACGGACGGGTCGTGCGCCTCGCCGACGGCGGCCTCGAAGGCTTCGAGGGCCACCCGTACCGCTCGCGTACGGGCCATGGCGAGCGCGGAGTTCATCGTGGAGTTCCACGCCTCGAAGTACGTGCGCCCGCTGTCGTCGGACATCCGGGCACGGCCCTCCTCGTGCAGGGACCGCTCCCGCTCACCCAGGATCTCCACCAGCAGGCGCACGTCCAGGAGACCGTGGGGGCCACGCTCGGCGCGCGTCGCCCCGGCGGTCTCGGCGGCGGGCCGGGCGAGCAACTGGCCCGCGGTGGTCGCGAGGAGCACCTGGTTGTCGCCCTCGGCGGTGACCAGGCCCTGGAGCAGGGAACCGTAGTCCGCGATCCGGTTGGCGCTGAAGATGCCCTGGGCGCCGCAGCGCTCCCGGCAGACGGCGACGGTCTCCGTCATCTCCCAGGTGGTGAGGGCCTTGGTGAGCGCGATGAGCACCCCCAGCTCGGCGGAGATCTCGCCGGTCTCGCGCAGATAGGCGCGCTTGGCATGGTTGAGCAGGAAGGTCATCGCGTAGACCTTGGCCAGCTGGGTGAAGAGGGACAGCTGGTGGCTTCGGTACTCGATGACGGGCATGTCGTTGCGGCCGGGAGCGTTGGTGAGCCGCCGCGCCGCGTACCTCAGGGCGATGTACACGCTCGCCCGGCCCGCTCCGACGGCCGCGCTCGACACACAGAGCCTGCCGGGCTGGATACGGCTCATCGCCTTCAGGAACCGCTTGCGCTGGTTGCCCGCGCCGGGCTTGAAGGCACCCTCCGGCGTGAACTCGCCCATGTCGCCGAGGAGCAGGTTACGGCGGGGCACGCGTACGTGGTCGAACCAGGTCAGGCCGTTGTCGAGGCCCTGTACGGGTTTCTCGGGGCAGGGCGCGGCGCGGATGCCCTCGCACAGGCCCCCGGCGTCGCTGATGCGGACCACGAAGGGATAGACGCCGTGGTCCTTCCCGTCGGCCTTCAGCCGGGCCAGTACCACCGCGACCTTCGGGACATCCTGAAAGCCGCTGTACGACATGTACTTCTGGGCGAGCGGGTCCGGCGTGTTGATCACGAAGGTCTCGGTGTGCCGGTCGTACACCGCTTCCGTGCGCAGCGCCGCCACGTTGTTGCCGTAGCCGAGCTCGGTGGCCATGTACGGGCCGAACGACTCCAGGCTGTCGAGTTCCTCGAGGTGGTCCTTGAGGTCCTCCCGGTCACCGCCGTGCTCCGCCACGGTGCCGAGGCAGAGGTTGTAGTGGACCATCAGCAGCGAGAACGTCGACACGTCCAGCAGAGAGGGCCATTCGGCCAGCGCGAACAGCCGGCGCGGGTTCTTCAGGATCTCGAGCGGCCGCTCGAGGCGCCCGTGCACGAAGCGGGACCGCTCGTAGGCCAGCCGCCCCGCCTCGGGCAGGCTCAGTCCGTCGCGGGCGTCGAAGGCCGGGTCCAGCAACAGCGCACGGATGTCGGCGTGCACGTCCTCATAGGTACCGTCGAAGATCAGCCGGCTCAGCTCCGCGCGACCGGCATCACCCTCGTCGGACTCGGCCGGCCCCAAAACCGTGGCACTGGTCATCGCGTCTCGGTCTCCTCATGTGCGTGGTCGGTTCATGTGCGTGGTCGGTCAGGGCTTCGGGGTCAGGCGGCGATCAGCAGAGCCGTGTTCTGGCCGCCGAAGCCGAAGGAATTGCTCAGCGCGATGTCGACGGAGCCGGGGCGCGGCTCCTTGTAGACGAGGTCCACATCGATGCGGGAGTCCGGCTCCTCGAGATTCGCCGTCGGGGGGACAAGCCCGTGGTGCGCGGCGAGCGCGGCGAAGGCCGCCTCGATGGCGCCGGCCGCGCCGAGCGGGTGTCCGGTGACCCCCTTCGTGGAGCTCACCGCCGCGTCGGTGCCGATCACGCGGCGAATCACACTCGCCTCGACGACGTCGTTGAGCGGGGTGGAGGTGCCGTGCGCGTTGACGTACCGCACGTCGGATCCGCGCACCCCGGCGTCGGTGAGCGCCGCGCGTACCGCCAGTTCGGCGCCTCGTCCCTCAGGATGCGGGGACGTCACATGGTGGGCGTCGGCCGAGGCGCCGTAGCCGATGACCTTCCCGTACGTGCGCGCACCGCGTGCCCTGGCGTGTTCCTCGGATTCCAGGACGACCACTCCGGCACCCTCGCCGAGGACGAAGCCGTCCCGTGTCGCGTCGAAGGGCCGTGACGCCGTCCCCGGTGAGTCCGTGCGCCGCGACAGCGCGCGCATCCGGGCGAACGTCGACGCGTACAGGGGCGTGACGGGGGCCTCCGCGCCGCCGGCGACGACGATGTCGGCGACACCGGTCCGCAGCATCTCGCGCCCGATCCCGATGGCGCTGGCACCGGATGCGCAGGCCGAACAGGGCGCCAGACAGGGGCCGTTGGCGCCGATGTCGATCGCCAGCTGGCCGGCCGCCATGTTGAGCAGCCCCATGGGCAGGGTCATGGACGAGACTTCCGAAGGGCCCTCCTCCAGGAGGACCCTGTGCTGGGCCTCGAGCGTCGCCGTACCGCCGGCACCCGAGCCGATCACCACGGCCACCCGGGCGCTGTCCGCCCAGGCCCCCGGCCTGAGGCCGGCATCGGCCAGGGCCTCGCGCGCGGCCACGATGGCGAACTGCGCGTACCGGTCGAACTGCCAGGCGTTGCGCAGTCCGCTGCGTGCCGGGGAGAAGTCCGGTACCCGGCACGCGATGTCCACGGGAAGGTCCGTCAGTCCGGCATCATGGGCGGCCGTCTGCTTCGCCCCGAGGACGTTGCGCCAGTTCTCCTCGACCCCGATCCCGGCCGGCGTCACCAGCCCGATTCCGGTGATCGCCGCGCCGAAGGGAGTCATCGGACGTTCACCCACTTCTTCTCGACCAGGGAGACCAGGTCGGAAACCACGGATATCTCGGACAGCTCCTCGTCGGAGATCTCCACTCCGAGCCGCTTCTTCACGGCGGTGGCGAGTTCGAGCTGGGAAAGGGAATCGAGACCCAGATCGTCGAAGGTCGCGTCCGGCGTGATCGACTCCTTGTCGATCTCGAACCTGGCGGAGAAGACCTCGATGACGGAATCCTGGACAGAGCTCATTCTTTTTTTCCTTCCGAAATAGTTGGCCTGACATTGACAGAACTCTTGGCGGGGCCGGCTACCGCACACCCTCGACCGGGATGTCCGGCCAGGTGAGCACGGTCGATCCCCAGGAGAGGCCCGCGCCGAACGCGGACAGCAGCACACGGTGACCGGGCCTGAGAGCGCCCGTGTGCGCGATGTCGTTCAACAGCAGCGGGACCGAGGCGGCCAGCGTGTTCCCGACCCTGCCGATGTTGACCGCGACGCGATCCCTCGCCAGCTCCAGTTCGTCCGCCACGGCGTTGACGATGCGGACGTTGGCCTGGTGGCCCACGAACCAGTCGACGTCCGCGACGGACCATCCGGTGCGGTCGAGCACACCGCGCGACGACTCGGCCATCCGCTCCACGGCCTGCTTGAAGAGCGGCCGGCCCTCCATCCGCAGATACCAGTCCTCGACCGGGACCGTGTCGTGGCCCAGTCCCGCCGAGGCCGAACGCTGACGCGAACCGCCCGCGGGGATGGCGAGCAGATCGGCGCGCGCACCGTCGCTGCCGAGGTCGAACACCCCGAGCGCTCCCGGCTCGTCCGCGTCGCCCCGGCGCAGAACCACCGCTCCCGCGCCGTCTCCGAAGATCGGCGCGGTGCCGCGGTCCTCGGGATTGACCAGAGTGGTGAAGGCTTCCGCCCCGATGAACAGCACGCGGTCGGCCACGCCCGATGCGATCAGTCCGCTGCTGGTGGCGAGCCCGTAGAGGAAACCGCTGCACGCCGACGTCAGGTCGAAGGCGGGCACCGTGCCGAGCCCCAGCAGATGCGCGACCTCCGGCGCCACCGCGGGGCACAACCGGTCGAAGGACGTGGTCGCGAGCACGACGGCGTCGACCGTCGCGGCACCGGCCGACTTCAGGGCCCGCACGCCTGCCTCGACGGCCAGATCACGGGTCGACATACCCTCCGACACCATGCGCCGCTCGGATATACCGGTCCGGGTCTCTATCCATTCGTGGGTCGAGTCGAGGGTCGTGCACAGATCGTCGTTCGTGACGATCCGAGGTGGCAGCCATGCCCCGATCCCCTCGATCACCGCCGCCATGAGAATCCCCCTTCGTCGATGATTCTTCGACGATTCTCCCCACCGGGCGCGGCCGGCTCAATTGACCTTTGGTGCATACACCTTCGACCGTGAACCAAAGACCAATTGCGAGGCCACGAAATCCGTGGATAACGTGCTCACGTGGATATAAAAGCCCTGGAGAAAACGGTTCTGGAAATCGCGCAGGCCCTTCCGCCCGGGCGCGTCGTCACCGATCCCGCCCTCCTCGCCTCCTACGCGCGGGACCAGGCGGACACGGCCCCCTATGCGATACCCGCCGCCGTCGTACGACCGCACGAGACCGCCGAGGTCGCGACCGTGGTCGCCGGCTGCGCCGCGCGGGGTGTTCCCGTCGTGGCCCGGGGAGCGGGTACCGGCCTGTCGGGCGGAGCCAACGCGGTGCCCGGCTGCGTGGTGATCTCCTTCGAGGCGATGAACCGGATCCTGGCCATCGACCCGGACGAACGCGTCGCGGTCGTGCAACCCGGCGTCGTAAACGACGAGTTGAGGGAGGCGTGCGCACAGCGTGGGCTGTGGTACCCACCCGATCCGGCCAGCTCCCCGTGGTCGACCATCGGCGGCAACGTCGCCACCAACGCGGGCGGCGTGTGCTGCGTGAAGTACGGGGTCACCCGTGACTACGTGCTGGGGCTGGAGGCCGTGGTGGGCCGCGGCGAGGTGGTCCGGCTCGGCCGCCGCACGGCCAAGAGCTCCGCCGGGTACGAACTCGCCGGCCTGATGGTCGGGTCCGAGGGAACCCTGGGTCTGGTCACCGAGGTCACCCTGCGGCTGCGCGGGGCCCGTTCCCCGGAACGCACCGTCCTCGGCTACTTCGACGACCTGGCCGCCGCAGGGCGCGCCGTCGCGGCCGTGACCGCTTCGGGTGTGGTTCCCAGCGCGCTGGAACTCGTCGACCGCTACTGCCTCCAGGCGGTGGACGACTGGAAGAACATGGGCCTGACCGACGGTGGGAGCGTGCTGCTGCTCGCCCGGACGGACGCCCCGGGAGCGGCCGGCGCCGACGAGGCCGACACCGTCGTACGGGCCTTCCGTTCGGCGGGCGCGACGTCCACCGGGCAGTCGTCCGACAAGACCGAGGCGGAGGCTCTGTTCGCGGCGCGAAGGCTGGTCTACCCCGCGCTCGAACGGCTCGGTTCGGTGCTCACCGAAGACGTCTGCGTGCCGCGTATGCGCGTGCCCGAGATGCTCGAACGCATCGAACGCATAGCGGCCGGCCAAGGTGTGCGCATCGCGAGCCTCGCGCACGCCGGGGACGGCAACCTGCACCCCATGGTGGTGGTGGCGCACGGCGACGGGGAGGCCCGCCGACGCGGCCACGAGGCCCTGGAGCAGATCGTCGACGAGGCGCTCGGCCTGGGCGGCACCGTCACCGGCGAACACGGCGTCGGACTGCTGAAGATGCGCGGTCTGACCGCCGAGTTGAGCACGGTCGTACTTGACCTGCACCGGCGGGTCAAACACGCCCTGGACCCGGCGGGCATCTTCAATCCCGGCAAGGTCTTCTGACCGCCGCCCTCAGGACCTCGGGCCAGCCGTCCGGGTCCCCGCCGAGGTGGCCGTGGATCCACTCCGCCCAGCGGTCCAGGCCGAAACCCACACAGGCGGAGTGGGCGGGTGTGCCGTCGGGCAGGGTGATGCCGAACTCGAGCCCGAAATGCTGCCTGTGCAGATTGACGGAGGTGACGGCCACCGCCGGCGAACCGTCCGCCGACTGTCCGCGCAGTTCGTGCTTGAGGCTGAGCGCCGACTGGTAGCCCAGCAGGTCGGCACGCTCGGAGGTGAAGAAGGGATCGCTGGCCGTCGTGAGCGTGCTCGGCAGCCCCACGTCACGGGCGAGGTCGGTGACCGCGTCCAGCATGGCGTCGCGGAACGACCTGGCGCCGGCGGCGTTCCCGACGTACACCAGCTCCCGCATGTCGAACGACCACAGGCGGGTCGCGACGGCCCGCGCCCCGACCTCGTACCGGCCGCACATGCCGCGCGCGGTGAGGACGGTGGGCGCGGGCAACGCGCCGTCCGCGAGTCCGGCGAACAGGTTCATGCACACCGCGGGCGCCAGGGCCACGGGGGCGGGGGTCAGCTCGGCCGCCGCGGCCACCGGGTCCGGCGCCCCGGCGAACCGGTCGAGTGACCGCAGGTCCTCCCGCACCACCGCGCAGGTCGTCAGGTGCTGGGGGAAGTTGCGCGTGTATCCGGTGCGGCGGAGCGTCTCCCAGGACACCAGGTGCGGCACGAGCCGCTCCGCGGCACCCACGTCGTCCGCCAGTCCGAGGAGGACGGTGTCCAACGCCCGTACCAGCCGGGCCAGTTCACTTCCCCCGACGCGCAGTCCCGTTCCCACCCAGGTGGCGTCCGACCCTGGCGCGCCGGAGCCGGCGGGGCCGTCGAACTCGTGCAGCACATGCGGCGGGCGCGCGGTCTCCAGCGCCGCCCTCGCGTGGGCCTCGTCGAGCAGCCCGGCGGTCACCTCGGTGCTGTGACCGGGCTTCGCGAGGTAGCGCACTGTCGCCCCGGGCTCCGTGTGCTCCAGCGAGAACCCGCCGTCGCCCGGCAGACAGTAGGGCAGCAGATCCTCGAACGTCCTGCGCTGGGACGGTGCCAGCGGCGCCGGCGCCCGCCAGGTCACCATGTCGCCGCTCATGTCGTCCTCACCGCGTCGTCCCCGGACCGGAGCCGGTAGACGCATTCGAAGTCACGGACCGTGCGGAAGGTGCGGCCCTGTGCGGGGGCCAACGGCCCACCGCGGAGCCCGAGTTCCCCGACCCGGTCCAGGACGCCGTGCAGCACGATCTCCAGCTCCTGCTGGGCCAGTCCCATGCCCAGACAGACGTGCCGTCCCATGCCGAAGGTGAACGGTGTCCTGATCGTCCGCTCCGGGTCCCACACGTGCGGGCTCGGGTACACGGCGGGGTCGCGGTTCGCGCTGGCGAGCACCACCTGGAGCGGCGTGCCCACGGGGATGTCGACGCCTCCGAGCGTCACATCCCGGGCGGCGAAGCGCAGAGTGACGTGCAGGGGCGGTTCGTGACGCAGTGTCTCGGTCACGACCGCGCGGACCAGAGAGCGGTCCTCGCGCAGACGGTGGAAGACCTCCGGCTCGGCGGCCACCCGGCTGAGCACATTGGTGATGCCCGCCGCCGTCGTCTCCGTGCCCGCCGCGAGCAGCAGGACCGAGGTGTTGACGACGTCGGCCTCGTCGAGAGTCCCGTTCTCGGCCAGCGCGTTCAGCAGGCCGTCGGCCCCCGGGCGGGCCGACAGGGCCGCACGCAGGTAACTCCGCAGCTCCCCGCGCGCGGCGACGACCTGCTCCAGACTCACCGTGCCGTGGTCCACGTACTCCACCAGGGGCCGCATCAGCTCTCGCAGCCGGCCGGCATCGCCGTCGGGGAGACCCATGACGTGACAGACGACGGCCATGGGCAGCTGCTCGGCGAGCCTGGTGACGAAGTCGCGGTGCCCGCGCGTCAGGAGGTCGTCCAGCATGCGCCCGGCCAGCGGCGCGACCACGCGGCGGCCGAACTCCGTGGCCGCCCGCGGCCGGAAGGGGTCGGCCGCCGCCGACCTGAGCCGCGTGTGATGCTCGCCGTCCTGGTCGAGCATGGTCGGCCCGAAGGCCCGGCGGCTGACCCGGAAGGGGTGGAAGGCGGTGAAGTCGGGCGAGGTCATCACCCGGCGTACGTGTTCGTAGCCGAACACGAAGTAGGCGCCGTAACGCCGCGACAGAGACACGGGATCGTTCTCCCGGTACCAGTCGTAGGTCGGCCAGGGGTCCCGCTGGAAGTCCGCCGCCGCGAAGTCGATGTCGTGAACGGGCCCGGTCTCCCGCAGGCTGTCCTTCGCCCTGGTGGGCACGTGCGGCCTCCTCGGCTAGGGGTTGAACTTGAGGGGGCCGGAGCCCGCGATGAACTCGTCGAGACCCGTGAGCTCGGCCAGGGTCCGCCCTTGCTCGCGCATCGTCCGGCGCAGCCGGTCCTCCCGCTCGCGCAGTACCGCGCCGGAGGCGAGCACAGCCGACACATGACTCTCCGGCAGCATCAGGAAGCCGTCCTCGTCACCGAAGATCCAGTCGCCGGGGGCCAGCCGGCATCCCGCCACATCCACCGTGTCGGGCACGGCCTCGGCCAGTACGGAAGTGGTCCGCGCCGATACGAAGTTGACCTCGGTGGAGAACACCGGCACCGGGATGTCGGCGATCGCCTCCAGGTCCCGTACCGCGCCGTTCACCACGATCCCGCCCAGTCGCTGTACCTCGGCGGAGGCGACGAAGATGTCACCCGCCAGTCCCTCGGACGGGCTGATCTCGTTGTGGATGAAGAGCACCCAGCCCGGAGGAGCCGCGGCCAGCCCCTGGAGGCAGGGCAGCATGTCGTCGGACGTGGTGACGGGGAAGACCGGTCCGCACACCCGGGGCAGGCCGTTGCGTGCCACCAGGGGAAGTGGGAGCGGGTTGGTGAACTCGGCCGCGCTGTCGGCGAGTTGTGCGCAGGCCACCTCGGCGAAGCGACGCCGGAAGGTGGCGATCTGTTCCTCGCTGTATTTCGAGGACACGGTTGTCATCGGGTGCCCGCCTCCTCTGTCTGGACGAGCTCCCACAGACCACGCATGGTGTAGAAGCTCTCGATGTCGTGCTCGGCCAGGTCGAGGGAGCAACCCGTCAGTGTCTCGATGAAGACGATCATGCGGATCACCGAGAAGGACGTGACCAGGCCGAGGTCGAAGAGGTTGTCGTCGTGCCCGAGACTTTCCAGTCCGGCCCGTCCGGCGTCGTCCGGCTGTATCGACAGCAGGAATCCCCGTAGCTCGTCGTAGAACTTGGCGCTTTCCATGAACTCTCCTCACTTGTCCGTGTGATGGGACGGGTCACGCCCTACTGCCGGCCAGCACTCCGCCCACCACATCGAGGCCTTCGGTGATCTGTTCGAGGGGTGTGGTCAAGGGGGGAGCTATCCGGATCCGCTGACCTCGTACGCCCCCCTGCAGCATCAGCACTCCTTCGTCGAAGGCCGAGCGCACCGCCTCGGCGCCGGTCACCTTCGTCGGCTCGAACGACAGGGCCGGGCCCGTGACATGCAGTTCGCGCACCAGACCATCGGCGGACCACTTCTCGGCACGGTCACGGAAGAGCTCCGCGACACGCTCGCCCATGTCGGCCACCGGGTTGCTGTCGAGGAAGCCGAAGACCCGAAGCCCGGCGCGGAATCCGAGAGTCGCCGTCTGGAAGGTGTGCGCGAGGTGCACCCGCCCCCCGACGGAGTTCTCCAGTTCGGACCGGTAGACGACGGCGGAGAGCGGAAACGCCCCGTTGGTCAGGGACTTGCCGAACAGGACGATGTCAGGCGTGAGCCCCCACGCCCGTGACGGACTCAGCGAGCCGTGCCGGTGGAAACCGCACTGGATCTCGTCCGAGATGGTGAGCACCCCGTTCTTCCGCGCCGCTGCTTCCAGTTCCGCGAGCCAGTCGGTGTCCAGGGGCACATAGCCGTTCGCGCCCTGGACGGGTTCGTAGACGACTGCCGAGACGTCCTGCCAGGTCTCCGGTAAGGAGCCGACGGGCAGGTGCTCGATCTGCGCGGACAGCAGCGCGGACAGTCCGGTGTCCTGAAGGGCGATGTCGCGCTGCACGGTCGTCGCGGCCAGCGCGTCCAGACCGAGTCCGTGGAAGGCCCCTTCGATGGCCAGGACGCGTCCCGGCCGGTGCCGGCGAGCCAGCGCGAAGGCGGTGGACACCGCGAAGCTGCCGCCCACCTGGTACAGAACCCGCCGCTCGCCACCGACCGCGGCGCACAGCCGCCGGGAGAGCGACTCGGCCTCTTCCGGATAGAACAGGGCCGAGATGTCCGAGCCCTGGGAGAGAACCTCTTCCACGTACGGGTTGCGGTGCCCGAAGTTGACGGAGGCGTAGGCCGACATGAAATCGGAGCACGTGCGCACCCGGCCGTCGGTGCCGCGGAGCACGAGGGTGGCGTTGTCGGCGTCGACCAGCACATACGGTTCTCCCAGCGCCCCGCTCTCGTCGAGGCCGCTGAGCCGCCGGCTGCCTAGGGAATCGCGTTCGCCCATGCCGTTCCTTCCAGAAAGATTCGCATACGTCTCATCGCTTCGGTCAGCCGCTCGATCGATTGCGTACAGGCGATCCGGACATGTCCGGCGCCCTGTCGGCCGTAGACGCTGCCCGGCACCACCGACACCCCTGTCCCGTCGAGCAGACGGCGGGCGAACTCCCGGTCCGACAGCCCTGTGCGCGTGATGTCGGGGAACAGGTAGAGCCCCTCACCCACCGCCGCCGACCGGATACCGGGCATGGTGACGAGTTCGCCCTGTACGAGGTGTCTGCGACGGGCCGCTTCGGCCACTCGCCCGGCGAGCCACTCCCGGCTGTTCAGGGCGGCGGGGATGATCCGCTGGACCATGGACGGCATGCAGCAGGCGGTGTTCACCATCAGGTCCGCCAGATCCTTGGCCAACTCCGGCCCGGTGATGGCGATTCCGGCCCGCCACCCGCACATGGAGTGGCTCTTGGACAGGGACTCCATGAACACCGTCCGCGGATGCTCCGCGAGCTCTCCGTACAGGGACGGCCGGCCTCCGCCCGGCTTGAACTCCCGGTAGGCCTCGTCGAAGACCACGTACAGTCCGTTCCTGTCGACGACCTCCATGATCTTCTCGGTCAGTTCGTCGGGGACGACCGAACCCGTCGGATTGTTCGGTGAGTTGACGATGATCAGTCGGGTGCGCCGGGTCATCAGGGAGCCGATCTCGTCGGCGTCGGGCAGGAAGCCGGTCTCACGGCGCAGCGGATAGGGCACCGGAACCGCGCCCGCGAGCCGGACCAGCTCCGCGTACGGCGGAAATCCCGGATCCGGCAGCAGCACCTCGTCCCCCGGCCCCACAACAGCCAGCAGCGTGAGGTAGAGGACCAGGTTGCTGCCCGGCACCAGCACGACCCGCGCCGGGTCGACCCGCGTCCCCATCAACTCCGTATAGGCGGCGCCGACTTGAATCCGTACGTCAAGATCTCCGGCCGCCTCCGTGTACCGCCGGCCGCCGTCCGCGCAAGCAGCCGGCAGCGCGTCGAGCACGGCGGGCGGTGGCCGCCAGTCCGGCTCGCCCAGCTCCAGATGCACCACGTCCCGGCCCGCCGCCTCGAGGCGCGCGGCTTCGGCCCGTACGGCGAACGCCGAACCGCGTTCGAGGCGACGGACCGGCGCCGATCGCGACCGGGTGTCCATGGTCGCGGAAGTGGTCCGGGGCGCGGTCGCGGCCGTCTCCGCGAAACCCACCGTCAAACCGCCTTCAGCAGCTTCGACGCGACGTCCACCACGTCCTGCTCCAGCGGCCAGGTGTGCTGTTCCAGGGCGGGGGTCGACGGCACCGGCACGTCGGGGCAGCACACGAACCCGACCCTGCCGCCCAGCCTCGCGGCCAGTCCCTCGACGTCGTGCAGCGCGGAGAGGATCTGGGCGGGGGCGCCCGAGCGGGGCCCGTCGTCGACGAACACCAGGCGACCGGTGCGACGCACGGACCGCGCGATCGTGTCGACATCCAGCGGAACGAGGGTCCTGGGGTCGATCAGATCGCAGGACACACCCTGTGAGGCGAGCAGCGCCGCCGCCTTCACCCCGACCTGCACGGCTCCGCCGATGGCCACCACCGTCACGTCGGAACCGGAACTCAGGGTGGCCGCCCGGCCGAAGGGGATCGGCTCGGCTGCCAGGGCGGCCGCCAGGCGCACACCGCGCGCCAGCTCCGGCGCGACGAAGAACAGGGTCGGGCCGTCCTCCCGGACGGCTGTGCGCAGCAGACCGCACGCGTCCTCCGCCGATCCCGGCACCACCACCCGGAACCCGGGAAGCTGCATGAACACCCCGTACGGACACTGCTCGTTCTGCGGACCGAGCTGCTGACGGCCGCGGGTGGCCGAGGTGACGACCATGGGCACCCGGTAGCCGCCGTCGGACATGTAGTGCAGCCTGGCCGCGTGGTTGGCCAGCTGATCCATGACGAGGTAGGTGAAGGACGCGCGGTTCAGGTCGACGACGGGCCGCAGTCCGGTCATCGCGGCCCCCACCCCCATGCCGGTCATGGCCTGCTCGGATATGGGACACGTGCGGACGCGCTCGGGCCCGAACTCCCGCCGCCAGGGCTCCGGCGTGCTGGTGGCGAGGAGGACGATCCGCTCGTCCCGGCGCATTTCCTCTTCCAGTACGAGGTCGAGCACGGCCAACTCGTTCATGACGCCTCCGGCCAGATGTGGGTGAAGACCTGGCTCCGCTCGGGCCACGGCGCGTTCCGGGCTCGCTGCACAGCGTCCGTGACGACGGCCGACGACCGTTCCTGGGCACGGTCCAGCTCCTGCTGCGCGACTCCGTCGGCCAGCAGCCGCCGGGCCAGCAGGATCAGCGGGTCGCGCGCCCGCCAGTGACGCAGCTCTTCCTCCGGGCGCTTCTCCGTCGACGGTTTGTCGAACTGGAGGTGGAACTCCGTCAGATACGTACGGGCCTCGATGAAGGTGGGTCCCGCTCCGGCACGCGCCGCCGACACCGCGTCACCGGCCGCGCGGTGTACAGCCGTCACGTCGTTCCCGTCGACCGGGACGGCGCGCATCCGGTGCCCCTGAGCCACCCTGAGCAGCGAGGTCTCCGGGTACACCTCCTCGGTGCGGGTACCGCCCTGGTAGCCGTTGTGCTCGCACACCATGACCAACGGGAGGCGCTGCGTCACGGCCATGTTGAGTGTCTCGTGGACCACTCCGCTGCCCAGCGCCCCGTCGCCGAAGAAGACCACGGCCACTCCGCCGGTGCCGCGGACCTGCTCCGTCATCGCCGCCCCGGCCGCGATCGGAATGCCCGCGCCCACCAGGCCGCTGGAGACCAGGATGTTGTGGTCCGGGTCGGAGATGAGTGCCGCCGCCTTGCCGCCGCACAACCCCGTGCTCCTGCCGAACAGTTCGGCGGTCAGAGCGACCGGTGAGGTGCCCCTGGCCAGCGCGTGCCCGTGTCCGCGGTAGTGGCTCACCAAGTGGTCGCGCGGCTCCAGCGCGGCGCACACTCCGACGGCGACGGCCTCCTGACCGACGTACGGATGGACGGGCCCGACCACCTCGCGCGCGGTCCGCAGTTCCATCATGCGGTGTTCGTACGCGCGAATGAGGCTCATCGTCTCGTAGAACGACAGCAGATCCTGGGAAGAGCTCATGTCCTTGCCCGGGGCATCCACCAGCCCGGTATCACTCATCAGTCGTCTCCTGGAGTGAGGGAAAAAGAATCGCGTGCGGCAACACGAAAGACGCCGTGGAATGAACGGACCGCATTACCTCAGTCGCGACGCCTGGCGGCCACCATGATTCCGCTGCCCACAGGGAGATCCGCTGCCACGAGACGCGGATCGGAGAGAATCGCGTCGCGTACACGGGTCACCGATGCACGATGCTCGGCGGATTGGTAGCGGGACAGGTCCATATCGTCGACGACCAGAATTCCAGAGGGCTGCAACGCCGATACGGTGAGGTCGAGTCCGGACCATTTTCCGCCTTCGGCGTCGGCGAAGACCAAGTCGAAGCGCCCCAGTCGCGGAAGCTCCTTCTCCGCGTCGGCGACCCGCACCTCGAGCCAGTCCGGCCACGCGAACTCCCGGGCCGCGGCGGCAAGTTCCGGATCCCGCTCCAGCGTGAGCACCGTGACGTCGCTTCGCTGCCCGAGCCCCGAGACCAGCCAGGCCGCACCGACGCCGGCGCCGGTGCCCAGCTCCAGAACCCGCCCGCCGGAAGGAACGGCACTCGCGAGAGTGGCAAGGAGCCTGCCCACCATTTCCTCGCAGGAAAGCGCGAATCCCCGCGCCTCCGCGGATTTCAGAGCCTCAACAACAATGTCGGGAACGTCACTCATCGCAGTCCAATTCCTTGCATCCCGTACCTGCGGGCAGGCAGCAACTCGGCCGGATTGTCAGTGCGATGCGACGAACAAAGTGACGTACTGTGTCGGCGTCTCTTCACCCAACTCCCCGTAACCACCCGACCAATCATTCCGGTGGCCAACCCTCGGGTCAATCGACCTTTGGTACAGGGCGGATGCTGCGGATGCTGCGGCGGCTCAGACACCCCCGACCAGAACCTCGGCCAATGCCCGCAAATTCACCCGACCCCGCCCGAACGAACACAACGCACCGGCGGCGCCTCCGCCATGGCCACCGCCACCGGGCAACCCCGT
This sequence comes from Streptomyces sp. NPDC047042, assembly GCF_040644035.1. Taxonomy (NCBI): domain Bacteria; kingdom Bacillati; phylum Actinomycetota; class Actinomycetes; order Kitasatosporales; family Streptomycetaceae; genus Streptomyces; species Streptomyces sp. NPDC047042. The sequence continues at coordinate 34,965 of NZ_JBEYVP010000002.1, read as the reverse complement.
CTCCACCACCACGGCATCCCCCCGCCCGGCCACCAACCGCTCCCGCAGCTCCCCCTGCCACGGATACAGCCCCGCGTCCGCCGTAGCCACCACCAACGGCACCCCCGCGGCCCGCCGCAGAATCCCCTCGACCAGCGCCCCCGGCTCCACCGGCGCCTCGTTCAACGCCACCCCCGAAGCCGTCGGATCCAACGCCCGCACCGCACTCAGCAGATCCTCCCCACCCCAGTTCAACGCGGGATGCGGCGAAGGAAACAGATCAACGACATAGACCCCCCGCAACCCAACCCCCACACCCGACCGAACCACCCCGTCCACCCCGTCCACCCCGGCCACCCCGGCCACCCCGGCCACCCCGGCCAACCCGGCCACCCCGGCCAACCCAGCCGCCCCGGCCATCGCAGCAGACCCCGGGGACCAAGACGACCTCACCGCCCCGCCCGACCGGGCAACCCCGTCCACCCCGTCCACCCCGTCCACCCCGTCCACCCCGTCCACCCCGTCCACCCCGTCCACCCCGTCCACCCCGTCCACCGCAGCAGACCCCGGGGACCCAGCCGACCCCACCACCCCGGCCGACCCCGGGGACCCAGCCGACACCGCCGCCCCGTCCAGCCTGGCCACCCCGGCCACCCCGGCCACCCCGGCCAACCCAGCCGCCCCGGTCACCGCAGCAGACCCCGGGGACCCAGCCGACCCCACCACCCCGGCCGACCCCGGGGACCCAGCCGACCCCACCACCCCGGCCGACCCCGGGGACCCAGCCGACCCCACCACCCCGGCAGCCCGGGCCACCGCAGCAGACCCCGGGGACCCACCCGCCCCCGCCACCCCACCCGATCCTGCTACCCCGCCCGACCCTGGGGACCCACCCGCCCGGGCAACCTCGCCCGCCCGGGCCACCCCGTCCACCCTGTCCACTGCAGCAGCCCCCGGGAACGACCCCGCCACCCCGCCCGACCGGGCCACCCCCGCGAAACCACCCCGAACAGCCCGGCGAGCCGCCTCAAGCCCGGCCTCCGCGTCCCCCCCGCCGACCCCGCCGGAGACACTCACTCCCCCTCCGCCCACCCCGCCAGAGACACCCGCCGCCCCTCCGCCCACCCCGCCGGAGGCGTACCGCTCGGCCAAGCCCCGTACCCGGCCCGCCGCCTCCCGTACCCGCTCCTCCGCGAGGAACCCCTCGCGCAGCGCGTCGATCACCGCGTCCCGGCAGGCCAGTGTCGTCGTCAGGTCCGGTACCGCCACGATCACCTGGTCCGCGCCCGCCGCGAGGGCGAGCCGCGCGCCGGCCGCCTCGCCGTACCGGTCCGCGATCGCCTTCATCTCCAGCGCGTCGCTGACCAGCACCCCCTCGAACCCGAGCTCGTGCCGGAGCAGATCACCCAGGATGCGACGGCTGAGCGTCGCGGGCCGTTCCGGATCCAGCGCCGGGTACACCACATGCGCACTCATCAGCATCGGCACCCCCGCCGCCACCGCCGCCCGGAACGGCTCGACATCGGCGAGGATCTCCTCGTACGACCGCGGGTCGACCGCCATCTCGTGGTGGCTGTCGGTCACCGTGCCCCCGTGGCCCGGGAAGTGCTTGGCGCAGGACGCCACCCCGCGCGCCTCGGTGGCCGTGATCCACGCCCGGAGATGACGCGCGGCGAGTTCCGGGTCGGCACCGAAGGAACGGGTGCGGACGATCGGGTTGTCGGGGTGGTGCTGGAGGTCGGCCACGGGGGCGTACGAGACGCTGATGCCGAGCGAGGCGAGGTGACCGGCGAGGGCGTCGGCGCAGCGGGCGGTGAGGTCAGGGTCGTCGACGACGCCGAGGGCGTACGAGCCGGGCACCTCGGGCGCGCCCGCGGCGACGAGGTGGCCGATGCCGCCGCCCTCGTTGTCGATGGCGACCAGAAGATCGGGGCGCAGGGCGCGCAGCTCGTCGGTGAGACGGCGGACCTGGTCCGCGTCACGGACGTTTCGGGTGAAGAGGATCACCCCGCCGAGGCCCCGGTCGATGAGCCCCTTGAGGGTGTGCGGGACACCGGTGGTGCCGTCGAAACCGGCGACAAGGCACCGGTGGACGGCTTCGTCGAGGTCGGCGGGGAGGCCGCTGGCCGGGTGTTGCTCGGTCTGCTGCGTCGACGTCATCGGGTGGCCTCTGGGGTCTCGCGAGTAGGACCTAGATGATAGAAGTCACCAAATCTCCCGCACAAGGTGAATCAAACAACCAGAACCGCACCCCGCATCGGCCATTCCACGGCCACCCCCGGTTCATCCCCACCCCCCACGATGCGCCCATGAACCGTGCCACCCTGGCCCTCGCCTGCACCGCCCCCCTGTGCGCAGCCCTGCTGGCCACCGCACTCCCCGCCCACGCGGCGGAACGCTCCGCCGGCTCCGGCAGCTACGACAGCTACGACAGCTACGACAGCTACGGCACGAAAGCCTCGTACACCCCCCAGCAGAGCCCGCGCGGCTACCAGCAGCCGCCGAAGGGCTTCGTCCCGGTGTTCACGGAGAATGTCTCCCGGCACGGCTCCCGGGCCGCGACCGACAGCTCGGACGGCGACCTGATCCTCAAGCTGTGGGACCAGGCCGCGAGCGAGGGCCAACTGACCGCGCGCGGCAAGGAGTTCGGGCCGAAGGTGCGGGCCCTGCTCAACGCGATGGCCGAGGTCGGCTACGGCAACCTCAGCGGGCGCGGGAAGAGCGAGATCGCCGGTACCGCCGTACGGATGGAGAAGCGGCTGCCCGGTCTCTTCGCCGGCATCGCGAAGAACGGCGAGAAGATCGACGTCGTCAGCTCCGGACAGGGCCGTGCAGTCGACAGTGGCAAGCTCTTCGCCGACACCCTCGCCGCCGCCGACCCGGCCCTCGAGCCCCTGATCGGCCCGGCCCGCACCGACAAGGACCTGCTCTACTTCCACAAGGCCGCCGGTGGCGCCGCCTACCGCGACTACATCGCGAACGACCAGCGCCTCGCCTCCACCCTCGCCTCGATCACCGACCAGCCGAAGACCCACCGCGCAGCGTCCGACGTACTGCGGAAGATCTTCAAGAAGCCGTTCGTGCAGCGGATCGTCGACGGCGAGTTCGCGGCCGGCGTCGGCAGCGCGGTCGACGCGGCCGAGGCGGTCTACAACCTGTACGGCATCGCCCCCGCGATGAGCGCCGAGAGCCCGGGCGGCAAGGGCTGGCACATGGACCGCTACATCTCGCAGCGGGACGCGGCCTGGTTCGGGTACCTGAGCGACGCCGAGGACTTCTACGAGAAGGGCCCCGGGTTCACCGGCAGCGACATCACCTACAAGATGGCGGGCGTCCTGCTCGACGACTTCTTCAAGAAGGCCGAGACCGCCGGGAACAGCGCTCCCGGCCCGAACACCCTGGGCGCGGAACTGCGCTTCACGCACGCCGAGGAGATCATCCCGCTGGCCGCGCTGATGGGCCTGCCGGGCAGCACGCAGGGGGCGACCCCCGAGCGGCCGTACACCTACGGCGACAACCCGTGGCGGGGCGCGGCGGTGGCGCCGATGGCCTCGAACATCCAGTGGGACGTGTTCCGCAAGAGCGATACCACTCTCGACACCACTCTCGGCACCACTCTCGTACGGATGCTCTACAACGAGAAGGAGACCGCGTTCAAGGCGGGCTGCCGACCGGTGGCCAAGGGCAGCAAGTTCTACGCCCTGGATGAGCTGGAACGCTGTTTCGCCCGTACTTCCTGACAAGATGCTCCATGTGACAGCCCGCGCACAGCGACAGCAGCGCACCCACCGCCGGTTCTGGTGGGTGCGGGCGTTCGTCGTGCTCGGGCTGCTGGCCGGTGTCCTCGCGATGCACGGCCTCGGGCCGGGCGGTATGCCGGCCGGGACGACGGACGCCTCCCACCACGGCGTCCAGGCCCAGCAGATGAGCTTGAGCATGCGGGCCGGGCCGACCGACGAGTCCGTCTGCCACGGCATGGGCTCGCACGGGGGCCACACCCAGCACGCCGACGCGACCTGCGCGTCCGGCGCCGTCCCGGCGGGCCACACGCTCCCCGCCCTCGTGCCCGACCCGGCCGGCGCCTCGGCCCCGGCCGCCCGCACCGGCCACTCGCTGCCCCGGTCCCCCGAGGGCGCGAGAGCGCCACCCTCCCTCGCCGAACTCCAACTCCTGCGGATCTAGAGGTCCCCGCACGCCACCGGCGTGCCCCCACACCTCAATTTCCTTTCGCACAGCAGGAGTTCCAGCATGCGCACAACCCGCAAGACCTTCGTCGCCCTGTCCGCCGTCGCCGCACTCGCCCTCACGCTCACCGCCTGCGGCAGCGACGACGGCAACAGCGACAAGAGCAGCGGCAGCAGCGTGAACAACAGTGGCGCCGACGCGGGCGCGGCGGCGGGCGCCGAGGACTACAACGCCCAGGACGTCACCTTCGCGCAGGGCATGATCCCCCACCACAAGGGCGCCCTGGAGATGGCGGAGGAGGCGGCGGACAAGGCCTCGTCGCCCGAGGTCAAGGACCTCGCCGCCCGCATCGAGAAGGCCCAGGCACCGGAGATCGAGACCATGTCCGGGTGGCTGAAGACCTGGGGCAAGGACGTCCCGACGTCGACGGAATCGATGCCCGGCATGGAGTCCATGGAAGGGATGGAGTCGATGCCCGGCATGGACCACTCCGCCGCCGGCAAGGAGTTCGACAAGAACTTCCTGACGATGATGATCGAGCACCACAAGGGCGCCGTGACGATGGCCACGACCGAGAAGGCCAAGGGCAAGTACGGCCCCGCCACCTCCATGGCCGACGACGTCATCCGCACCCAGAACGCGGAGATCACCGAAATGAACAAGCTCCTCGGCAAGAGCTGACACCGAGAATCGCTGGTGAGTCGGCCGGCCACGGTCACGACAAGGGCCGACCGGCTCACCGCCTCAGCCCTCCCCCCAACCCTCTCCTCAACCCTCTCCTCAGCCCTCTCCACCCACCGTGAACCCGATGACCGCCCCGCCCCCGTCCCGCTGGTTGGCGAACGGTGCCCCGCCGTGTGCGATCGCCACCTCACGGACGATCGACAGGCCGAGCCCCGAGCCGGGCAGGCTACGGGCGTCGGCGGCACGGTAGAAGCGGTCGAACAGGCGCACGAGATCGCCCTCGGCGATACCGGGCCCCCGGTCGAGCACCTCCACCCGGATCGCACCGTCCCGTACGCCCTGGCGTCCCCGCTCCGGTCCGGTGACCGCGATCTCGATCGGCGCCCTGCCGCCCCGGTCGAACTTGGCCGCGTTCTCGACGAGGTTGGTCATCGCGCGCTGGAGCGCGGCGGGACGCGCGTCGACGGCCGTGTCCCCGCTCGCCCGGACGACGACCTCCCGCCCGGTGCGCCGCCGGGCCACCACCGCGACCTCGTCCGCGAGGTCGGCGAGGTCGATGCGCTGCTTGGGCTCGGTGTCCGACTGCCCGGCCGCCAGATCGACCAACTCGTTGACCAGGTCGGTGAGTTCGCGTGCCTCGAGGGCGAGGTCGTCGACCAGGTCCTCCCGGGCCGCGGGCGGCAGTTCGTCGATACGGCGGAGCAACGAGATGTTCGTACGCAGGGAGGTGAGCGGGGTGCGCAGCTCGTGTCCCGCGTCCTGGACCAGTCGGCGCTGGTCCTCCTCCGACTGGGCGAGCCGGCCGAGCATCCGGTCGAAGGAGCGCCCGAGGCGCCCCACCTCGTCGGACCCCGTCACCGGCACCTGGATGCCGAGCCGGCGGGTGCGGGCGACGTCCTCGGCGGCGGAGGCGAGGATGCGCAGCCGGTGGGTGATCCGCCGGGCCAGCCACCACCCGAACAGCCCGGCCGCGACGACGACCGCCGCCACCATCAGGATCGTCCGCTGCTGAAGCTCCCGCAGCAGGTCCTCCGTGTCGCTGAACTCCTGCGCGACCTGCACCGCGCCCCGCCCGGCACCCTCCTGGCCGTCCCGCCCGGCGCCGCCCAGCGAGACGGTCGCGATGCGGTAGACGTCCTTGCCGACGTCGACGTCCTTGTGCAGCACGGCGAGCCCGGCGACCGGGGAGGCGGCGATCCGGCGGTCTTCGGCGGTGACGGGCAGCCCCGGACTGCCACCGTCGATGATCTCCCCGGCCGCCCCGAGCACCTGTACGTCGGTACGGCTGGGCCGGACGATGTCGTGCCCCGGCTCGGACGACGAGAAGTCCTGCGGGGTCATCGTGTTGTGCCGCACCTCGTCCTGGAGGTCCTCCACGACCTCGGCGAAGGCGGACTGCTGGTCCACCCGGACCAGCCGCGCGGCGGCGTCGTACGACAGGAAGCCGACCAGCACCGTCACCCCGGCCGCCACGGCGGCGAACGACACGGCGAAGGTGGTCCGCAACGAGGCCAGCCCCTCCCTCCGCAGGGCCACTCAGTCCTCCCGGAGGACGTAACCCACGCCGCGCACCGTGTGGATCAGCTGCGAGGCGCCCGGCTCGTCGAGCTTTCGGCGCAGATAACCGACGTACACGGCGAGATTCTTGGAGCCGGGACCGAAGTCGTAGCCCCAGATACGGTCGTAGATCGTGGAGTGGTCGAGCACGATCCCGGCGTTGCGTACGAGCAGTTCCAGCAGCTCGAACTCGGTGCGGGTCAGCTCCAGCTCCCGCGTCCCGCGCCACACCCGCCGCGCCTGGAGATCCATCCGCAGCCCGGCGGCGGTGAGCTGCCGCTCGGGGACGGCGGGCTCCTTCGCCAGGTGCGACGCGGGTACGCCGGCCGGGGCGACGCTCCTGAGGGGGCGCTGCTCGTCGGGGGCGGTGCGGCGCAGCAGCGCACGGAGGCGGGCGAAGACCTCCTCCACGTCGAACGGCTTCACGACGTAGTCGTCGGCGCCCGCGTCGAGCCCGGCGATCCGGTCGGCGGTCTCGACGAGCGCGGTGAGCATCAGGATCGGCGTCCGGTTCCCCTCGGCACGCAGCACCCGGCACACCTGGAGCCCGTCGATGCCGGGCATCATCACATCCAGGACGAGAACGTCCGGCGGAGTGCGATGCGCCTGGGCAAGCGCCTCGACCCCGTCGGCGACCGCGGTGACCCGGTACCCCTCCAGAGTCAGGGCCCGCTCCAGGGCGTGACGAATGGCACGATCATCCTCAGCGAGCAACACGGTTTGCGACACCCACCAAGTGTGCCAAGCCCCCCTCTTACTCGCCTCTCACTCTCACTCCCGCTCACCAGTCGTCGCTGTGGCACGGCACGCCGAGGTGTCGCCTACGGCCGGCGGTGTGGCGCTCGCATCGCTCCGGCCATCGTGCGTCAGCACCGCGGCGATTTCGGGGTCCACGTGCCACGGCCCTTTCCCCCGGTGGAGGTGCGGCATCAGTCGGCGGACGGGACGACGATGATCTTGCCGTGCACCGCGCCCTCGGCGGCACGTGTGTGCAGCGTCGGCAGCTCGGCCAGCGGCACCCTTTCGGCGACGGCGACGCGTAGCTCGCCGCGGTCGATCAGCGCCACCAGTTGCGCCAGCTGGTCGGCGTCGCTGCGGACGAACAGGTCGATGCCGCGCACGCCGCGGTCCTCGTCCGAGGGTGCGGGCATCCAGACCGTCGTGTTGACCAGGGCCCCACCCGGGCGAACGAGGGTGACGAGCGCGGCCAGTTCCGACGGGTCGACCGGTGCGAGGTTGAGCGCGAGGTCGACCGGCTCGGTCACCGCCGCGGTCACGCTGGTGGTGGTGTGGTCGATGACCTCGTCGGCACCGGCTGATCGGACCGCTTCGCCGCTGCGCGGGCCGGCCGTGGCGATGACGTGGGCACCGGCGTTCTTGGCCTGCTGTACGGCGTAGCCGCCGACCGCTCCGCCGGCGCCGTTGATCAGCACGCGCTGCCCGGCTGCCAGCTTGCCGTGCTCGAACAGCGCCTGGTACGCGGTCAGGCCGACGAGCGGCAGTGCGGCGGCGTCGGGCAGCGGGACGTTCTCGGGGGCGCGTGTCAGGACCTCGGCCGGCGCGAGGACGTACTGCGCGGCGGCGCCGGTCCCGTCCATCGGCAGGAAGCCGATGACGTCGTCGCCGACGGCTATGCCGTCCACGCCCTCGCCCAGCGCGTCGACGGTGCCGGCGACGTCGATGCCCGGGGTGTGGGGCAGGTCCACCGGGATGGGGCCGCGCATGAAGCCGGCGCGGATGTTGGCGTCGACGGGGTTGAAGGACGTGGCGGCGACGCGGACGCGGACCTCACCGGCCCCGGGGACGGGCTGCTCCACGTCCTCGTAGCGCAGGACGTCGGGGTCGCCGTACTCGTGGAAACGTACTGCCTTCATGTCGGTTCTCACCTTCATCACGATCCGAGTTGCTTCGAATTCGAAGTAACTATTGAGGACAGTATCTCTACTTCGAATTCGAAGCAAGTGCTGTCGGTCGGTCACTGCCGGGGCGCGCGCATCGACGCGGCGAGTTCCGCGGCGGCTTGGTCGATGCGGGCGCGCAGCCGCGCCGCGTCGCTGTGGGTAGCGGCCCGCCAGTCGGCAGGGCCGGCGATCACGACCGTGGGCACGGGTTCGGCGTGCACGTCGGTCAGGCGTCCACGCATCACCCGCGCGAGGTCGGGCGACTGCCGGTCGGAACCACTGTCGAGCGCCAGCAGCACCGGCATACAGGAGAGGACTTTGTGCCCGAGGACGGTGAGGAACGAGTCGAACACCTCGCTCGGAGACGCGGCGACCACCGGGGTCGCCGCCACCAGCCCGTCGGCCGCCCCGACCGCCGCGCTCGCCTCCCGCAGGTCGAGACTGACGCGGCCCTGGCTGGAGTGCTGGGCGAGATCGGCCACCAGCCGGTGCAGCTCCACCACCTCCACCTCGGCGCGCGCACCGCCGGCCACCAGCGACCGGCACACTGCCTCCGCGACCCAGTCCGCGAGCCGGCGAGTCGGACGCGGATGGCCGACACCGGCGCTCACCACGGCCAAGGACACCGGAGCCCACGCGGCGGCGCTCATCCCGACATCGCGTTCATGGCTTCCTCTCCGCCGAAGACACTCCCGCCGATCCACTCGAGCCGCTGCTGGTCCTCACGTCGCGCGAGGCGGGGGATGCTTATGGCTGGTCCTCGGGATCCGTGGGCGGCGGCGCCGTCCCCCTGCTCGTAACCCTGCGCCGCGGCATTGCCCGATCTCCATGCCCTGGAGTGCTCAGTGGGGCCCAATGGGGCCCAGCACTGCCCACACCGGGCGCGCCACACGGCACACCACATTCTTCGCATTCTTCGAATTCGAAGCAGTAGACTGCGGTCATGCTTGATTCACCGCCGTCGCTCGACCCCGTTCAGCTCGGCGCCTACTTCGACCTCGTCGAGGTGACCAGCCTGCTCCGGCACGCGGTCGAGCAGCAGCTGCGTGAGAGCGGCGATCTCAGTTACGTGCAGTTCCAACTGCTGGCCCGCCTCGGAGACTCGCCGACGGGCAGCCACCGCATGACCGACCTGGCCGACGGCGTCGTCTACAGCCGCAGTGGCCTGACCTACCAGGTGGGCCTGCTCGAAAAGGAAGGCCTGGTCGTCCGCGCCCCCTCACTGGACGACGAGCGGAGCATCACCGTCACCCTCACCGAGGGCGGACGTGAGCTGCTCGCGAAGGTGCTGCCGGGGCACATCGAGGTGGTCAACGGCCTTCTGTTCGAACCGCTTTCGCGCGATGACGTGAAGGCTCTCGCCGGCCTGCTGGCGCCGGTGCGCGACCACATGCGCTCGACGCCGCCCCGCTCGGCCGCGTCCCGCCGCCGCAAGGGCGGGGCATAAGAACTCGACAGGCGTCGGAGCCCCGGCGACCGCAGCGGATCAGGACACGGCAGGACGCCGGGCAGCCGCAGTCGCCGGCGAACCGGAACAGGGCCGAGGCAGGCCGAGTCGTCAGACCGGTCGGCGTGCGAACTGCGCCGGTGTCGCTCGGTACTGCTTCTTGAAGGCGCGGATGAAGTGGCTGCTGTCGGTGAAGTGCCAGCGGGCGGCGGCCTCGGAGACCGTGAGCCGCGATCCGGGCGCGGTGAGCGCCGCGGCCGCTTCCTCCAGACGCCGGCGGCGGATGTAGGCGCTGAACGACTCGTCCAGACTCGCGAAGGCCCGCTGCAGGGTGCGGACGGAGACGTGCAGGTGCGTGGCGATCGCGGCAGGCGATAACTCGGCGTCGGTGAGCCGGGCATCGGCCAGGTCCTTCGCCGCTTGTGCCAGCGCCGGGGTGAAGGCGGGCTCGTGGTCGTCGAAGTGGTCGAGGAACAGTCCCTTGGCCAGTTCGAGCAGGGCGTTGCGGGCCGCGTGCGTGGCCGCCGGGCCGAGGTCGCTCACGGTCCGCTGGACCATGGTGGTGTGTGCCATGAGGACCCGTGCCGCCGGCGAGGTGGCCCGGCCGGCGCGTGGATTCCCGGCGACCAGGGACCGCAGGGGGTCGCCGGGGAAGAAGAAGACGCGCTTGCCGATCTCGGATGTGGTGCGGGAGCGGTTCCCCGTCACGACGTGGTGCATGAAGTAGGTGCCCGCCGAGACGTAGGCGTCACCGACGTGGTCGTGCGGGTCCCGTAGGGTCGTCACACCTCGCAGCCCGACGTACAGCCTGACGTGGTCGTTCTCGTACGTACCGGCCGGCCGGGTGCTTATGGGTGAGGAGCTCCAGGTCTCGTTGACGGCGGTGTCCTGCAGGGTCACCGAGCGCATGGATCCCCGGAAGCCGTCGATCGTGGAGGCGCTGAGCCCCGGCAGGGGGTAGAGGTCTCCCACGCGGTCGTTCCAGGTCTCGACGAACGGCTCCCACGCTCCGCAACCGGTGCCGGTGGAGCCCGCGTTGATGGTGAACCTGCCCGCCCTGTCGCTCGGCCCGCGGAAACGCGGTCTGCTGCTCATGTGTCCTCCGCGCCGGTGAAGGTGTCGCCGGGATCCCATCCGGTGTCGCAAACGTACACGCTCGATTCGCACACCCGTTCCTACTCTTGGCCCTGGTTCAACCAGTGCCGATCTTCCGCCCGCGAGGGGCGCCGACCGGGTTGATCCCCACCTGACCGACCTTCGAGGAGACAACCGCGATGATTCCCGACGACGATCCGTCCCGGTCCCTGACAGTGGCCCACCCGGACGACCCCGGCACCACATACGTCTCACTGGTCGGCAACACGTACGCCATGCTGGTCACCGGCGAGCAGACCGACGGCCGGTACTGCCTGATCGACATGCTCGTCCCCGACGGCGGCGGCCCGCCCCCGCACCGGCACGACTTCGAGGAGATGTTCACGATCCTCGAGGGCGAGATCGAGTTCACCTTCCGCGGCGAAAAGCACACCGTAGGGGCCGGGTCCACGGTCAACGTTCCGGCCAACGCGCCGCACAACTTCCGCAACATCTCGGGTGCGCCGGCCCGCATGCTGTGCATGTGCACCCCGGCAGGCCAGGACGAGTACTTCCTGCGCATCGGCGATGTCGTCGCGGGCAAGGACGCGCCACCGCCGCGGCTGTCGGAGGACGAGGTCATGGAGCGTCGCCGCCGCGCGGCCGAGTTGGCCTCGACCTACCGGAGCGAGTTCCTCTAGCCCACATTGGCCGGCGGGCCAGAGCGGCCCGCCTCCGAGAGTTCGAGGTGGCCTGGGACCACCGGCACACAGCCGGGCGAGTCGGGTGTGTGATCGTGATGAGCGGTTCGACGGCGTGCCCGCTGAGAAAAAGTGGCTGTACTGCTATCTCCGAGGAGCGCGGATTGGGAGCGGTGGGACTGGCGGACCGGCTGGCCGGGGCACGAGCCGGCGCGTTGGTGGGCAGGGAACCGGAGCGGGCGGTGCTCGACCGGATGCTGTCGGGGGGACCGGACGCTCCGCTCGTGGTGTACCTGCACGGTCCCGGCGGCATCGGCAAGTCCTCGCTGGTGCGCTACGCCGCCCGGCAGGCCGAACTCATGGGCCGCCGCGTGGTCCAGGTGGACGCACGGTTCCTCGACGCCGACCCGCGCCGACTGGAGGAGGCCGCGGCCCCCGCGTGCACCGAACCCGGTGCGGTGCTGCTCATCGACACCTTCGAGCAGTGTCAGCCCCTTGAGGCGTGGCTGCGTGAGAGCTTCCTGCTGCGGCTCGCCGACCGTGTGGTCGTGGTGGTGGCCGGCAGGGTCGCCCCCGACGCCGAATGGTCGCTGGACCCTGGATGGGCCCAATTGTTCACCGCGCTGCCCGTGCGGCCGCTGGACGCCGTACAGTCCCACGCCCTGCTCGCTGCCCGGGGTGTTCCCGCCGAGCAGCGGGGCGCCTTCGTCGCCTTCGCGGGAGGCAGCCCGCTCGCCCTCTCGCTGGCCGCCTCCCTGCCCCCGTCCGCACCCGGCGCGCCGTGGGAGCCGGCGGGCGACGTCCTGACGATCCTGGTCGAGCGGCTCGTGGGCGACCTGCCCAGCGCCGTCCACCGGCACGCCCTCGAGGTCGTCGTACAGGCCTACGTCACCCGTGAGCCCCTGCTGCGCGCGGTGCTGGGCGACGAGGACACCGACACGATGTTCTCCTGGCTGCGCCAACTGCCCTACATCGAGGCCACCCCCGAAGGGCTGCACCCGCACGACGCGGTGCGAGCGACCCTCGAGGCCGACCTGCGCTGGCGGGACCCCGAGCGCTACGACGACATCCGCGTCCGGATCTCACTCGCGGGCTTACGGGCCGTACGCAGCGCCACCGAGGACGACGCGCCCTTACGGGTCGCGGAATGGATGTTCCTCTTCCGCCACCACGGCGGACCGGACGACCTCTACAACTACCGAACGCACCCGCACATCGAAGACACCCCACTGCGGCCCGAAGACGTGCCCGGCGTGCTGCGCATGGCCGAGGAGGCCGAAGGCCCGGCATCGGCGGCAGCGGTCGCGCACTGGGTGCGCCGCCGGCCGGAGGCCTTCCGCGTCCAACGCTATGCGGGCTCCTCCGTACCCGTGTCGTTCATGGCCATCCTGCGGCTGGACACCCCTCTGCCCGAGGACCGTGCCGCGGACCCGGTGATCGCAGCGGTCTGGGACCTCGTGGAGGCGGCAGCTCCCCTGGGCCCGGGCGAGCACCTGGGCATCCGTCGCTTCGCGGTGCAACCCGGCGGGCGGCAGCGGCCCTCGCCGCTGATGGAACTCATCAGCCGGCGCACCATCGGCGAGGAGATGAGGACCCACGGATGCGCGGTGACCTTCACCGTCTTCGAAGACGCCGGCCTGTGGGGACGCTACCTCGCCGAGGCCGGCCTGCCGGAGGTCGCGGCCGTGGACGTCGGCGGGCGGCGACAGCACGTCTTCGGCCGGGACTGGCGACTGCAGACAGTGGAACAGTGGGTGCGGCACCGGGCTCGCACCACGGTCACACCCGTAGCGACATGGCCCACGACCGCCGCCCCCGGTGGCCCGGGCGACCAACTGTCGCGCGTCGCGTTCGAGGAAGGAGTGCTCGAGGCGCTGCGCACCTGGCACACCCCCCGCGAATTCGCGACGAGTGTCCTGCTGCACTCCCCTCTCGTGCCGCCGGGCTCGTCCGACCCGACCGCCGACCTGCGCGACGCCATCATCACCGCGCTCGACGCGCTGCAGACCGATCCTGCGGGCGTCAAGGCACACGAAGCTCTCACCACCACCTACATCACGGCCCCCCGTACCCACAGGGCTGCCGCCCGACGGCTCGGGGTCCCCTACGGCACCTACCGGCGCCACCTCGCCCTGGCCAAGGAACGCCTCACCGGGCAACTCCTGCGTCAACCGGCCACGACACCCACACCGCCCCCGCCGCACTCGTTGCCGACGGAGTGAACCGTGGGCAGCGCTGAGCACGGTTGAGCAGCACAGGTGTCTGCCCCGGGCAGGCGCCGGCCGCGATGCTCGTGGCATGACCCACACGAGTGTCCCGATCACCGTCTTCGCCCGTACGACGTCCAGCCCCGCCCACACCTACCAGGTCATCGTGCCGATCGACCTCGCCCAGGTGTTCAAGCCGTGGGGACCGTTCCCCGGCGTCGCGGAAGTGCGCGACCAGACCGGCACCTGGAACCGGCCGGGGATGTCGCGCCAGACCTGGTTCACCGACGGCTCCAAGGCCGACGAGCGGCTCACCGAGGTCGCGGAGGGGCACGGGTTCGCCTACGAGCTCAGCGGGTTCACCAACGTGCTGGCCAAGCTGACCTCCGGGGTGCGCGGCGAGTGGTCGTTCCTGCCCGACGGCACCGGCACGTCGATCCGGTGGACCTACGACTTCCGGCCGCTGCCAGGCCGCCGCTGGATCGTCGCGGGGCCGTTCAAGCAGCTCTGGATCCGCTACATGCGCGCTGCACTCACCAGGATGGTGACCGTGGTGCAGGAAACTCCCCAGAGCATCATGGAGCAGTGAGCGACCTGAGCCTCGGCGCCCTATTGCGCGGCCGGCGGGGCAACCCGCAGGGGCGCGGGGAACTGCGCGACCAGCCACGACGAGTCGGCAGCCGGCACTCCACCGCACCCCTCACGGCGCTCACCCACCCCCGAGGACACCCTCAAGCGTCAGACTCCGGCGTCCTCCGTCGAAGCCCCCTGACCCCCTGCGGCCAGCAGAGACGCGTGCGTCGGCGCATCCGGCACCCCCGCCCCGCGGCGCGCCGCGAACTCCGCCCGCAACACCGGCACGACCTCCTCGCCGAGCATGTCGAGCTGTTCGAGCACCGTCTTCAGCGGCAGCCCGGCGTGGTCGACCAGGAACAGCTGGCGCTGGTAGTCACCGGCGTACTCCCGAAACGCCAGCGTCTTCTCGATCACCTGCTGCGGCGACCCCACGGTCAGCGGCGTCTGCTCCGCGAAGTCCTCCAGGGACGGCCCGTTCCCGTACACCGGCGCCTTGTCGAAGTACGGCCGGAACTCACGTACCGCGTCCTGCGAGTTCTTCCGCATGAACACATGGCCGCCCAGCCCCACGATGGCCTGCTCGGGCGTGCCGTGCCCGTAGTGCGCGTACCGGGAGCGGTACAGCTCGACCATCCGCCTGGTGTGGTCGGCCGGCCAGAAGATGTTGTTGTGGAAGAAGCCGTCGCCGTAGTACGCCGCCTGCTCGGCGATCTCGGGCGAGCGGATCGACCCGTGCCAGACGAACGGCGGTACGTCGTCCAGGGGCCGGGGTGTCGAGGTGAACCCCTGCAACGGCGTCCGGAACTTCCCCTCCCAGTTCACGACGTCCTCGCGCCACAGCCGGCGCAGCAGGGCGTAGTTCTCGACGGCGAGGTTGATGCCCTCGCGGATGTCCTGCCCGAACCAGGGGTAGACCGGGCCGGTGTTGCCGCGCCCCATCATGAGGTCCACGCGCCCGTCGGCCAGGTGCTGGAGCATCGCGAAGTCCTCCGCGATCTTCACCGGGTCGTTGGTGGTGATGAGGGTGGTGGCGGTGGAGAGGACGAGCTTCTCGGTCCGCGCGGCTATGTAGCCGAGCATCGTGGTCGGGGACGAGGGCACGAACGGCGGGTTGTGGTGCTCGCCGGTCGCGAAGACGTCGAGGCCGACCTCCTCCGCCTTGAGCGCGATCGCGACCATGGCCTTGATCCGCTCACGCTCGCTCGGCGTACGGCCCGTGGTGGGGTCCGGCGTGACATCGCCGACGCTGAAGATCCCGAACTGCATGGTCGCTCACCCTCCAGTTTGTTTACCGTTCAACTATAGCGTCCTGGGTCGACAACCGCGCCCCCTCCGGAGGTATTCCGGAGGTATTTCGGAGCTGTTCCGGAGCTGTTCGGGAGGTATCCGCAGGTGTCCCACACACGCCTGCGCGCGGCTCACCGTCCCGGAGGTGAAGGTGAACCGCGCGCAGAGCCGCCGCAGACAGTGGCCGTCAGAAGTAGTACGCGTCCCCCGTGTCGAGGACGAGCACGCGCTGCCGGTCGTTGCCCCGGTTACGGTCGACGACCCCGCCGTTCCAGACCGTACCGAGGTCCAGCGTCACCTCGGAGGGCGCGCCCCGAAGCCGGAGCCTCAGCCCGATCTGCTCACCCACACCGTCGGCGGCCAGCGCCCCCGTACGGCACACCACCACCCGCGCCCCGACCCGCGCACACCCGTCGGGCAACTGCTGCCGGGCGGCCAGCGGCGCCGACCAGGTCAGCCGCACGGTCGCGTCGTCGACGGCGGACGGCCCGTGGTTGCGCGGGGTCACCCGCAGATCGATCCGGCCCCGGTCCAGCGAGACGGCCCCGTGGTAGGCCAGATCGGCCTCCGGCCCGCCGGCGTCGGCACCCGCGAACCCCCCGCTCCCGACCACCCCGGCCGCCCCGAGCCCCGCCGCCACCGCACCCGCCACCAGCCCACGCACACGAACCCGAACCCGCACGCCACCCACTCCTCACCACAGGGAGAACCACCGAAGACCGACGAGTCGAAGACCGTCGAACCGATGTATCCCACCTGACGCCCGGCACAGGCGCCCTCCAACAGGTGACGGCGGCGACCGAGGACCGGCGACGGGCATGCGATGCTGCCCGCATGTCCCCGGTCCTCCGTTCCGCCGTCCTGTTCCTCGTCGCCGCCCTGTTCGAGATCGGCGGCGCCTGGCTGGTCTGGCAGGGCGTGCGCGAGCACCGGGGCTGGGCGTGGATCGGCGCGGGTGTGCTGGCGCTCGGCGCGTACGGGTTCGTCGCCACGCTCCAGTCCGACGCGGAGTTCGGCCGCGTCCTGGCCGCGTACGGCGGTGTCTTCGTCGCCGGTTCGCTCGCCTGGGGCATGGCGGCGGACGGCTACCGCCCGGACCGCTGGGACGTGACAGGCGCGCTGATCTGCCTGGCGGGGATGGCCGTGATCATGTACGCCCCGCGAGGCGACTGACCCACGCGGAACGGGTCAGGAGAACTCGGCGGGCAGCAGCCCGAGTTGCCCCAGGAACTCCATCTGGTCGAAGTAGAGCCGGTAGTCCACGATGTGACCGTCCCTGACCGTCGCGAAGTCGACGCCCCGGATACGGAACTCCTTCTGCGTCGCGGGCAGCTGGTCGCCGGAGGGCAGCGCGATCGGCCCGGTGTTCCGCCCGCTGAAGTAACCCTCGTCCACGGCGGTGTCGCCGATCTCGTACGCCTGCACGGACTCGTACGTGCCCTCGGGCACCGCGTCCGTCATCTGCCGCCAGTACTCCACGATGTTGTCGCGCCCGAGGATCTTCCCGCCGTCGGGGGTGACGGCGACCGCGTCGGGTGCGTAGAGCTCGGCGATGGCCTTGACGTCCGCCGAGGTGATCGCCTCCGTGAGCCGGTCCATGACCTCACGTGCTTCTCCCATGATCCACCTCCGTTGCCGCGGATCACCCACCCCAGTTTCCCACCGCCGCCCGTTCCCGGCAGCGCGGCACCGGCCCACCCTCCGGACACCCCGTCGGCCACGCGTCCCGCCTGCCTATCCTGGGCAGCAGCTCAGCCAGCCCTTATGCCGAACACCCAAGGAGCAGTCCCATGGCCACCGCCGCCCCGTCCGCCGCCTCCCGCATCGCCGTGGTCACCGGCGCGAGCAGCGGAATCGGCGCCGCGACGGCCCGCCGGCTCGCCGCGGCCGGCTACCGCGTCGTCCTGACGGCCCGCCGCAAGGACCGCATCGAGGCGCTGGCCGAGGAGATCAACGCGACGGGCGGCCAGGCCACCGCGTACCCCCTGGACGTCACCGACCGCACGGCGGTGGACGAGTTCGCGACCGCCTTCAAGACCATCGGCGTCCTCGTCAACAACGCGGGCGGCGCACTCGGCGCCGACCCCGTGGCCACGGGCGATCCGGCCGACTGGCGTCAGATGTACGAGACGAACGTCATCGGCACCCTCAACCTCACCCAGGCGCTTCTCCCCGCCCTGACGGCGAGCGGCGACGGCACGATCGTGGTCGTCTCCTCCACCGCGGGCCACGGCACGTACGAGGGCGGCGGAGGCTATGTCGCCGCGAAGCACGGCGCCCATGTCCTCGCCGAGACCCTGCGCCTGGAGATCGTCGGCACGCCGGTCCGGGTCATCGAGATCGCGCCGGGCATGGTGAAGACGGACGAGTTCGCCCTGACCCGCTTCTCGGGCGACACGGAGAAGGCGGCCAAGGTCTACGAGGGCGTCGCCGAACCCCTCACGGCGGACGACGTGGCGGAGACGATCACCTGGACGGTGACCCGCCCGAGCCACGTCAACATCGACCTCCTGGTCCTGCGCCCCCGCGCCCAGGCCTCGAACACGAAGGTCCACAGGGACGTGTGATGACGGACGACGCGGATGACACGACCGCCCCCGACCGGGACCAGGACCAGGACCAGGACCAGGAGAAACGACTCCTGGCCCTGGAGAAGCAACGCGAACGCTACGTCTGGTACTACCTCGCGTACTTCCTCTTCGGCATCCACCTGGTGGCGTTCGTGATGATCTACGCGGTGAAGCACGCCCCGAAGTAGGTCCACACCCTGTGGACAGACACGCACTTACGGCCCGTATAACCCACAAGGGTGAATATCACCGATCACCCGAACGACGCCTGAACAGTCGATCTAGGCTCGCGCCACAACATCAAAACGACGGCCCGCGGCCGAGATTGCCGTCCCGACCGGGGCCTGACCATCAAGGAAGGCAGACTTCCCGGTGGCTGAACGCGAGCCTAGCGCGCAGCAATTCACTCTGAACGACGCCCTCGGCGTCGACACAACGGGGTTCATGGACCTCAAAGACCCCGACTACGCCTACATGTTCGGCTTCTTGCAGGCCGACGGGCATCTGGAGAAGGGAACGGGGCAGAAGGGCCGCCTGACAGCCGAGATCAACGTGCGGGACATCGCCATCCTGCGCGAGTTCCAGAGGCTGACGCCTACAACAGCAGCATCACGGAACGCACACGGTCCACGAATTTCGCCGAGACCCATCACTCGGCCACCTGGACGCTGTGTTCCCTCGAAGCCAGAACCCTCATCAACAACCTCGGCTTGCCCTACGGTCGCAAGTCCAAGGAGATTGCCCCGCCACGCGGGCAGTTCGCGCAGCGCGACTACCTCCGCGGAGTCATCGACGCGGACGGCTCGGTGGGCTACACGGGCCAGGGGTACCCGTTCGTTTCTCTGACCACGCAGAGCACGGCCATCGGCGCCTACATGTGCTTCTACTCCGGGAAGATCACAGGAGCCGAGCGCACTCTGAAGCGCAACGCGCGCGACGGCATCTACAACATCCTTTACACGAAGGAGAACGCCCAGGAATTGGCAGCCCACCTCTACTACAAGGACTGCCTGTCTCTGGGGCGTAAGCAGGTGGCGGCCGACTCCCTGACCACTTGGATCCGCCCGGCAGGCATGAGGATCGCTCCCGACCGCCGCCGCTGGAGCGGCTGGGAAGACCGTGCGCTGCTGCGACTGAACGATGTCACGGCGTCAGCCAAAGAACTCGGTCGAACCGAGAAGAGCTGCTACATCCGCCTCTGGCGTCTGCGAACCGGGAAGGTCCCCATGCCGACCGATTATTGACAAGCTGCGCGAGGCCCCCGGCCACCCGCCGGGGACCTCGCCCGTCAGCCCTTCACACAGATGAACTGCTTCAGCTTCGCCACGACCTCGACAAGATCGCGCTGCTGCGACATCACCTGGTCGATGTTCTTGTAAGCAGCCGGAATCTCATCGAGCACACCGGAGTCCTTGCGGCACTCCACTCCCCGCGTCTGCTCCTCCAGATCCCGTACAGTGAAGTGCTTCTTCGCGGCATTACGGCTCATACGTCGACCAGCCCCGTGGGAGGCCGAGTTGAACGCCTTCTCGTTCCCGAGCCCCTTCACGATGTACGAGCTGGTCCCCATCGAGCCGGGGATGATGCCGAACTCCCCCGCCCTTGCGCTGATGGCCCCCTTGCGCGTGACGAGGAGGTCCATCCCTTCGTACTGCTCCTCCGAAACATAATTGTGGTGGCAGGACACCTCTGGCTCGAAGGTGGGCTTCGCCTTCTTGAACTCCCGACGGACGACGTCCTTCAGAAGCGCCATCATGATCGAGCGGTTGTACTTGGCGTACTCCTGCGCCCAGTAGAGATCGTTCCTGTATGCCGCCATCTGCGGAGTGTCCGAGACGAACACCGCGAGGTCACGGTCGACCAGGCCCTGGTTGTGCGCAAGCTTCTGCGCTACACCAATGTGGTACTCGGCAAGTTCCTTGCCGATGTTCCGGGAACCGGAGTGGAGCATGAGCCAGACCGAATCGGACTGATCAAAACAGAGCTCGATCATATGATTACCCGATCCAAGCGTTCCCATTTGCTTGTTCGCGCGCTCCTCTCGGAACTTCACCGCATCCGCAACCCCCTCGAACCGCCCCCAGAAGTCGTCCCACCCCCCGACCGCGAACCCGTGCAGCCGACCCGGGTCAACAGGGCTGTCGTGCATGCCCCGTCCCACCGGAATCGCCTCCTCGACCTTCGAGCGCAGCCGGGACAGGTCGCCCGGCAGGTCGTTCGCCGTCAGGGAGGTCTTCACCGCCGACATTCCGCAGCCGATGTCGACCCCGACCGCCGCCGGGCACACCGCACCGTGCATCGCGATGACGGAACCGACCGTCGCACCCTTGCCGTAGTGCACGTCAGGCATGACGGCGAGCCCCTTGATCCACGGCAGCGTCGAGACGTTGCGCAGCTGCTGCATCGCGCCGTCCTCGACCGACGCCGGGTCGGCCCACATACGGATGGGAACCTTCGCGCCGGGCACTTCCACGTACGACATATCGTCCTCATTCCCCCGAAAAACCAACAGAAGTCCTGAAACGCAAAACCGGCGCCAAGGTCAACGAAAGGGATGCCGGACCGGCGTACACGGTGGTGCGTGCGATAGACATTGTCTGCCGGTGACTCCCTTGCGCGGCAAGCGAATAACCAGCGGGGACACTGGAGCGCGTACCGCCCCACAATGATCGACAAGCCAAAGACCGCCTGAGATCGTCGAGAGGACCTGCCCGTGCAGCGGAAGGCCTACGTACCCGGCGTCGCCGCCCTCCTCGCGGCGCTGCTGGCCGGCTGCACCGGCGGCTCGGGCGGTGGTGACACCGCCGAGGACGCCAAGCCCGGCGACAGCTCCACCACCACCGCCGCTGCCCAGCCCGGCCGTTACCGCACACTCCCCGAGCCCTGCACCGTGGTCAGCAACGACACCCTCGACTCGCTGCTGCCCGGCATCAGGCAGATCGCGGACGAGGACCAGCGCGAGCAGGCGTACGAGGGCGAGCCGACGCTCACGTACAACACGGACCGCAAGGTCGGCTGCCGTTGGAAGGTGGAGTCGACGGACGCCACCGACCATCTCCTCGTCGACTTCGAACGGGTCGTGTCGTACGACAACTCCGTGAGCGACGACAGCCAGGCGACGGATGTCTTCGCCGGCAAGGTGGTCGCCGCGCACCTTCCCGCGCCCGCCGCCTCCACCACCCCGACCCCCACGCCCACCCCTACCCCCACCCCCACCGGATCCGCCTCCCCTTCCTCCTCCACCAGCACCACGCCCACCGACGCGGCCTCCGCCTCCCTGGACACGGGCACGGGAACCAGCACGGGAACCGACGGGGACACCGCCTCCGCCGCCGCTATCCAGCCCCGTCTCCTCGACGGCCTCGGCGACGAGGCGTACCTCGACGACGAGCTGAGCGGCGCCGGTTCAACGGCCCAGCAGCGCACGGTAACTGTGGCGTTCCGCACGTCCAACGTCATCGTGACGATCGAGTACGTCGAGCAGCCGGCGCCGCTCGGCACCACCCCGGACAGCAAGGAAATGCAGGACAGGGCGCGGAAACTGGCCTCGCAGTTGGCCGGCGCGTTCGACTGAGGGAGCGCCCGTTTCGCGCGGTACGCGCTGTCTGCATTGGGCGTGAAGCAAGGCCGCGCGCCCCCCTCACCGCGTACCGTGGCCCCTCGGACCCGATCCGACCGCAGGAACCGAGAGCCGCAGGAACCACAGCGCGATGAGTGAAGGAACCATGCACCGACCCGCACAGCGAGACCAGCGCAGCCGGACCGCCGTAGTGACGACGAAGCGACGGCAGCACGCCCTCGCCGCCCTCGCCGCCGTCCCCGTTCTTCTCCTGGCGGCCGTCGGCTGCTCCTCGGACTCGGGCTCCGACTCCGGATCGGGGTCGGGGTCGCAGTCCCCCGACGGCGCGGCGAAGTCGGCGGAGGCCGGCGCGGGCGAGACCGTGAGCGCGTCGCCGACCGTGCAGGCGGCGGCGTACGGGAAGCTGCCCGAGCCGTGTGCGGTGCTGTCGGAGAAGACGTTGAAGGAGCTTGTCCCGAAGGGCGTGAAGTCGGGCAAGGAGGGGTCGTCCAACGACACGTCGACGCGCGGCAGTTGCTCCTGGACGAGCCTGGTCAACAACGGTGTGAAGGGCTCCCAGTTCCGCTGGCTGAACGTGTCGCTGCTGCGCTTCGAGTCGACCGCGACGCGTGGCTCCGCCGAGGAGCTGGCGTCGGCGTACTACGAGAGCCAGGTGCAGGACGCGCAGTCGGCGGAGGGCGCGAAGAACACCCGTTCGACGCCGGTGGCCGGTGCGGGCGACGACGCGACATCGGTGCGCTACGACCTGAAGAAGAAGGAAGGGTCGTTCCGGCAGCAGACGGTCGTCGTCCGGGTCGAGAACGTGGTCGTGACGCTGGACTACAACGGTGCCGGGCTCGCGGGCGAGAAGACGCCGAGCGCGGACGGTCTGGCGAAGTCCGCGGAGAAGGCGGCCAAGGAGGCCGTCGCGAAGGTTTCCGCGGCGAACGGCGCGGGCGGCGCGGGTGGCGGGGCCGGTTCCGCTCCCACCAACTCCCCTACCTCGTCCGCCAGTTCGTCGGCGAAGCCGAGCGCTTCCCCGTCCGAGTCGGCGACGAAGTCGGAGGCCAAGGCGCCTTCCTCGTCGGCGTCACCCTCCGCGTCGAAGAAGAACTGACCTTGTCTCGGCAACACGTACGCCGCACACATGTGCCACCCTGTTGCGCGCAACAACACGCACAGGGAGGGGAGTACGGGTGGCCGCGCCACTGCAGCTGACACGAATGCACCGGGTGCTCATCGGCGTGGTCGTCGCCGGTGCAGTCGTGATCGCCGGAATCGGCTTCGCGGGATCGTACGCCGCCGTCCGTGAGCTGGCGATCAAAAAGGGCTTCGGGAACTTCAGCTACGTCTTCCCGATCGGCATCGACGCGGGTATCTGTGTCCTGCTCGCCCTCGACCTCCTCCTCACCTGGATCAGGATCCCGTTCCCGCTGCTGCGCCAGACGGCGTGGCTGCTGACGATGGCGACGATCGCGTTCAACGGTGCGGCGGCCTGGCCGGACCCGCTGGGCGTGGGTATGCACGCCGTCATCCCGGTGCTGTTCGTGGTCGCGGTGGAGGCGGCCCGGCACGCCATCGGGCGGATGGCGGACATCACGGCGGACAAGCACATGGAGGGTGTCCGCCTGACCCGCTGGCTGCTGTCCCCCCTGCCGACGTTCCTTCTCTGGCGCCGGATGAAGCTGTGGGAGCTGCGCTCCTACGACCAGGTCATCAAGCTCGAGCAGGAACGTCTCGTCTACCAGGCCCGGCTGCACGCGCGCTTCGGCCGCGCCTGGCGGCGCAAGGCCCCGGTGGAGTCCCTGATGCCGCTGCGCCTGGCGCGCTACGGCGTCCCCCTCGCGGAGACGGCCCCCTCGGGCCTGGCGGCGGCGGGCATCGAACCGGCGCTGCTGCCTCCGGCCCCGGCACCGACACCGGCCGCGGTCTCCGCCTCGACGGCGGCGCCCCAGCCCGCCCTGGAGGCGGCCGACGCGAGCGCGAGCGGTCGTACCGCGGAGGCGGCGACCCCCGTACAGAACAACCCAGACCCGGCACCCGCCCAGGCCCAGGCCCAGGAGCAGCGTCCCGCCGCCGAGGGCGGCAGGGCCCCCGGGCAGCCGGAGGACGCCGAGCCGCAGAACCCGTGGCTCCAGGCGCGCGACCCCCGGACCATCGCGTACCAGGGCGGCTACGACCCGACGTACGACCCCGAGGCCGCGTACGCCCAGTGGGCCGACGAGCAGCAGCAGGCCGAGCAGTACGAGGCACAGCAGTACGAGGCACAGCAGCAGTACGCGGCCCGGCAGCAGTTCGAGGAACAGCGGCAGTTCGAAGAGCAGCGGCAGTTCGAGGAGCAGCAACGTTTCGCCGACCGGCGGCGGTTCGAGCAGCAGCGGTTCGAGCAGCGGGTGTTCCCGCAGCAGGAGTACGACGAGCCCGCCGCGCCCGACCCGGAGCCGTCCCCGGAGGACACCGGTACCTTCCCGATCCCGGCGGGTCCGGGCCGTACCCGTGAGATGGGTGCGGGCGGCGGCACCCCGGAGCCGACACCGACGGAGGAGGACTACTACATGGTCTTCAAGAAGTCGATAGACGGCAGCTACCCGACCTCGGGCCAGTTCCGGGGCGACGTGGAGGCGACGTACGGCACCAAGCTCCCGCAGCGCGAGGCCGACCGGATGGTGAACCGCTTCACCAACCGCCACACGGCGGAACTCCAGGACGACCACATCGCCTGACTTTCTTGTCTGTACGACGGACGGGGCGCCCGGTATCCACCGGGCGCCCCGTCTTCGTACAACCGTTTACCGTTTCTAGCGGGCCGCGTAGCCGAAGCGGTCGCCGGCGGCCGGGAGGCCGCCCGTGCCGGGCTGGTAGGTGGTGACGGCGGCGACGGCGCCACCGGCGGTCACGTTGGAGTGGGGCAGGGCGTACAGGGTGCCGTACGTGTTCGGGCCGAGGGGCATGCCCACGTACAGCTTGGTGCCGGTGTAGTGGATGCTGCTGCCGAGCTGCTGGTTCGCGCCGGGGGTGCCGGGGATGCCGTCACCGTCACCGACCTCGAGCCAGCGGTCGTTGGCGCCGGGGGCGCCCAGGAGCGAGAACGTGTGGACGGCGCCGGCGTTGGCCGCCGTACCGACCGCCTCGTTGGGGGCTCCGACGGCCAGCTTCATCGTGGCCGTGGTGCTGACGGCACGCGGGGCGGTGTTGACGGCGGACAGGGTGACGCCCACGCGGTCGCCGGCCTCGGAGGTGCCGCTGACGTCGTCCTCGCCGGTGCCCTGGTTGATGCCCTGGAGCTGGGTGTAGGTGCCGGCGGCGGCGATACGGAAGGTCAGGACGGTGCCGGTGTCGGCCTTGGCGACGCCGTCGATGTCGAGGTCCTCGCCGGGGGAGCCGACCGCGAGGATCGACTCGGTGGCACTGGCCGCGCCGGAGGGCCGGTACGGGGCCAGGGCCAGGGAGAAGCCGAACTGGTCGCCGGCCTCGGCGCCGCCGGAGACGGTGTCGAGGTCCTGGTCGAGGCCGAACCTCGGGGTGGGCAGGCCCGCCGAGGTCAGGGTGTGGGAGAAGACGGCCAGGTTGCCCGCGCCCGCGTCCTCGCCGATGGCCTCGCCGGGCGCGCCGACGGCGAAGAAGTTGGTGTCGGCCGCGACCGAGCCGCCGAAGCCGTCGTTGGCCTCGGCCGCACCGGGAACGTCGGTGCTGTCCTGGGTGACGATGATGTTGGTGTCGCCGTGGATGTAGAAGGCCGCGCCGGCCTTGGCGGCGCCGCTGACGGCCTCGCCGGGCGCGCCGGCCACGATGAAGGGTTCGCCGGCCGCGGTGACCCCGGCGGCGACGGAGTCGCCGAAGCGGTCGCCGGCCTGGGGGGCGGCGGCCTTGAGGGAGCCGGCGCCCTGGCCCTCCTCGAAGTGGGTGTTCTTCTTGACGCCGGTGCCGAGGCCGCCGGGGGCGCCGTGCAGGATGTCGACGAAGCCGCCGTCGATGGGGGTGCCGACGTCCTCGCTGGGCGTGCCCACGACGAGGTCGGTGCAGCCGTCCTCGTCGTAGTCGACGGTGGCGATGGACTCGCCGAACCAGTCGTTGGTCTCGACGCCGCCGGGGACCCAGTCGAGGTTCTGGTGGATCTCGGCGGTGCCCTTGCCGCCGCCGTACACGATGCGGACGACGCCCGCGGCGGTGACTCCGGCGACGGTGGCGCGCGGGTCGGAGATCGCGATGTCCTCGACCGCGTCGCAGTTGAAGTCGGTGATGCGGACCGCGCCGGTCTTGGAGTTCACCCAGGAGGCGAGGTCGTCGACGCGGGTGGCGATGCCGCCGGTGCGGGTCTCGGTGGTGGCGATACCGAGGCAGCCGCCCTGGTAGGACTGGCTGCTCAGGGCGGCCAGCTGGGCGGTGCCGTTGACGGTCCGCACAAGGGGACCGCCGGCGTCGCCCTGGCAGGCGGCGGCAGCGTTCTTGCCGGTGACCGTGGCGCTGGTGGCGGTGGCCGCGTCCACGTTGAAGGCGCCGGTGTGCAGGTTGAAGGGCGCCCACTCGGTCGTCGTACGCCCGAACCCGGCCAGGGTCAGCTCCTCACCGGCGACGGGCGCGGTGGTGGCCAGGGCGAGCGGGGTGACGTTGGTGACCGGGCGGCTCAGCCGGGCCAGCACCGCGTCGCGGTCGGTACGCGGGACCAGCTCGACGATCTCGCGCACGGCACCGCCGGTGCCGGAGAGGTCGGAGCGGCCGATGGTCGCGGTGGTCTTGAGGGCGGGCTTGCCGGCGGGCACGGTGAGGCCGGCGGCCGGGTTGGCGACGAAGCAGCTGGCGGCGGTGAGCAGCCACTCCCGGTCGACGAGGACGCCGGAGCAGCCTCGGTCGTTGTTCCCGACGATCACCTGCGCGGTGTAGGCGTAGGTGGTCGTGGCGGCGGGGACGGCGGGGCCGGTGACGGCGGCGGCCGAACCGGCGGCGAGCGTGGCGGAGCCCAGTGTCAGGGTGGCGGCCAGTGCGGTGAGGCGCACGGGTCTGGCGTGACGCATGTGGTGAGTCCTTAAGGAGCCGGAAAAGCAGACGGAGACGGTGGGGCGTACGGGGCCTACTTGGCCGAGCGGATCTCCACGAGCATGTGCTCGCGGCCCTGCTCGTCGGCGCTCTCACCGACCGCGGTCCAGGTGTTCTTCTCCACGTCGAAGGACTTCTCCTCCGTACCGACCGTCATGTCGACCTCGGTCGCGTAGTCGTTGCCCTTGACGGCGTAGACGGACGGGATCTCCATCGTCAGCCAGCCGGAGCTGCCCACGACCTTGAAGCAGATCCGGTCGGCCTTCTCGCGCGCCCAGACCTCCAACAGGCCCGTACCGCTCGCACAGTCGACAAGCGTGATGTGGCCGTCCCCGCGCTTGAGGACGATGTTCTGCTCGGCGAGGATCTTGTCCGCGTTCGGGTAGTCGAACGTCTCGACCGCGTACCCGGGAGCCTCGTCGGCGACGGCCTCGGCGGCGGTCGCGTTCCCGTTTCCGCCGGCGGGCGTTCCCGTCTGGCTGCCGGCGATCGCGAGCCAGGCGAGGGCACCGGCGGCCACGGAGGCGGCCAGGGTGCGGGTGACGAGGCGTCTGGTTTTCGACGCGGTGGTACTGAATGCCTTCATCGCAGTCCTAACGAAAGAGAGAACGGGCGTGAAAGCTGCGGCGTGTCAAGGTCCGCAATTTCTTCGAAATTTTTAGCACGACAACAAAAGTGCATGCCGACGGATTCACCCCCCGCTCATATCCGCAGCTCCCTGCATACAAAGCCGTTTACTCAATCTTTGTCCACCGGAAAGACCAACGCAAATCGCACAGATCCGAAAGGTGCCCAGTGACCTGCGTCACTTCGGGGGAGGGTTGTACAGGATTCGGTGGAGATTCCGAAAAGGAAAGATTTCCGGCGGATAACATTCCGTTTTCCAAAGGCTCACCGACACCCTGGAAAGCGATTGCTTCCCGGCATTGACCCGGCAAAGAGTCGTCCGTACCGTCGAATCGGCAGGCTCGCCAACTCCCCTTCGTATGACGTGAATTGGGGAGCCATGTCATGTTTTCGCAGCCGTATTACGTACGGCTCAACGGGAGGATGCGAACTTTGCAAGCGTCATTGTGGAGCCGGCGGCGGATACTCATGGGCGTCGCCGGAGCGGCGGCCGTTCCCGCCCTGCCCTCGATCCTGACCCTTACCGCCACCCCCGCCCACGCCGCCGATCCGGTCGACACCGGCCTGCCGGACACCGACCGCGGCAAGGCCGTATGGGCGTACAAGACGGGCGGCCGCGCGGCCCGCGAGGCCGCCGCCGTCGCCCTTACCGGATCATCGGCGGCCGTGTCGGCTTTTCTCACCGGTGAACTGCCCGCGGTGAATGCCGAGGACAACCGTTTCACCGTTCTCTCGTCGCTGTCCTACGCCGGTACGTCCACCCGTACCTCGGCCGAGACCGCGCTGTCCTCGGGGGACACCGCGATCGCGGCCTTCCTCGAGACCGGCTACGTCCAGCCCCTGCAGACGGACCTGCGGGTGGCCGTCACCACCGTCCTCAACAACGGCGGCACCGCCGTGAAGCGCGAGGCCAACAAGGCACTGAACGCGGGCACGTCGGCGGCGCTGCGGACCTTCCTGGAGACCACCCAGTACACGGCACGCGCCGAGGACGACCGCTTCGAGGTCCTCACCATCGTCTCCACCGCCTCCCCGCAGGTGAAGGTGTACGCGGAGCGCGCGCTGTCCGACGGCACGCCGGCCGCGATCAGCAACTTCCTCGCCTCCGGGCAGTACATCGCCCGCGCCCGCGACGAGGAGACCGCCACGATCGACCAGCTGGTCAGGATCGTGGAACGCGAGGGCAAGCGCGCCAAGCTGCGGACGGACCAGGCGGTCACCGCCTCCGACCAGGCGAAGGAGGCCGCCGCGAAGGCCAAGGAGGCGGCGCTCCGGGCCGCCGAGGAGGCGCAGGCCGCGCAGAACGACGTACGCAAGTCGGCCGCCGCCGCCAACAAGGCGGCCAGTGCCGCGCAGGGCGCCGCCGACGCGGCCGGTACGGCCATCGCCGCGTCCCGTGCCGCCCAGGCCGCCTCCAGCCGCGCCGCGCAGGCCGCGCAGGGCGCCGCTGCCGCCGCCGCCGCGGCGGGTGGCGCCGCCTCACGGGCGTACAACGCGGCCATCGCGGCCTCCAAGGACGCGTCCAAGGCGTCGGCCGCCCGGTCGGCCGCCCAGGGCGCCCGGGACGCCGCCGCACGCGCGAAGACCGCGGCGGCCGCCGCCGACCAGGCCCGGATCGCCTCCGCGGGCGCCAAGGACGCGGGCAACGCCGCCGCGAGCGCCGCCACCAACGCCGCTGCCGCCGCCAACGCGGCCGCGCAGGCCGCCGCCAGCTCCGGAGTCGCCCAGTCCCAGGCCGCCAGGGCCAGGGCCGCCGCCGCGCAGGGCGACGCGGCCGCCGCGCGCGCCACCCGGGCCGCGGGCATCGCCACGACGCTCGCGGGCAGGGCCGCGGCGGCCGCCGCTGCGGCCCGCGACGCCGCGAACAGCGCCGCCGAGCACGCCCTGAAGGCCGCCGACGCGGCCGACGACGCGGCGGACAACGCGGGCAAGGCGATCGAGTACGCCAAGCGCTCCACCGCGTACGCCGCCGCGGCGGTCACCGCGGCCAACACCGCCGCCGCCTCCGTCAAGGAGGCCCAGGAGGTGGAGAAGGCAGCCCGCGAGGCCGAGACCGCGCGGATCGCCGAGGACACCGAGATGGGCGTCGCCGTGGCACGCCAGCAGGCCCAGACCGAGGCCGCCGACACCCGACGGGCCGACGAGCAGCGCACCCGCGCGGACGCCACCAGCACGGAGATCAAGGATCTCCTCGCCGCCGCCGAGGCCGCGCTGCGCACCGGGGACACCGCCACCGCCGTCACCAACGGCCGCAAGGCCGCCGTCAGGCTGCTCGACTCGACCGGCGGCTGGACCAGGGAGGCCGCCGAGTACGCCCTCGCCGGCGCCGACGACGACATCGTCAACTGGATCAGCACGGACCGGCTCCTCGCCCAGGGCCAGGACGACCGGGAGGGTGTCCTCACCCTCGCCCAGCTCGGCACGCCCGCCATCGCCGAGGCCGCCTTCCAGGCGCTGGCCGGCACCGCGACGAACGCGGTCGGCGAGTTCCTCACCAACGGCGCGGTCGAGGCGGCGGCCACGGACAACCGCGTCGCGGTCGCGGCCCTCCTGAACGCGAACCCCGGTGCCGCCGTCAAGGCGGGCGCCCAGGCCGCGCTGAACGACGGCGGTGCCCGCGCCCTGCACCGCTTCCTCACCGTGGAACTGCCGGCCGCCACCAAGGAGGACGACAACGTAGAGATCGTCCGCCTGCTCGACACCGGCGGCCCGTACATGAAGTCGGCTGCGCAGATCGTCCTCGAGGGCCCGGCCCGCATGCGGCGCGCCTTCGTCGTCAAGGACAAGTTCGGCGTCGCCCAGCTCGACGAGGACCACGCCACCCATGTCGCCGCGGTCCGCGCCGCCATCGCGCACGCCGCGCGGATCGCCGCGAAGGCCCTCGAGGACGCGGCGCGCGCGTCCAAGGCCGCCGCCGAGGCCCGCCAGGCCGCCGCCGAGGCGATCGAGTGGGAGAACAAGGCGAAGGGCTACGCCGCCGACGCCAACAACTCCGCGGCGGAGGCGAAGGCCAACGCGGACGCCGCCGACCGCTCGGCGGCCGCCGCAGCCGAGTCCGCCAGGTCCGCGCGGTCGGCGGCGTCCACCGCACGCGGTGCCGCGCGCTCCGCGAACTACTCGATGAGCCAGGCGGTGGCCTCCGCCAGGCAGGCCGTGAACTCCGCCGCCTCGGCCCAGAGTTCCGCCACCGCGGCCCGCGCCTCCGCCATCCAGGCCGGCAAGGACGCGAAGGCCGCCTCCGCCGCCGCCAGCGAGGCCCGCGCCATCGAGGCCACGAAACGCCGCGCCGAGGCGGTCGAGGCCGCCCGCAAGGCCGCCGAGGCGGCCAGGAAGGCCGCACAGGACGGCACCAACCCGTCCGACGACCCCAAGTACGACGACGACAACACCGGCGACACCAAGTACTGGGGCATGTGGCCCGAGGACATGGGCGACATGAAGGACTGGGCGTCGGCCACCGGTCACTGGAGCACGGTGCTGGGCGGAATCTCCCTCGGCCTCGCCCTCGTCGCCCCGTTCACCGGCCCCTTCGCGGGCGCCGTCGGAGCCGTCGCCCTCGGAGTCGGCCTCGCCTCCTGGGGCATGCAGGGAGTGAGCGCCCTGCTGTCCCTGAGCTACGACGGCGGCTGGAAGTCCCCCCAGTTCCAGCAGGCGCTGGGCATCTTCGTGATGGGCGGTATCTTCCAGGGCAAGAGCGCGCTGCTCCGCAACTTCAAGGTGGGTGGAGAGACCCTGGCGAAGAACGTCGGGACGACGATCTCGAACGGCGTCAGCGACGGGGTGACCTTCGTGACCGGCCTCCTCACCTGGTAGCCGTAAGGAACCCTGTGCTGACCTCCCACTTCTCCCGCGCCGACTGGTGGATCGCCGCCGTCGTGGCGGGCACCGCGGCGGCGGTGGCGTTCCAGTCCCTGATCCTCGAGCGAAAGAACAAGTGGAAGGTGGTCGTGCTCCCCCTGGGCGCCGCCCTCGCCATCGGCCTCGACTCGGCGGCACGGCAGTACGAGGGAAACACCCCTCTGATGCTCTACACCCTGGGCATGCTCGGCCTGGCCCTGACGCGGGTGGTCTTCGCCCGCTACATCGGCCGCCAGATCGGCCGGGCACGCGCCGGAGAGCAGGTGGAGATACCGACACCGGGCCAGATCACGATCTTCGTGGTGACTCTGATGGCGATCATGCTGGCCATAGCGGTGACGGTCTGAGGGGACGGCCACCGGCGGTACGCAAGGCAAGGAAGGAGGGGCGCCCGGCACAAGCCGAGCGCCCCTCCTCAGAACGCGTACGAACCCCTACTCCCCCATTACTCCCCCATACGTCGCTCTACTCCCCCATACGTCGCTCTACTCCCCCAGGAGAAGCCGGACCCGCTCCTGCCCCACCGCGAGCAGCAGTGTGGGCAGGCGGGGACCGGTGTCCCGCCCGACGAGCAGGTGGTAGAGGAGGGCGAAGAACGTCCGCTGGGCGACCTTGATCTCGGCCGGGAGTTCCTTGGCCGTGGCGTCGGCGGAGAACCCGGCCTGGACCTTGGGCACGCCGTAGACAAGATGGCTGAGCCCGTCCAGAGACCAGTTGTCGGCAAGTCCGTCCACCAACAGCCGCAGCGACTGCCGCCCCTGCTCGTCGAGGGACTTGATCAGCTCGCTGTCGGGCTCGTCCCGCACGATGGTCCGCTGATCGGCGGGCACCTGGGTGTTGATCCAGGCCTCGGCCTTGTCGAGCCGGGGCCGCACCTCGTCGAGGGAGACCAGCGGATCGGCCGGGTCGAGCTCGCCCAGGATCCGCAGCGTCTGGTCCTCGGCACCGGCGGTGATGTCGGCGACGGAGGCCAGCGTCCGGTACGGCAACGGCCGGGCCGTACGCGGCAGTTCACCCGCGGCGGTACGCACCGCACGCGAGTGGGCGGCGACGTCGGCGGGAAGCGCCGACCCGTCCGCCACCTTGGCGTCGAGCTTGTCCCACTCGTCGTAGAGGCGCTGGATCTCCTGGTCGAAGGCGATCTTGAAGGACTGGTTGGGCCGCCGGCGGGCGTACAGCCAGCGCAGAATCTGCGGCTCCATGATCTTCAGCGCGTCGCCGGGCGTGGGCACGCCCCCCTTGCTGCTGGACATCTTGGCCATGCCGCTGATGCCGACGAAGGCGTACATGGGCCCGATGGGCTGCTTGCCGCCGAAGACACTGCCCACGATCTGCCCGCCGACCTGGAAGCTGGACCCCGGGGACGAGTGGTCGACACCGCTCGGCTCGAACACGACCCCTTCGTACGCCCAGCGCATCGGCCAGTCGACCTTCCAGACCAGCTTGCCGCGGTTGAACTCGCTCAGCAGGACGGTCTCGGAGAACCCGCAGACGGTGCAGGTGTAGGTCAGCTCGGTGGTGTCGTCGTCGTAGGCGGTGACGGTGGTGAGGTCCTTCCCGCACCCCCCGCAGAAGGGCTTGTACGGGAAATACCCGGCGGACCCGGAGCTGCCGTCGTCCTCACCGGCGGCCCCGGACCCCTCGGCGGCCTCGAGCTCGGCGTCGTCGACGGGCTTCTGCGACTGCTGAGGCTTCTTACCGGGATTACCGGGGACCTTCTTGGTCCGGTACTGATCGAGGATGGCGTCGATGTCGGCCCGGTGCTTCATGGCGTGCAGGATCTGCTCGCGGTAGGCGCCGGAGGTGTACTGGGCGGTCTGGCTGATCCCGTCGAACTCGACACCGAGCTCGGCGAGCGCGTCGACCATCGCGGCCTTGAAGTGCTCGGCCCAGGAGGGGTACGCGGACCCCTTGGGCGCGGGTACGGCGGTCAGGGGCCGCCCGATGTGCTCGGCCCAGGACTCGTCGACCCCTTCAACGCCATTGGGCACCTTGCGATAACGGTCGTAGTCGTCCCAGGAGATGAGGTGCCGGACCTCGTACCCGCGCCGCCGGATCTCGTCGGCGACGAGATGCGGGGTCATGACCTCGCGCAGGTTGCCCAGGTGGATGGGCCCGGAGGGCGACAGCCCGGACGCGACGACGACGGGTTTCCCGGGGGCTCGGCGCTCCGACTCCTCGATGACCTCATCCGCGAAACGGGAGACCCAGTCGGTGGTCTCGGTGCTCTGAGCCACGATCGGCACGTCCTCTTTTTCTGAGAGTTCCTGAAGGCCGCCGCCACGGTCGGACGGCTGACCTCCCCATTCTCCCAGGTGGGCCCAGAACCACGAAAACGGCTTTTCAGCGCGCCTCCGCGACACTGGGCCCCATGGCGGGCGGGCCCTACTTCCCGAAGCTGACGGGGATGTACTGGTCGTAGGACCGGTCGGCGGTGGCGGTGAAGTCGGCGCGCGTCACGATGGCGCACTTGACGTCGACGTCACACACGACCCCGTCCGCGATCTCAGGCCGAAGGTTGAGGGTGGTGAGGAAGGACCCCCCTTCCCGGTACGGCAACGTGATGCCCGGGGTCCCGGTGTCACTGTCGGTGATCCTCCGCGAGGAGCCGTCCTTGCTGTCCCGCCCCGGCAGACAGGGCGTGGGCAGCGAGGTGTAGGTCGAGGGATCCCCGACGACAACCCCGTCCGGGACGACACAGAAGGCAAGGAAGATCCCCTGCCCCCGGTTGTACCCGGTCCCGGCGACGTTCACGGTGCCACCGGCGGCAGGAAGGGTTGTGGGAGTGGCGGCGAGCCTGAGCCGATAAACCTGCCCGTCGGCCCCGACAACGGCCCGCTGAGCGAACCCGACGGAAGGGACACCCGGAACCCCGGGCGTGGCGGCCCCGGCACTACCGGCAAACCCGAGAACGAGTCCGGCGGCGACACCGAGGGCGGCGAGAATCTTGGTGGGGGGAGTCATGATCCCCATGCCTAGAACATGACTGCCCAGTAGGCAACGAAGACCAAAATACTTTACCTCTCAAGCACAACTCCCCCACGACTGCCCGCCCACGACTGGTCACACCAGGTGATCAGCAGCCGATGGAGCCATAGGCGTGACGTACGCCCGCCTCCGCAACCGAAGACACCCCCACGAACCTCTCTGAACCCGTGATCAGCGAACGATTCGCCGACGAGGAGACAGAGAAGATGACCCCCTGGAGCCACGAGAACCTCACCACGTGCGCAGTCGTCGACCCCTACGCAGCACACCCCGACGACGTCGACTACTTCCTGCCGCCCCCCAACCCGGCCCACCGCCTGTCCTACGCCCTCACCCCCCGCGACGAACAACGCCTGGCCCTCCACGCGGCACTGACGGTCGCCGGCATCCCCCCGATGCCGGAGGACAGAGCGGTAATCGACAGCCTGAGCGCCCTACCCCCAGAGGTGAACAAGACCCTCCAACGCTGGCTGCACCATCCCAGCCCGTCCGGCGTTTGAGGACAAGGCAAGACGAGCGGGCCCGCACCCCTGCGCCCCTTCGCCGCCGGCCCGTACCTTTCAGCACCGGCCCGCATTTCCAGCCCGTCCGGCGTTTGAGGACAAGGCCCGTTCAGGGCCGTAGGGGGGCCTGGGGGCACAGCCCCCAGGAACGGGATGGGACGGGTAGGGGCGGCGGGGGCGAAAAAATCGGCCCGCGCGGAGGCGGCCTGCCGGGACGGTCCGTCGGAC